>QHZO01000026.1:64026-75202 GCA_003224695.1 Acidobacteriota bacterium
CTCACTCTTCGGGTCTTAGCCGGGCAAAGCGCTCCTCGCGCGGGATCAGAGAGATGAGGGTGAGGTCGAGTGCGAAATCGGCGTGGAGGAGTTCGATGGGCTCTGGCGCACGCGGGAGCGCCGTGTTATAGAAACGCTTACGCCGTGCACCCGCAGAGACGGCGCTGTCCGAGGTGGCCAACGTTGTTTGCGCGCAAGATTCGCGTCGAGATCCTGAAGCCTCGATCGCCGGCAGGCGCGCCGGAAGGGGCCGCTCCGTGCCCGCTTGAATGGCTCGACAGCTTTTTCATGCACAGCTTTACGGGCCGCTCGGCTTTCGATGAGACTTTGCCTGTCGCCGCCGGCGAAATTGAAGCGAGCTTCCGCGTGGACCTTCCCGCTTTGCAGAAAGATCTCGAAGATTGGCTCACGAAAAAACACGGCGATGGGAAGCCCATCCGCCTCCGATTGACTCCGGCCGAGAGGTCGTAGGGGCAATTCATGAATTGCCCCTACGCGCTCCACAAAGGGCTTCGGAGGGAGGAGGTAAGTCCGTTCGCGCTGCCGGAGGTCCATGGATAGGTCAAACTCGACGTCATCGCGGACCGCGGCGACGATTTCGCTGGCCTTGCGGTCGGCGACTTCCGCGACTTTGCGCGCCAGCCGTTGGGCGCCATACTCCTCGAACTGCGAGTTCATGGACTCGGTGATACCGTCGGTGCAGAGCACCATCACGTCGCCGGTCTGTAAGAGAACCTGGCCGCGCTGGTAGGGGGGATTCTCAAACAGGCCGATGACCATCCCGCCTTCAGTCAGCGTAATCGGGTCTTGACCGCGGCGGACGACGATGGGCGGGATGTGGCCGCAATTGATGTAGTGTACGGACTTGTGGCGGGTGTCGAGCAGACCGATGAAGAGGCTCAGATATTTTTCGGCGCGCGTGTCGTTCCAGATCATACGGTTCAGGCTTTCGGCGATCTCATTGAGTGAGTGGAGGTGCAAGACCAGGGCGCGGAGCGTGGCTTGGAGGTTCGACATCACCAGCGCCGAGGCCACGCCTTTGCCTTCCACGTCGGCGACCACAGAGAGCAGCGTCCTCGGGCCAAGGCTCAGGAAATCGTAATAATCGCCGCCCACGGCGTAACAAGGCTCGTTGAGAACCGCGATGTCAAATCCTTCGACCACGGGTGCGGAGTCCGGCAGCAGGCTGTGCTGGATGCCCCTGGCCAGCGCCAGCTCCTTTTCCATCCGCTCCTTGTCGAGCAGTTGCTGGTGCAGTTGCGCGTTCTCAAGCGCCAGGGCCATGTGGCCGGAAAGCGTCAGCAGGAAGTCGGAATCCTCTTCAGTGAACGCGCCCCCCTCCTTGTTGAGCAATTGCAGCGTGGCAATGATCTTGCTCTGCTTGTTGTGGATGGGGAGGCACAAAATGTTGCGCGTGCGAAAGCCGGTGCGCTTGTCCACCTCGGGATTGAAGCGTGGGTCGGCGTAGGCGTCCGAGATATTCACGACTTCGCCGGTTTTCGCCACGTGGCCGGCGATGCCTTTGCCGATGGGCAGGCGGATTTCCTGTTTTTCCAGGCCGTGAGCGATCAGCGACCAAATTTCCTGCGTTCGCTCGTCCACCAGGAAAAGCGTCCCGCGCTCAGCGCGCGTCTGCGTCTTCGCGACACCGAGGATGCGGCCGAGCAGCTCCGGCAAATCGAGTGTGGAAGTCAGCGCCTTGCTTGCTTCCACCAGGATGTTCAGCTTGCTGAGCGTCTGTCGAGTCGAGAAAATAAGCTCCGCGTCGCGGAGGGCGATGGCGACCAAGCGGGCGTGGAGGCGGAATAAGGCCAGGAGAATTTTCGAGGGGGGCTTTGCTCGGGCAACCAGCACCGCCCCCACGGTGTCCGAATTATAGCCGAGCGGGAAAGCCGCCACAAAGGCGAGACCATTCTCCCGCGCCCACTCCCGGAACTCTTTGCCCTCCGCTTCCTTCTCGGTGAGCAACTGCGGCTTGTGCTCGCGAACCGCTTTGCCGAGCAAGGGTCCGTCGAGCGGCGTTTTTTCCCAACCGGCGGGAGGATGCAGCGGGCCTGCCTGAGCGCTGAGTTGAAGCGTCGAGGTGGCGTGGTCTTTCACCCAAACGCCTGCCAGCGCCACGCCGTAGCGCTCCACCAGCCGTGTCACCAGCGTTCGGACAATGGCCTTCGGCTCGACCTGAGCGGCCAGGGCGATCGAGAGATCCTCAACCTCCAAGACCAGATTAACCGCCCCGAAATCCTCGACGGGCGCGGCAAGAGAAGCCTTTTCGCTATCCGTGGTTTTAGGCACAGTCGCTTTCTGGAGAGTGGAATCCGTTTCGATTGAAAGCCGGAGTATATATGCGACAGCGGATTCGCGCAAACCGTTTTACGGTCTCTCGCCGGCTCGATCTCAGGAACAAGAAATTATAAGGAAGGAGGAAGTGAGTAACTTGGTTGCCCTAAGACGCTACCCACTTCCCCAGGTAGTCATCTGTGTTGAGTTATTTTTTTCGACGCGCGGAGGCGGCTAAAGGTTGCAAAAATTTTTCCCCCGGTCGGACAGAAAGGCGCCGCGCCCTTTTCCGCTGGGCAAGTGCCTGAAGTTTCATCGGACCAAAATCGCGCCCACACGAGCGTCGAAGCCTGACTTGGGCTCGGCTGGCCATACCTCCCTGACTACAACCCGGTCCCCGAAAGGGTCACAGCCTGCGGGCTGGCCCCGCCGTCGTCGCTAAAGAGCACGGACGCCGTCCGCGTTCCCGTCGCCGTGGGCTTGAACGTCACGCTCACCGTGCAACTGGCTGATGCGCCAAGCGAGGCCCCGCAAGTCGTGGTCTTCGAGAAATCGCCCGCGTTTGTTCCTTGGATCGCAATTTCATAAAGGCTCATCGCCACCGAGCCCATATTCGTGAGTGTGATGGTCTTCGGGGCACTGCTCGTGCCCACGGTTTGGCCTGTAAACGTTAAGGCGCCCGGCGAGACGGTTGGCGCCACACCCAGCCCCGTCAGAGGAATGGACTGCGGGGAGTTCGCGGCGTTATCCGTTACAACGAGTGACGCCTTGCGGGGCCCTGTGGCGGTGGGATCAAAGAATAAGGAGAAAGTGCAAGAGCTGCTGGCGCCGAGGGTTGAACCGCAGGTCGTAGTCTCGGTGAAGTCGCCCAGATTGGCACCTGCGATTGTATGGCTGGTGATGTTGAGAGTCGAGGCTCCCGTATTGGTCAGGGTCACTGACTTCGCAGAGCTTTTTACTGCCAATGCCTCAGAGCCGAAGTAGGCCGAAAGGGGAGAATAGCTCGCGATAGGAAGGGACGCCACCGAATCGAGATAAACTGTGTCCAAGGCAAAGTCGGCGAGCACGCAGGTGGCGTCGCTCGAGCCGCAACTCGTGATGCTGAATTTCACCGAAGTGATGTTGGCGCCGGTCTGATCCTGCAATCCGATATAAATGGCATGGCCTTCCGAGTCGCTCGTCTGAGTGAAAAAGCCGAGCGACGTGGCTCCGTTGAACGCCTCGATCCCGGCGGTGAATTGCCCCGGCTCGTCCGACTGAACGAAGGCGCCCGCCCCAGCGATTCCAGGACTGAAAGCCAGGGTGATCGGCCCATTCCCTCCGTTCCCGGAATTGGAGGCCCAAATGAGGCTGTCGCCGGCTGCGAAACTCGCGCCCTGCCAGCTGCATGGAGAAGCAGGGCAAGCCACCGAAACGATGCTATTCGCTCCGGCCAGGGAAAGGGAAACGGTCCTCACGCCCGCCGAGGTGGCGCTGAAGCTCGCGCCCAGGACGGCTTGGTCGGCGCCGAGCTGCGACCACTGCACGGAGTCATTCGACGCCTGGCCGGCTTGGCTGGTCACGATGACCAAGGAGTCTGCATCCGCCGCGGGAGCCGCGAGAGCTACTACAAAGACCGAAACCAAAAGGATTCGAGCTGGGCCACGTCCGAGCATGGAAACCTCCCTCATGTTTTCTGCCTCGACCTTGAGCGGTCCGGAGCGAAGCTAATTTGATCCGCCCGGCGGGCACGCGATGGCCGTGCCCGTGAAAGTGCCGTTGTCCGAGTACTTTCCTCCCGCGCCCTGCGATGGCACGAGGCCATAAAACCAGGAATAGAAGGCAAGCTCTTGCAGCGTATAAGTGTGCCCGCTGAGCAATACCGAGAAGGGATTCGTGGGTGGCGAAGACAACGGATCGCCGACTTCGAGATTACTCTGGCATGACCCCGACGGCACCTGCCCTTCAGCCCCCCACGCGGGCGTGGGGTTTGTGCCCACTGGGTCGTCCATCCATTCGGCGACTTCGTGGCTCATGGCACCGATATCAATTCCCCCGAACGCCAACGATGTGTCGAAGTCGTTCGCGGAATAAGTCTGAAGGTTGCCGCTTCCGTTGATGAAAGCGCTGTGATATCCGAGGGCGCAGCATTGATCGGAAATCGTCATAGCCACGCTGTCGAATACGAATTGGGGAAAATTGGTGGGCCCGACTCCCTGTCCGGCCAGACTCGGGAGAATGGTCGTTTGAAGATAGTTCTCCCACCAAGCGATATCCATTTTTCCCATATCGCGGCAGCCGCCGAAAATGCTCTTGTTGAAGGTCGAGCCGTTAAGTGTGGGCACGGTGACGCTGACGGCGGGGAGCACCGTGGGAGTGGCGGTGAAAACCGTGTGGTATGGTGTTCCGCCCACTTCCGACCAGAAGCTGGCACGCTCGAAGGCGTCGAGATACTGCGCGGTGCCTACATCCACTCCGTTCATGACAAAATCAGAAGTCTTAAAGATGGGGGACGCGAGCACCAAGCTGTCCACGGTGCTGTTGCTGATGCAGGGATCCGCCGCGGTGGGATCAAAGACCTCATTGGTGTCCGCAAACGTGAATTTCACCGGCACCAAATACGTCGGGATGGTCGTTGTGCGGTGACCGTGGAAGAAAGGGTTTCGTCCCACGATCGTCCCGCTATACGTCGCGCCATCGTAAGCGACGACGCTGTAATTCCAGAGCGGAATGGTCGCACCGAGGACCGAGAGATGAGAAACCAACGCCAAATTCTCCGCCGTCGGAGCGATGCCGTGAGGGGTCACATGAATGACCTTGAATTTTGAATGCTTCCGCGCGGACGCCTTCTCTCCCCCCTTCATCGCGAGCGTCGCGCAGGCCAGGACCGCGGCAGTCCCCAACAACACTTGGAATATCAGTCGCTTCATATCGAGTCCTCCTCAGGGCGCTCCCTGATCACGATGCAGGGATGGTCGCGCCTCGCTTATTACTTTGTTTTGCCGGCTTGATAGACCCTACGCATAGCCTGGGGATGCCGGGCCCATTCCACGCCATCTTGGGCCGGATGACCGAAAAGCTCCGGGTGCAGGTAATGACCGCGCTCGTTCGCGGGCTTTTCAACCTCCACCGGAATGCGGTGGGCGTTGGCCCATGCATCCTGACGCGTCCCAGTCACCTGCCACGACACCTTCATGCCGGCATTGCCCCCCGAGATCTTGAACTGGTTATCCGTAATTTCCTTTGCAATATAAACCGGCGCGAATCCGCCGATACAAGTCAGCTGGTATCGAAAATCGCGATTCAACGCTTCGAACCAGCGGGGCAGGCTGACCACCGCTTCACCATTGCCGTCGAGGGTCGCAACGCCGTCGTAGATGTTTTTCATATCGGGCGATTCGACGAAGGAGTGATAGAGATACGCATTCGCGGGATCCATGGGGTCGTCAATTTTGAACGAGCCTCCCGATTTGGAGAGATTGCCACTGACGCTGACGTTACCGCTAAACTCTCCTGCCAGACCGGTCGAACTGATTCCCCATACGCCCGTGGCTCCTGCCCCGTTCAAGGCTTGACCAAAAACGCCGGTTCCGTTCAGACCGTTGGCGACGCCGCTGACGCCCGTGTTCGCGGTGCCGAGGTCAGTTGCCTGCGCCGACAATGCTGTCGCGCCGCTCGAAGTTGTTACAGCCCCCACCGAAGCCGCAGTCAGATTGCCGCTGCCATCCACGCTCAATTTTTCAGCGCCGTTATGGCGGGCGCTCAGGATTTTGCCGCCGCCGGCGTTGTCAATGACGGCCGCGATGCCGGTGGAGCTGTTAACCTTGGCAAACAAGCCCGTGGTATTGCCGCTGGTTGCTGTGACTTGAGCGTTGATGCCTATCCCGCCCGTGCTATTCGCGACGCCGGAGATGCCTACCGTCGAACCGCTGGTCGCCGCCGCCCGCCCCGCCAATGCCACCCCGTTCGTGCTGCTCGTTTGCCCGTACATCCCGTACGCGGTGCCCGTCGTCGAAGTATTGTTCCCGAACAACCCCGCCCCGGCGCCGCTTGCTGTCTCGCCGCGCACGCCGTAAATTGTGCCGGTTGTCCCCGTCGCCTGAGACAGGATCGCAGTGTTCATAGGCGCCGCAACCCTTAAACCATATCCGGTCCCGCTCTGCGTGATAAAAACCACCTGGTTTGTAGTCGAGTCCGTAAAATTCGTCGCGGTGCTGATCGGAACGGAGAGCGGCTTCGGACCCGTCTTGCCTTTCGTGCCGGCCAGATTCGCTGTGGCAGCGCCCGGCGCAGCGGGACTCGCCGGCGAGCCACCCGTTGCTTGACAGCTCGGCGATGACACATCGCCGCTACAGTTCGCTGCCAGCATGAATGCCGAAGCGGGCTTCCCGCCCAAGGTCTCCGCATCCTGCGCCTTCAGCGCATACGGCACGCTCACCAACAGCACTCGTCCGCCTTGCGCCGTCTCCGGCAGGTTGCCCACTCCCACGCCCAGCCAGCGCGCCTGGCCCGAGGTGAACAATTCCACCGGCACCCCCGCCGCGTGCATCGCCCCCAAGAGCACCGTGTAGCGGCCCAAGGCGTCGGTCTCAATCGTCTGCGTCTCATACCAAAGCACCGTCCCGCCGGCTTCTTCCGTGTAGAGCGCAAAGGTCACGTCCGCCACGCCCACGATGGGCTTCGCGGCCATGTCCTCGAGTGTCCCGGAAAACTTGATGAACCGCGGCACCACCGCCTGCGCACGTCCCCCGGCTGGATCGGGGTTCACCACCGCGGCCCCCGGCGCGGACAGCCGGGGCTTCGCCTCTTGAGCAAGAAGACTTGCCGCGCCTAGCAACAACACACTTAGGGAGACGCAGAATGGGCCTCTGGGCTTCATAAAGACAACCTCCGTTCTTAATTTTCAGGTTAATCCGGCGCTAGTTGTCCGGTGAGCAGACAGAGGGTATAGGACAAGAATATTAAAGTCAAGCGCGTATGTTAACTGCCAAGGGAACAGGGCCAGTTCCGATCTTCGATTGAGCTCAAAGGATCCATGGGCCTTTCAAGCGTGACGCACGAGGGCGCATGGTTGCACTGGAAGCGTAGTTGACCTATTCGGCTGCTCGCCGTGTGCCCCCCGACGGCTGCGATGGCTCAGCGACATATTAAGAACAGAATGTAACCGAAGCGACTTCATTATGGGCTTTTGAGCGGAAATCTTTCATAATGGATTCCGAGGTTTTTGAAGGCGGCTTGCCTTCCGTCCGATCAAGATGTGAGAGGTTTGACAGGGCATGTGCGGAATCGTCGCCTACGTTGGGCAGCAGAATGCGCGCGCGATTCTGATTGAAGGGCTGAAGCGGCTCGAGTATCGCGGCTACGATTCGAGCGGAATTGCGATTCTCGACGGGCCGAAGCCCCCTTACTTGGCGCGTGCGGTCGGCAAGGTGGCGGGGCTCGAAGCGCGCGTCCGGAGTGAGGAACCTCCAGGCGGCGTCGGCATCGCGCACACCCGCTGGGCGACGCACGGGAAGCCGAGCGAATCAAACTCCCATCCCCACCGCGACTGCTCGGGCAAGCTCTTCCTTGTCCACAACGGGATTATTGAAAACTACCTCGCGCTCAAGCGGCGGCTGGTGAGCGAAGAGCACAAATTCCGTTCTGAAACCGATACGGAAGTCCTCGCACATTTGGTCGAAAGCCGCCCGGCGAGATCGTGGTGGCGCGGCGGGGCAGTCCCATCGTGCTTGGCATCGGCAAAGGCGAATCGCTGGCGGCCTCCGACGCCTCGGCGCTCGCCCAGCACACCGATCAAGTCGTCTACCTCGAGGATAACGAAGTGGCGCGTCTTGAGCCGGGCAAGTTCAACATCACGACGCTCGAGAACAAATCCGTGACGCGCAGCACAACGGCGCTCGAGACCGCCCCCGAAACCATGGAGCGCGGTGAGTTTCCGCACTTCATGTTAAAGGAGATTTTCGAGCAGCCGGAGGCCGTGGAGAACGCTTTGCGCGGGCGCATCCGCCATTCCGAGGGTGTCGCGAAACTTGGCGGGCTTGAGACGGTGATGGACCGGCTGGCCTCCGCGCGCCACCTGATCATTATTAGCTGTGGAACCAGCTACTATGCCGGCCTTTTTGGCCGCTACGTCTTCGAGGCGTTGACGGATTTGACGGTGGAGACAGAGCTGGCTTCGGAGTTCCGCTATCGAACACTCAACCTGCGCCAAAATACCGTGGTCCTCGCCATCAGCCAGTCGGGTGAGACTGCGGACACCTTGGCCGCGCTGCGCGAGGCCAAGCGCAAAGGAGCGCTGGTATTGGGCCTGGTCAACGTTGTGGGCAGCTCGATCGCGCGCGAGACGCACGCCGGAGTTTATTCGCACGCCGGCATCGAAGTGGGCGTTGCTTCGACCAAGTCTTTCACGTCGCAGCTCACCATTCTCACGCTCATGGCGTTGCTCGTCGGCCGGGGGCGCGACCTCTCTTATGAAGAGGGCGCCTCGCTACTTCGTGGCCTGGAACAGATTCCGGGCCAGATTCGCGAAATCCTGAAGCAGTCGGAGCACATCCGCGGGCTGGCGGCGAAATACTTCACCGCGTCTGATTTCCTATACATTGGGCGCAAATACCAATACCCGATTGCGCTCGAAGGGGCGCTGAAGCTCAAGGAGATTGCCTACATCCACGCGGAAGGCTACGCCGCGGGCGAAATGAAGCACGGTCCCATCGCGCTGATTGATCCCTCGTTTCCGACCATGGCTCTGGTTCCCGAAGACGGGTCGTACGAAAAGATTTTGTCGAACATGCAGGAAATTCGCGCCCGCGAGGGGCGGATCATTGCGGTCACCACCGCTGGGAACTCCAAGCTCGGCTCTTTGGTTGACGAAGTTATTGAAGTCCCCCATAACCACGAAATCTTGGCCCCGCTATTGACGGTCGTTCCGCTGCAACTGTTTGCTTACCACTGCGCGGTGCTGCGCGGCTGCGACGTGGATAAGCCGCGCAACCTCGCCAAAAGCGTGACCGTGGAATAGACGTGGGGCGATTCCCAATTCGCCTCTTCATTTCTCGGCGGATTCTTCCGACCTTCTCTCCCTTGGTGATTTAGCTTGTCTTACCGTGCCACCATGCCAATAGCGACAGTCTCTCCTCGAGTGGTTAAGGAAATCGGATTTATTGCTGCGCCAGTTGCCGCGCCGCCTCCCACTCCGATCAAGGCACCGATGCCAATGTTCCGCCCGCGACGGCCTTGGCCCTTGCTCGAAACCCGGAGGACGCTCTGTTTGGTAAACGTTTGCTCGTCCGTCGCCAAGCTGACCACGAGCCCTTCGTCGCTTACACTTTGGAACTTACCCCGATAGGATTTTGCGTCGTTCAGCACGACCTGGATTTCCTGGCCAGACACAAGCTCTTTAAGGTTGTCCCAATTGGCTTTGTCCCGTTGAGGCCCGGCCGCCCAAACAGGGACAGCCACCATCAGCCCAAGCAGCCAACCCGACAGCCACGGACAGAGCGCACCTCTGGATAGACTCATCTCAAGCCTCCTGCACGAGAATTGCCCTATTTATGGGGAGCGGACACAGAAGGAAGTATGTCACGATTCAACGTGGATTGCTAGTCGCTTCTTGGGGCTTCGCGAGACGCGCTACGGCCGAGGCCTACTAATTTCCAGCCGCAGCCTCTATTCGCGATTTGAAATCCAGGAAAATCAAGTGGCAGAGGATCAAGTGTGCGTCTTCTACTTTTTGCATGTGGTCGGAAGGAACAATCATGGCGCAGTCGAGCAAGGCATTCATCTTGCCGCCGCCGCAGCCCACCAGGCCCACTGTCTTTGCCCGCTTCTCACGCGCGAGTTCGAGCGCGCGCAGCACGTTTGGCGAATTGCCGCTCCCGCTAATACCGAAGGCAACGTCCCCGGCGGCGATGAAATTCTCCATCTGCGCGGCGAAGACTCGCTCGTATTCCGAATCGTTTGCCCAGGCGGTCATCAGGGGGACGTTGTCGGTGAGGGCCAAAGCCCTTAGGCGCTTCACGCCCACCATGGTCGCCGGGCCGGGTACGTGCGTGCCCTTGCCGAGGTCGGCGGCGAGGTGCGAGGCAAGCGCGGCGCTTCCGCCGTTGCCGAACAGGAACACGGTGTGGTCAGTGCGGTAGGCTTCTTCGAGAATATCCACGGCGCGGCGGACGGCCTCAAGCGGCAACGCTTGGAGGACCTGGTTCAAATCGGCAATGTAGCTCGCGTAGGCGTCGCGAGGGGAAACTGTCTTCGCAGTGTTTTGATGGTTCATTCCGTCGCCGTTTGCAGTCTGTGGAGCAGCGGCAGCCGCCGTTTCCAAGTGCCGAGCATAACGATTGTAGCATGGGAGCGCGCGGCCATGGCCGCCCAGACGTTTGACTCGACCCGCCGTGCCATCTATTCTTCAAAATGATGAGAGAGTTCGGCGCTCGAACATTTCTGTCGCGCCTGGGTGTGGTCCTGACGCTCACGCTCTTAACCGTATTCCGCCTGGCTGGACAAAATCGCTCTGTGAACGCCCCAAGCCCCGCGAACTCGACCGAGCTCGCGCAGCGGGTGGCCCAGGGGCGTGAGGCGATGAGCCGCGGCGATTTCCCCTCGGCGATTGCCGCCTTCGAGGAGGCCTTGCGGCGGGCGCCGCAAGTTGCGGAACTGCATTCCGACCTCGGCCTCGCGTTTTATTCAAATGGGCAGGCGCTCGAAGCCTCACGCGAGTTCGCCCAAGCACTCAAGCTTAAGCCCACGCTCGCCCCCAGCCATTACTTCCTCGGGGCGAGTTTGGCCGAGGCGGGAAAGTGCGAGGAGGCGCGCCCTTATCTCGAAAAAGACTACCCACGCCTCGAAGACCAGCGCCTGAAACGGGCGCTCGGTCTTGATGCCCTGCGATGCTCAATGACTTCGAACCAGCCGGAGCGCTCTG
>QHZO01000026.1:75213-76370 GCA_003224695.1 Acidobacteriota bacterium
GACGTGCTGTACTACACGAGCCACATTTATTCCGATCTCTCGACGCGCGCCTCGGAACGCTTGCTCGAGACCGCGCCGGGCTCCCTCCGGGCGCATCAGATGAGCGCCGAAGTCGCGGAGCTTCAGGGCAAGCTTGCCGACGCGGAAGGGGAATACCGCAAAGTTTTGGAAATGAGCCCGCGCCTCGCGGGAATTCATTATCGCCTGGGCCGGTTGCTTCAGGCCGATCCATCGGTCAAGAATGCGCTCGAGGAAGCGCGCAAGGAATTCGACGAGGAGCTGAAGGTGGACCCCCGAAGCGCGCCGTCGGAATACGAGCTCGGCGAGATGGCGCGGCAGGCGCGGGCGTGGAACGATGCCATCCAACACTTCTCGCGCGCGGTCCAGCTCGACCCCGAATTCACAGATGCGGAAATTGGTCTCGGGAAATCGCTGGTCTCCGCCGGGCGGGCCGAGGAGGCTGTTGCACCGCTCGAGGCCGCCGTCAAGCTCGATGCCCAAGATCCCGTCGCCCACTATCAGCTCTCGTTCGCGTATCGCCGCCTCGGCCGCGTCGGCGATGCCGAGAAGGAAATGGCGCTTTATCGCGAGGCCCGCGACGCAGCCGCGCGCCGCCGTGAAACCATCCGCGCCGGGATCCTCGGCCGCACAGCCCAGGAACAAAAAGCCGAGCCGCCGGAGTAAGTTTTCTTTATGGCGCTTGTCCTCTGCGCCTTGGCGGCTTTGCATTTTGCGCGAAATTCCTTCCTCTGTCTCGACCGCACAAGGGAGCCGCGAAACGCCGCGCAGCCTGCTCAAGGTTGGAGCGGAGGGCGAGTAATATAGGCGCTTAGCACAATCCCCATCGAAAGCACCGAAGTGACCAGCCCCGCCAACGCCCACTTGAGCTGTCCGGCCACTTGAACGGTTGCGGATACTTCCTGCCCGGGGTCTGGCGCAGCCCAGAGCGCAAAGATGAGGGGCACGAGGAACAACATGACATTCGAAAACGCCAGCCAGAAGTTGGCGCGCTCGGCCGTCCCGCAAAGCTCGATCAGCAGCTTGCGCAGGTGCGGCGCGAAATACAGAATCACGGCCAGACATGTCGAGCCCGTTCCCGCCACCCCGGCCACAAAGATTTCATTCGGATTCATGGAATGATTCCTCCTCTTCCGGAT
>QHZO01000026.1:76403-82732 GCA_003224695.1 Acidobacteriota bacterium
GACCACAGGCGCCAGTATGCGGCGGGCTGCATGTGATGGCGATACCACGTGGTCCCTTCAAGGAGCGTGCGGTCCGGGCCAAGCGCGGTCAGCCGAAACTCTCCGCGCTCGGAGACCAGGAACCCTTCGAGATGCGGCGGGCGGATACTCTTGTAGGGCGTCCATTCGGTCATCGAGGGCGGATTCGAGGTGACGCGAAAGGCGAGGCGGCGGGGTTCGTCCCAAACCTCGATCGGCTCAACGAAGGCTCCGGTCGAGAAAACACAGTGCCGCACCGCGCCGGGGCCTCGGCCCGCTATCGTCGCGCGGGTTGGGCAGGCGATACCGATGCGGAAGAGCCACTCGGGTGGCTCATCAATCGTGTTGAACGCCACGAGCTCGCGCCAGACGCGTTCCGCCGGTGCATGAATCATCACGGAAGTCGTGACCTCGTAGAGCGGCGCTTCCGGCGTCGCGGCGCGCTCGGCCTGGATGAAGCCGGGCGCAAAGATTGCGATCATCATCAGCGTCGCGGGAGCCTGATGCGCGGCGCCCGAAACGCGTTGGATGAAATAGCCCACCGTCCCGCCCATGGCAGCTAGAACCATTCCGATGGGTAGCGCCATGAAGAGACAAAAAACGCCTTCAATCGCCATCGCCACAAGCCCCGCGCCAACCAGAATTGCTGAAATGGCGGAAACGGCAAGGCAGCGAACGAAGCTTCGCGGGTGGTGATAGCCGTCAATAAGCGAAGAAAGCAGACCCAAGCAGAAGGGAAGGGCCACGTACAGGCCAACGCCGTAAACGGGCATTCGCAAGGTTGCGAAACCGACGGTGGCGACGCCCAGGATCGCGGTGAGGAGCACGGCCATCGCGGCACTGCCGACAATGTGGTTCGGAATGAAGCGGTCCAGACTTTTCCGCGGCCCGCTCCGAGCCGGAGGCAACGCGGTCCCTTTCGGCGCCCGCGATGGAAGCGTGCTCAGAAGCAGAAAGAAAAGCAGATTGAGCACCGGTGCAAAGAAGAAGACCACCAGCCAAAGTGGCAAGCCGATGGCCCGCAGTCGGCGGAGTGTGAGCGCGACGCCAACCCGGATAAACGGCAATGCCAGCGCGAGCATGCTGCCGAGAAAAACCATGTCGGAGTGGGACAGGGAAGCCAAGTGCATGACCCGGACGGGCGGAATCCAATAATTAAAAATGCCCCAACTGCGGTGGAAAACCAGTGTGGCGATGAAACGGTCCAGGTTGTGCTTGAGCGCGAAGCCTGCGACGCCGACCAGCGCGTAGAAGCCGCGGTCCACCGTCCCGTCCCATCGCCAGAGGCTCGAAAACCCAAAGGTCATAATGTTTACCTCTCGAATTTTTCGTTGCCTCGCGGCAGTGTCAGCGCCTAGGCGAGAGGGCGCGGTAACCCCGAAACAACCGGAGGTCGGAGAGTCCGAAGCGTTGCGGGGCCGGCAGCCCTTTACGTATCTGATCCTCGTTGAATGTCAATCGCGGCATGAGGTCCGAGGGAAGTGGGTGGCATTCCTGGACAGGCGCAATGACTTGTTCCGTCAAAATTCGCACCTGCGCGACTGAGACCAGCGGAATGACCATCAACCTCTCAAACCACCACGCCAAAAAATAGTGAGCCGCTGTGGGCAATGGGAAAATCAAGGCTCGCTTTCCGATGACCTTGCCGACCCGCCGGACGACTTCGCTCAACCTCAATTCCTCCGGACCCGTTACGGCGACGGTCTGGTACGAAAGCCGGCCGTCCGAAAGAACGCCTTCCATGATTCGGGTCAAGTCGTCTACGGCCAACGGGCGAAGCCGCGTGCCCCGTAGCCCTATTGCGGCGAAGGCGGGAAAAGTGTGGAGCGCATGCGAGAGGTGATCGAGCAAGTGGTCGCCCCGGCCGTAAATGACTCCGGGCTTGAGCACCGTGTATTCGAGGCCGGAGGAGCGAACGATTTCCTCTGCTTGCCATTTGGATTCGTGATAGGCGGAGCCGCAATGTGGGCGCGCGCGCAGGAAACTGAGAAGCAGAATGTTTCTCACGCCTGCGCGCTTTGCGGCGTTCACCACGTTTCGCGTCCCCTGGACGTGCACGTCCGCGTACGTTTGTTTGCCGAGCTCTCGATTGATTCCCGCGCAGTGGGCGATGGCGGAGCATCCCGTAAAAGCTTCGGCCAGCCGGTCCTCGTTGCCCGTGCCGATAGGGAAAAACTTCGAACCGTCAAGCTCCCGAACGCCTGGGTCGCGCCGGTAAACGCCTCGGGCGATGAGTACGACCTCGTGACCTCGCACGATGAGCCGCCTGGCCAAGTGCCGGCCCACAAATCCCGTTCCGCCAGTTATGGCAATTTTCATAGCTGTGCTAACCCCAGGGTCTGCCAGAAGGCGCCGAGAAAGACCAAGCCAAGGAATGCGCACGCGAGCGAGTACGCGATGTGCCCAACGAGGTGTTCCCGCAGGAATCCCCTGTCCACATAGTAGATTTGAATCACAAAACGAAGCGACCAGAAAAGGGCGAAGAACCCCGAAACGGCCTTCGAAAGCGGATCCACGGCCACCAACCTTGATGCTAGAAACAGGCACGCTGCTCCGGAGGCAACGACTACGAGCACTATGAAAAAAGAATGGATGACGAAAACTTGGTGGACGATCGGGGAAACCCGGGCCAAGTTTTCTGCGTAGTTGAGCTTCGCAGGCACAAACCAATTCGCCACGGCGATGATCAATAGCACTACCCCGGCAGCCTGAATGAAAATGTGAAGTGAGCTCACGGCCTTTCCTTTCTGCGTCGCGCCCGCAATCTTTCCGCGAACGGCCTCCGCGCGCTACGCGCCGCTCTTTCCGAACGCGCGGCGCAGCTTCTTCCGAATCTTGACCAATCCGCGCAGGCGGTGGGCGGGCAGCCGCCGAGCCTCTTCGTAAAACGCCACGAGCGCTTCGAGGAAGCCGAGCATTTCGCTGATGCGGTCGCGCACGGGGCGTTCCGAGGCCGGCGCGCTTTCCAGCTCCTGGATACATTCGCGGAGCATGGCGAGCGTCGGGTCAATCTCACGCCGCTTGCGCTCCTCAAGAATCGTCCGCGCCATCTCCCAAACGTCGGTGAGCGACTCGTAATGCTCGCGGCGGTCGCCGAGCAGGTGCACGGGCCGCACAATGCCCCAGCTCTGCAGTTCCTTGAGACAGGTGCTGACGTTCGAGCGGGCCACAGAGAGCGTCTTCGAGATTTCGTCGGCATCGAGCGAGGCGGGCGACAGGTAAAGCAGCGCGTGGACCTGGGCCACCGTGCGGTTCACGCCCCAGCGCGTGCCCATCTCGCCCCAGTGCAGGATGAACTTTTGCATGAGCGGACTGAGCGTCATTGTTCCTGTCCTTTCAGTTCATACAGAAATTACAGCAATTCCGAGAGTTTGTCAAGCCTTTTTTGGCGCCCGCTGGAGTTCCTGTGGCGGGGCGGCGATCTTCGGGCCGAACCGCTTGCTTGGGGCGTAGGGGCGTAAGGCCTTACGCCTCTACGTCGGTGGTCATTCTCGGAGAGAACCGCTGGCTTGGGGGGCCGCTTGGTGACCTGCCAGGCCCCCGCGCCTATTATCACGGCGCAGGAAGGAGTATATTCTGTCCGAATTCAGGCATGAGAACCACGGCCTGGAAGGAGGCAACGATGCGATATCAACGTCCGGTGCTTTGGTTAGTGACGGTGGCGGCGCTGGCCGGAGGGATTTTTCCGGTCCGGGCCCAGCTGAAGGCGACAACCTATGACGCGGCTTATTTCCGCTCGCGCATGCAGCAGGTGCTCGAGGCGTGGGCCACGCTTGACCCTTCGAACGCGGCCAGGTTTTACGACCAGGACGCGGGAAACGTCTATTTCGACCTGGCGCCGATGAAATACAACGGCTGGAAGGCTTACGCCGACGGCTCGAAAGAATTGCTCGCGGAATTCTCCTCGGGTAAATTCAGGCCCATTGAAGACGCCGCGGTGCATCGGCACGGAACCCTGACGTGGACAACGGCCACCTGGACGCTCGACGCCGTGATGAAGTCGGGAGAGAAGCAGCAGCTCGCGGGGCGCTGGACGGCCATCTGGGAGATGCGTGGCGGCCAATGGTTGATTGTCCATGAACACTTCTCCGTGCCGTTGCCTCCGCCGCCCAAAGCGACGGCCCGAGCCTCGGCGCAAACGTCGGCCTCCGCGGGGAAATAGCCGAAGTCAGCGGACCATGAAGTTCCTAAACGCAACTCGGAAATACGAGGCGTGGCTCGGGCGGCACACGCGCCTGATTCGAGCGGATTTGGCCTTGAAGCACCTCAGCATGGCCGAGGAAGTGTTCCCATTTCTCCGCGCGACGTTTTATCGCTGGATGCAGCTCTGTCCGGAAGTGGCGGCGGACGCGGCCAAAGCGCCCGCGCTGCTTGCCGTGGGCGACCTGCACGTGGAAAATTTTGGCACCTGGCGGGACGCGGACGGCAGGATGGTGTGGGGCATTAACGATTTCGACGAAGCCTATCCGCTTCCTTACACCCTCGACCTGGTGCGCCTGGCGGCGAGCGCGCACCTGGCCATTGCCGCCCATAATCTGTCCGTCAAAAACGAAGAGGCCTGCGAGGCGATCCTCGAAGGTTATTCCGGTTGTCTCAAAGAAGGCGGAAAGCCGTTTGTTCTCGAGGAGGAGCACGGCTGGCTGCGGCAGGCGGCCACGGGTGTGCTGCGCGACCCGGTCCACTTTTGGGGAAAGATGCAGAGCCTTACGCCGCTGAGAAAGAAAATTCCCCAAGGCGCGAGAAAAGGCATCGAATCGCTGCTGCCGGAAAAGGGGCTTCGTTACCGGCTGGCGCATCGCGTGGCGGGGCTGGGCAGCCTGGGCCGCGAGCGCTACGTGGCGCTGGCCGAGTGGCGCGGAGGACTCGTTGCGCGCGAGGCGAAGGCGCTAGTTCCTTCGGCCTGCACCTGGGCAAGCGGCGGCAAGGGCTCGCCGAAGATTTTTTACCAGGAGATCATGACGCGGGCCGAGCGCGTGCTCGACCCGTTCGTCCGACTGCGAGGCTGCTGGATCGTGCGGCGGCTCGCGCCCCACTGCACGCGGATTGAGCTCGAGGCGATGCCGAAACAACGCGACGAGACGCGTCTGCTTCACGCCATGGGTTGGGAGACGGCAAACGTCCACTGGGGCAGCCGCAAGTCAATTCCCCATGTCCGGCGCGACCTGGCGCGCCGACCCGCCCACTGGCTGCACGACGCCTCGAAAGTAATGGTGAAAGCGACCATGAAGGATTGGGAAGAATGGAAAAACCAATAGAGGGGACCCGGCTGGCCGTCCCTACGCTTCCACGCCGTGCTGGCGCAGGTCCGCCTTCAATTGCTCGGCCGACTGGAAGTGAATGGTGAGCATGCCCAAAAGCGCGGCGCATTCCACGTTCAATTTTCGATCGTCAATAAAGACGCACTGGTCGGGCGGGGTCTGAGTTATATCGAGCGCGCGCCGGTAAATTTCGCGGCGGGGCTTGCGCAGGCCAAGGTAGCAGGAGCTGAAGAAGTCCTGGAAATAGTCGCGCAAGCGAAATTTTTCGATGCGGTAGAGGTTCAGCTCGCGCGATTCGTTGTTGAGCGTGGCCATTCGGTAGCGCCCCGAGCGGGCGAGCGCCGAGAGCACCCCGAGAGAGTCGGGCTTGGGCTCCGATTGCGCCAGCATGAACTCGCGAAACGCTTGGCGCGAGAAACCGCGGGGGCAGTAGAAGACGACCCAGTCGAGATATTCGTCAAGGGTGATGCGGCCTTCTTCCAAGTCGCCGTCTACGAGCTCGTGTCGCTCGATGAATTCATCGCGTTCGAGATGGAATTGTTCGATGGCGCGCCGCCTGGAGTCAAGGTCCCAGGCGTTTGACAGGATCACTCCGCCCACGTCCCACAGCAAGGTTCGCATTTCGGCCACGACGCACCTCCCGCTCGCAGCCGCGCGCGAAGGGGCTGCCGCTCGCGGCGCATTTCGGACTGTGGGATTATGCCACGCGCAAAGGCAGACGGAGCTTCGAGGGGTCGTGTTTCGGTTTGCTGTAGCGGCGCTCGATGAGCGCCGAAATGATTAAATAGAAACGTCGGCGGTCATAGACCGCCGCTTCAAGATGATCAAATTGAGACACTACCTTTCGAGGAGATTTTATCGCGGCAGGGCGGGGCTTAATAAACCACGTCAAACGCCAGGTCGTACACGCGATGCTGAAAGCCCACGAAATGTCCGAAGTTTGGGGAATCTACGTTGGCATAAACATCGCGCGGATTCAGGCGATTGGTGAGGTTGAAAACCGTAAACATGGCGCGGAAATCGCGCTTCTTCAACCACTCGATGAGCGGCAAG
>QHZO01000200.1:0-7828 GCA_003224695.1 Acidobacteriota bacterium
ATCTCCTCGAGCTGCTCCTCGTCGGTCAAATGATTCTTCGGGGACAATTGCTCGAGCCGCTGAGAGTAGCGAAGGTGTTCTTCTCGCAGCCGTTGGAATTCCGAATTGTTGGCGATCAACTGCTCCCGGACGGCCTCGGCAATGCTGCTCATGGGTGTGCGCCACCCTTGGGTAAGATGCTCCATGGCTGGAGCCTAGCACACCAGGGCGGGGGCTTCAAGCCGGTTTCGACCGCGGTTACTTAGATTGTCCTAACCATGCTGTAAACTCAGGAGAGGCGGACGAGGAGGGTGCGAGAGAGAAATGAGAAGACCCCCAGTCCGTTAGCCGACGGATTGCCGAGGGTCTCTCAGGTCTAGCCACGCGGGGTTCCGCAAGGCGGGGACGAGCTTCCGGGTGCTTAATTGCCCGAGCCGAGCTTCGTGCTTTATTGGCCCTTACTCTTGCCTTCGGTCGTGCCCTTTTTCTTGGAGTGTGCCGCGTGAGTCTTCCCCTTCGATTTGCTCTGGCTCTTGGTCACGGCCGCCGTTTGCGGGTCTTTCTTGCCTGCTTGGGGGCGAGCAGCAAACGCCGGAGCAGAAAGCGCCGCGGCGACAGCCAGAGTTGAAACTAATGTGAGAAGCCTTTTCATGGGTGTAAAACCTCCGTATGAATTTGCTTACGCCCCTTTGCAGGTGCAGTCAGGGTGCCAAACCCGTTCCGACTCACGTTGCAAAGCCTACTCCCGCCGAATCAATAGGTTGCGATCACCGGAGTCGCAGGCAGAACATCCTGAAGGGAAGTCTGATGGGGAGAGTCGCACGGCCTCGTGCAATGGCCGCACGGGTTGGGAAGCCTTTTGAGCTATTGCACAATCGGCGCGGCTTGGAGGTCCCGGGGCATTTCGAACTCAAGGCCCGACGGCTGGGGGAAATAGTTCAAGGCAAAGAACGAGCGCGTCTTCGGGCGGGTTACGGTAATAGTTTTTCCTGCGCGCGTACAAGCCGAACCCCACGGAGAAATAAAGTTCGAGGGCGGTCTTGTTTCCCGCGCGCACTTCGAGGAAGCAGCGTTTCGTTCCAGCCCCGCGTAGCCGCTGTTTGGCTTGTTCGAGCAAGGCTCTTGCAACGCCTTGGCGGAGGTGTTCGGGGTCAACCGCCAGGTTTTGAATCTCCGCCTCATCTATGACGCGGTAAAACGCGGCAAAACCCAGGACCTTGCGCGGCGTCACGGTTTCAAGATCCGCCACAAGAATCATTCCGCCGGGAAGGACAGCCAATCGGGAGTAGTCGTGAGCTTGCCATTGAGCGGCTTGTGGAGCCTTCTTTTGTATCGCGAGAATGGCCGGCAAGTCTTCCTTTTCAAAAAAACGGATGCGCATGCGATGGAATGGGCCCGTCAGGCCCGTCCGTCAGCCGACGGACAATTCCGCGTCCGTGCGACGGATGTAGCAGGCGTCCAGTTCCGCGGGGGACTGTAATTCGGCGCGGCGGCTCGCCTTGAGAGCCACGCGCGCGACGGCTGGAACGAGCGTCCCCATAACCCTTCGCCACTCGAATCCCTCCGGGATTGAAGGTCGTACGTCTTGAGCTGCCTGATCATAATTCCGAACGACGCATGTGAGCCGGGCCGATGGTCCCAGTAATTCTCGGAAGTGCCCCGGGAGGTTCTCAGGTCTCAACACCATGCCCTCGCCTCGAAGCTTTAAGCGATTTCCGTCCAAAGCACCGACTCGCTCGAACACGCCCAGGTAAAACTCTCCGCGTCGAGCGTCGAGCAATGCGGCGGCGAATTGAGTCTCGGGGCGCGCGGCCTCGACCATCGCTTCAAGGTTGGAGACTCCCAGGACGGGCCGTCCAAACGCCTGGGCCCATCCTTGCGCAGCGGCGATGCCCACACGGATGCCTGTGAACGTTCCGGGACCGTTGGCCACCGCGAATAGCTCCACGTCACTAAGCGAGGCGTGGTTCGCGCCGAGGAGCTTCTCGACCATCTCGAAAAGCGTTACGGAATAGCTCGCCCGCTCCGATGTGTCCCTCGGCGCGGGAGTCGGGAATTCACCGAGACAACGAGTATCCTGATAGAGACCCGCTCCGCCGAATTCGTTCGTGGTATCGAAGGCGAGAATCAACACCCGCCGCCATTATATAGTAGTCCGCAGTCGCGACATCTTGCAGGCGTTCCGCCGCTCGTAAAAAACTGTAACCGTTCCTGGAATGAGGATCGTAAAAATTAGCGTATTGAGAATCGGGCCCACGGGCTGGCCTGTTCGCCGCACGGGTCAAATCACCTCCTATGCTACAATAATCGTCCGAGCAGCTCGTTTCTACAACCCAATGTGCGAGGATTCGCTCTCGGGAGCTGTGCGATGGCCGTGGTCGTATTGAGGCGCGAAGAAGTGGGAAGGGTCTTGGATGCCATGGATGGCGCCCAACCGCACGAGGCGCCGTTACGCATAGAGCTTGACGCGTTGGCAGGTTTGATAGACCACACTTGCTTGCGGCCTGACGCCCGACGCGAGGACATGGTGAAACTCGCCGAGGAGGCGAAACAGTGGAAGACGGCGACGGCGTGCGTACATCCGGGATGGGTGCCCTTGGCGCGGTCCCTGCTTCACGGCACCGGAGTGAAAACCGCCACGGTGGTGGGTTTCCCCTTCGGCGCCACGACCACTCGGGCGAAGCGCTGCGAAGCCGAAGCCGCCATCCTTGCGGGCGCCGAGGAATTGGATATGGTCTTGAACATCGGCGCGCTGAAGTCGGGGGAATATGAACGCCTCGAAGCCGACATTCGCGGCGTCGTGGAGATTTCGAAGCCCTCGGGCGTCCTGCTGAAAGTGATTCTCGAGACGGCTTATCTGACCGACGATGAAAAAGTGGAAGCCTGCCGTCGAGCGGAGCGCGCCGGCGCCGACTTCGTGAAAACTTCGACGGGATTTGCGCCCACCGGCGCCACCGCCGCCGACGTGCGGTTGATGTGCTCGGCGGTCGGCCCCGGCATCGGTGTGAAGGCCGCGGGAGGCATCCGGACGCTGGACGCCGCCCTCGGAATGCTCCGCGCGGGTGCGTCGCGCCTCGGCACGACCTCCACGGTTTCCATTTTGGAAGAGGCTCAAAGGCGGCTCACCCCGGCGCGAGCTTAGCCGGCAAGATGCCGGCGCTACGGGTGCCGACGGTAGCGCCGCCGTCCCGGCGGCATCGCCATCGAGCCGGCAAATGAGCCAGCGAGACGTTGGCGCTACGGGTGCTTGCCGCGTCGCCCGTCTCCGCGCCGCATCTAATAATTCACTGTCGGCCCATGCCTGAAACTCTTCAACCCGCCTCCCGCCCGCTGGAGCTGACGGAAGTCCTGACCCTGCTGCTCGAGGCCACCGAGCGCATCAACTCGACGCTTGACCTGGACGAGCTCATGGTGCGCATCGCCGAGACGGTCAAACGGGCGATTGACTACGACATCTTTGCCATCCTGCTTCTCAACGAGAAGACACGCGAATTGCGCATCCGCTTCAGCCAGGGGCATCCGGAAAAAATCGTCAACTCGCTGCGTGTCAAATTGGGTGAAGGGATTGTGGGCCGCGCGGCGGAGCTGAAAAAAACTGTGCTCCTGAATGATGTGCGCAACGATCCGTCTTATATCGAGTCGCTCGCGGCCATGCGCTCGGAGCTCGCCGTGCCGCTCATCGTCAAAGGCCGCGTCGTGGGCGTGATGGACCTGGAGGCCGCCGCGCCGGATTTTTTCACGGAACAACACCAGAACCTGCTCGAGCTTCTCGCGAGCCGCATCGCCAGCGCCATCGAAAACGCCCGGCTCTATCGCCGCAGCGTCCGCCAGGCCAAGACCCTCGCCTTGCTCTACGATATCAGCCGCGAGCTCAGCTCCGTGCTCGTGCTCGAGGAGCTGTTGCGCAAAATTGGCACGCTCGTCAAACGGCTCATTGATTACCACCGCTTCGGCATCATGCTGGCCAACGAGCGGACCGGCACGTTCGATGCCGTGATATCGCTCCGCCGCGACGAGCGGATGCCCGACAAGTGTTCCCTCGGCCGAGGCGAGGGCATCGTGGGCGCGGCCGCCGCGAGCCGCAAGACGATCGTGGTCGGGGACGTTCAAAAAGACCCGCGCTACGTGAAGTCGAATCCCGAGACGCGCTCCGAATTGGTTGTTCCGCTCGAGTACGGCGGGAAGGTTATCGGTGTCGTGGACCTGGAAAGCCCTCAGTTGAATTACTTCACCGAAGAGCACGTGCGCATTCTCTCGACGCTGGCGCCGCAGATGGCCGTGAGCATCGAGAACGCCCGTCTCTACGAGCGCGTGGCGAGAAGCGAAGCCCGCCTCGAAAACGACCTCGAGCGGGCTCGCGAAATCCAGCGCCATCTCATGCCCGCGCCCAACCCCGCGATTCCGGGCCTGGAAATCGCCGTGCGATTTTTCCCGGCGCGCGAGCTCGGCGGCGACCTTTACGATTTTCTGGCTTACGGGCGTGACCGGCACGTCATCGCGATCGGCGACGTCAGCGGCAAGGGCGCGCCGGCCGCCCTTTTTGGCGCCATGGCCGGCGGCATCCTGCGCAGCCTCACCCCCGAGAAGCTTCCTCCGCCCGAGATGCTGCGCAAGCTCAACCGGGTTCTGCTAGAGCGCCAGATTGACAGCCATTTTATTACCCTGGCCTTTAGCGTCTGGGAGCCCAAGACTAAGACCCTGCGCCTCGCCAATGCGGGCATGCCTTTGCCGATTCTCGTGCGAGGCGGCCGCACGAAAGCGATTCGCGTTGAAGGCGTGCCGCTGGGGCTGCTCGCGAACGTGGACTATCAGGAAACGGCGCTGGCGCTCGAGCGGGGCGACTTGTTGGCGCTTTTCTCTGACGGCGTATCCGAGGCGACCAATCCCGCGCACGAAGAGTTCGGCAATCGCCGGCTCGAAGGCCTTCTGGCCGCAAGCGCAGCCCGCCCGCTTCCCGAGATCGCGGACTGGCTCTTTGCCGAGATCGGCCGGTTCGAGGATGGCAGGCCGCGGCGCGACGACCAGACCTTGGTGCTCGTCCGCGTGCGGTAGTTTGGAGAGCCTGGTTCCGGGCCGGCCGAGCCTGGCCTTTAATCCGTAATTCAACAATGCGAAACTTTTATTACCGCGCGGGGCGGCTTTTTTGTGAATCGGTCGCGCTTGAGGCCGTGGCTCGGCGTTTCCACACTCCGACCTACGTTTACAGCGCTCGAGGGATTCTCGGAAATTTTCGCCGCCTCAAGCGGGACCTGACGGCGATTTCGAACCTCGTCTGCTATTCGGTGAAAGCCAATTCGAACCTCAGCATCCTGTCTCTGCTCGGCCGGGCCGGCGCAGGATTTGACATTGTTTCGGGCGGGGAGCTGGCGCGGCTCGAGAAGGCGGGCGCGCGGCCAGATCGCGTGGTCTATTCGGGCGTCGGGAAAACGGTGGAGGAAGTGGACCGGGCGATTCGCGCCGGGATCCTGATGTTCAACGTGGAGTCGGCGGGCGAACTGGAGCTGGTCGAAGCGCGGGCGCGCCACCTTCGCCGGCGCGCGCCGATCGCCCTGCGTGTGAATCCTGACGTTCGGGCCGAAACGCACCCCTACGTCTCGACCGGGCGCGTCATCCATAAGTTTGGCGTTCCGCGCGCGGAAGCGCTCGCGCTCTACCCCCGAGCCGCCGCCTCGAAAAATCTCACTGTGCGCGGCATCGCCTGTCACATCGGCTCGCAAATCTTGAGCGCGGCGCCCTTCCTCCGAGCGCTCGGCGAGATCCTCGAAATTGCCGATGCGCTTGGCGAAGAAGGAATTCGAATCGAATTCGTGGATCTCGGCGGAGGCTTTGGAATCCGCTACCGCAACGAACCGCCTTTGGATGTGCCGCGCCTCGCGGCGAAGCTGGTCGCCCGGATGCGCGCAACGCCTTACACGCTGATCCTTGAGCCCGGCCGGGCACTGGTTGCCGAGGCAGGTGTTCTCTTAGCGCGAGTCCTTTATGTGAAGGATAGCGGGCGAAAGCGGTTTATTGTGGTGGATGCCGGCATGAATGACTTGTTGCGCCCCGCGCTCTACGGCGCTTATCACGAGATTGTCCCGCTCATCCGGAGTTCGAGAAAGGTTCGCGTCGACGTGGTGGGGCCGCTTTGCGAGACGGGCGATTTTCTGGCCCGCGACCGGGTGCTTCCCGAGGTCCGCCCCGGCGACCTGGTGGCCGTGATGACGGTGGGCGCTTATGGCTTCGCGCAAGCCTCGAATTACAACAGCCGGCCCCGGCCCGCGGAGGTTTTGGTGCGCGGCCGCCGCGCCACGCTCGCGCGCGCGCGGGAGACCGTGAAGGATTTGATGGCCGGGGAAGTCGTTTGAACGGGAGGCATCTTTCGCCCTTTAGATTCCCGCTTCCGCGGGAATGACGTTCAACGTCATTTTCATGCCCGCCGAAGCGGGCATCCACGAATATGTTCCTGCTTCCGCGTGAATGATCTTTTATCAAAGCCGCCGCCGCGATAGCGGGGGCATACGTTTTGAAGGACAATGCTCCTATTGGTTCCTTTTCGACACTTATTCAGCCCTATTATTGTTCGTCGCTGACCTTTTCCATCCAGTCGGCGGTCTTTCCGTCAAGCTGTTCCTGAATGGCGATGTGCGTCATGGCCGTGCTTGGGCTGGCGCCGTGCCAATGCTTTTCAGCAGGCAGGATCGAGACCACATCGCCCGGCCGAATCTCCTCGATCGGGCCTCCCCATCGCTGTACGCGGCCGCAGCCGGCCGTCACGATCAGCGTCTGGCCCAGCGGGTGGGCGTGCCATGCTGTCCGAGCGCCGGGCTCGAACGTAACACTGGCGCCGAGCGCGCGTGCCGGAGCGTTTGCCTGGAACAGGGGATCAATGCGCACCGTGCCGGTAAAATAATCGGCCGGTCCCTTGCCGGAGGGCTGTGAGCCGCTTCTTTTGATTTCCATCTTCTGAATTCCTTATATTTTCGGCTCGCCGGGTGTTGCTTTCAGGTTTTAGAAAAGAGCTCCTTCGCGATCATGATGGCGCTGATGGCGTTGGGCCAGCCTGAATAAAATGCCAGATGAGTGATCACCTCGATCAGCTCCTGCTCTTTCACTCCGTTTTCTAACGCTTTGCCGAGATGAAATCGCAACTGGTCCGGGCGGTTCAATGCAATCAGGGCGGCCACCGTAATCAGGCTGCGATCGCGCGGTGATAACTCCTTGCGTTCCCAGATGTCGTCGAAAAGCACCCGGTCCGTGAGTTCCACCAACTTGGGAGCAAAGGCGCCGATCAACTGCTGTGCTGCGTTCGATGGTTTACTCAAGGTCGTTACTCCTTCCGATTCTACTTTGGCGCCGGCTGGCGGTCACCGGCCGGTCAACTGTTCATGCATTTCTGGATACCGAGCTCCCTGCACTTTGATATTTGAGGCGGCGCTAGCGATCTCGCGGAGATCGGCCGACGTTAGTTCGACTCTAACTGCTCCGATGTTCTCGTCCAGGCGTTCGAGCTTCGTGGTGCCCGGGATTGGAACGATCCACGGCTTCAGGGCAAGCAGCCAAGCGAGCGCGATTTGCGCGGGTGTCGCCTTCTTCCGTTGTGCGATCTTGCCAACGAGATCAACCAAGACCAGATTCGCTTTCCGAGCCTCCGGCCGAAAGCGAGGGATTTGACTGCGAAAGTCGGAACTGTCGAACTTGGTGTCTTCGTTGATCTTTCCCGTCAGGAAGCCCTTACCCAGCGGGCTATACGGAACGAAACCGATTCCCAATTCCTCGAGCGTCGGCAGCACTTCCTCTTCAGGGCGTCTCCACCAAAGCGAGTATTCGCTCTGGACTGCGGTGACCGGCTGGACGGCGTGCGCGCGAC
>QHZO01000200.1:7843-19004 GCA_003224695.1 Acidobacteriota bacterium
GCTCCCGCCACGTCTTCGATGGGCACGTTCGGATCCACCCTGTGTTGATAGAACAGATCGATGGCGTCAACCTTGAGGCGCTTGAGCGAGGCATCGGCGACCCGATTGATTTGCTCTGGCCGACTGTCCAGCCCAGCCAAACCTCGCTCCGCCTTGGGATCGATTTTCCACCCGAACTTCGTGGCGACTACTACTTGCCCGCGGAATGGAGCGAGGGCTTCGCCCACGAGTTCTTCGTTGATGTACGGGCCATAAACTTCGGCCGTGTCAAAAAACGTGATGCCGCGTTCGACGGCTGCCCTTAGAAGAGAGGTCATCTCCCGCTGGTCTTTGGGCGGGCCGTAGGAAAAGCTCATTCCCATGCAGCCTAAGCCGAGGGCCGAAACTTCCAGGCTGCTTTTTCCAAGTTTGCGCTTCTGCAATGTTTCTCCTTCAGAACCGTTTCTTTCATCTCCAAGTTGGAAACCACCGCCGTTGAAGTGATAACGTAATCCTTCCGTTTTATTGCCTATTGCTGTCCCCGCTTGGCGGACTATTTACCTTTCTCCCCACTTCAATTTCTCCCGGAGAATCTCAAAATAGTTCTTCTCCGCCGGCTGAATAATATCCACGCCGGAAGCAGCCTTCCGCAGCCGGACGATGTCTTCGCTGTGCGCGGCGAGGCCCACTTGGCCGTCCACGGTAAGGTAGGCGGCTTCGCGAAGGCTCTTGACGATCACCTCGATGGTCGCCGTGTCGCGGAGCACCAGAGGCCGATTGGTTAGGGTGTGGGCGCAAATGGGCGTGATGATAAACGCTTCGACCGCGGGCGCGACAATCGGCCCTCCGGCGGCAAGCGAATAAGCCGTCGAGCCCGTGGGCGTTGAGACGATGAGGCCGTCCGATTTGTAGGTGGAAACAAACTGGCCGTCCACGTGCAACTCGAAATCCAGGATGCGCGCGATGGCGCCTTTGTTCAGCACCACGTCGTTCAGCGCCAGGAACGAGCTAATGGCCTCATCGGCGCGCACCAGTTCGCCCTCGATCTGAGTGCGCCTCTCGGTGGTGAAGTCGCCTGCCAGCACCCGCTCGAGCGTGGTGTAAAGCTCCTCGCGGGCGATCACGGTCAGAAACCCCAGGCCGCCCAGGTTGACGGCGAGCAGCGGAACGGGCTTGCGGTTGAGCGCGCGCGCCGCCGCCAATAGCGTCCCGTCGCCGCCGAGCACGATGATCAGGTCCACGTGCGAAGGGATCTCGTTCCGAGTCAGGCATTTTTCTCCCCGCGCGAGACTCGCCCCGGTTTCCTTGTCCAGGCAGACCTCAATCGAGCGGGCGCGCAGCCAGTCGAGCAGCGGCCCGACCGTCTCGCCGACCTCAGCCTTCTTGGGCTTGGAAATGATTCCGATTTTCTTGATGGGCATAAGCTACGCTATTGTAACAGGCTGATGAAAAACTGCCCACCATGTCATGCTGAGCGAAGCGAAGCGAAGCATCTCGCCCTGGTTTGGAATCAAGAACTTAGATTCTTCGCTGCGCTCAGAATGACAAATCCGGGGGGTTTTTTCATCACTCTGCTAAGCGTCTTTTTTCCAAACCGCATGCAGGAAATATTCGCGGTTGCCCGCCGCGCCGGGGAGAACGCTTTCGTGGGCGGCGATTCCGTGAAACCCCAATTCGCCAAGTTTCCTCTGAACTCTCTCGACGGCCTTGGCGTGAAGCGTGGTGTCGCGCACCACGCCTCCCGCGCCGATTTCGGCGCGGCTCAGCTCGAATTGCGGTTTGACGAGCAACAGCAAGTCGGCGCCCGGGACGAGGAGCGCCGGGAGCGCGGGAAGAATCAAGGTCGCCGAGATGAAGGAGACATCCATGGTGGCGATGTCGGCGCGCGCGGAAATCTGCTCGGGCTTCAAATAACGCGCGTTGGTTTTTTCGAGCACCGTTACGCGCCGGTCGCCCCGTAATTTCCAGTCAAGCTGGTTCGTCCCCACGTCCACGGCAAAGACGCGCGCGGCGCCGCGTTGGAGCAAACAGTCCGTAAACCCGCCGGTCGAAGCGCCAATATCCAAGGCGGTTTTGCCACGCGGGTCCAACTGGAAAAAATCCAGCGCTTCGACGAGCTTCAGTCCCGCCCGGCTCACGAAGCGCGGCGGGGAGCCGAGCAGACGCACAGTGGCCCCGGCCTCGATCAGTGCGCCGCATTTTTCCACTTTCCTCTCGTCCACCAGCACGAGCCCCGAGAGAATCATCGCCTGCGCTTTCTCGCGCGAGTCTGCCAGCCCCCGCTCCACCAGCCAGCGGTCCACGCGCACTTTGCCCCTTGCCACACGATCCGGGGCCTTTTGGGGATTTGAGCCAGCCATTTCGACGAGAAAGCCTAACGCGCCCGCGCCAAAAACGAAAGTGGGCTTGAAATCTGTGATTGCCTTGTGTGCGCGTCCGGTGCGGATGAAGAGCGAGGTAGCGCGGACCTGATTTCTAGGTCCGCGGTTCGATCAAGAACCTCCACCCAAGAGCCGCAGACCTGAAGACCGCAGGTCTGCGCTACGGGATGGGTGCGACGTCCGGTCAGGCGCCATCCCTTGCCGCTGCAACCCTTCCTTGAAGCCTTTGAATTACGCTTACTGCAATGGCTTTCATATCGGGCTGGGTAAGCAGACTGCCTTTGATGCAATTACAGAACCAGCAGGACTTCACGAGATTGTCCAACTCGTAGCCACGGCTGTTGTCGACTCGGTCCAAAGTGAGCCAGTTGATCGCACGGTGTTTGGCGGATTTGAAGATGCGTTTGAATTTTAAAATCTCGTAATCCGTTCCGTCGTGGGAGACGATGAACTCTCTCAGGCGCCTGAACTCCTCGATCGTGATTCCGCAATACGAGCAAGTGTCAGGGACCTGCTGCCACCACGCCTCAAGCGACTCGGAAGTGAGTGAGAAACCAATTCCTCGTGCCTTGGCCCCCTGCTGCAGAATTGGGATGGCACCTCTGCCGAAGCGATAATAGCCAGCAAGCTGTTGCTTTTTGACGGCGCGCGCCAGTGCCGCTTTGCCTTTGGCGGTCCTGAAGTATGCTGTTTGGGCGTCCTTACCACTTCCCGTCTTGTAGTAAGCAGCGGCACAGGCCCTGCACCAAGACCCTCTACCGTCTTTGGTGACCTTGTTCTTGGGAAAGTCTTCCAGCGGTTTCTCGCATTGGCATCTGCTGCAGCGTTTCATCCTCTAATCCTGTCAGGGTCAGCCCTACCCGCTCGCTTCGATGTCTGGTCGTTGGAATACAGAATTTAGTGGATGCAGCCAAGATAGTTCTCCCGAAAACGCCCCAGCGCAGCAGAACGCAGCTCATCCGAGCGCGAGGATGCGATGTATAAGCCATTTTCGCCTATTTCCATCAACGCCCCTTGATATATCTCATCCTGTTCTCTTACTGGACCTGCATAAAAGAATTGATACCGAAGACTTGCCCACATCTCGAAACCAAGGTTAAGGTCCAGATCTTCGTCATAGCCTGAACACGGTCCAGCCTTTACCAATTTCGTTACAATCCCAAGCGTTTCGAGCAATATCATCGCCGCCGTGTGTGCAACTAGATCGGCCAGTTGGAGGCCTTTCATGATTCGCGAGTCCTGCTCGACGCGGATACAACAGTAACGATCCAGCCCGAATCTTGCGGCGAGTTCGGCGCCCTCCTTGGTTGATCGGAACAATCCCCGATCAAAAACGGCTTCCAGCCCGGGCACCCCGACGATGTTGTTTGCGCGCGCAATCTGGTCGAGTCCCCTGAAAGCGTGTTCACACAGCGATGTGCGGTCGCTACTTGGGACGACAACGACACCGATACGGTAGTCCCTGAGGATCTGCCTCAGCTCGGCGCGCAGCGCGACCTGCGGCCGATGCTCACTCATGCGGGCACAACTCTTAAACTCATCGACGCCGGGCTGAAGCCCCACACGCCGAATTGCAGCACTGACAGCTGAGTCAGCATCCTGCCCATATACAAAGGCCCCAACAATAAAACCGCCGCGATCATGGATGCTCTCGTCGAAGTAGAACGAAGGCATTGCAGAAACCACCCCGCATAACTCCCGTTGAGGCTGACCTGGATAACCACAATCCTGGCCGGCCGCTCGCACAAAACTACGCGCCGGGCCGCCTAATTTGGGATCGGCGTCTGGAACCCGATGTTCGAGCCGACGCGCTCACCGCCACCTTGACCAGAGAATGCAGCGCTTTATTGACCGCGGCGGAGTTGGGAAAGACCGCCGCAACCTCAGGGTCAAGCACGACGACGTTAGACTTAGCTCTAATCCGCTCATAGTACTTGCCGCGCTCAAGCTTCTTGAAGTCAGAGCGTTTGTACTCCGGGCGAAGCTCATTGGATTTCGGCCTAACCCTCTTCATAAATGTGCCTCTCATTTCGGGTCGCGGTTCGAGCACTGATGATGCGAAGGGCCTCACCATGCTCGGTATGCGATACAACCAGAAGCCGGCCTGCCGACGACATGCCAAAGGTGACCAACCTTTCTTCGCTTTCCGAATGGTCGGGGTCGGCGCCAGTCACTTCCAGCGGGTCATAGAAAACACTCGATGCTTCCTCAAATGAAACCCCATGCTTGCGAAGATTCTTCGCAGCCTTGGCAGAGTCCCATTCAAAATGCATGACCCGATTCTAAGCTTGGAGTCCCCCCAGGGTCTACGTCCTGTTCAGCCTGCCCTGGATAAAACCGGCCCTGGCCGATCTTTGGCACAAAATCGGCCGCCGGGCCACCAGAAGCGGGCAAAAGCCTTGACCGTAACGCCTGCGGGGCCTGGTCAGGCGGTTCGCCGTTTCGATACGGCTCGACGTTGTTCCCGAAGAACGGGCGCGAGTGCGCGCAGCGCTTGGTTCACCTTCGCACCGTCGGGAAACACATCCAGCACTTCGGGATCGATCACGGCGATGTTCGAGCCTTGAGCGTATCTGGCTGCGGTCAGACCTCGGACCGCTCGAGAGAAGTCGTACTCCGGTCGCATCGTGTCGCGGTCGTCTTGCCGATGCCGACGACTAGTTTTCTTCTTCATAGCGCCTCCGCTCGCGTCGCGTGGTCCGTCTTGCTGAGATCAGGCGCGTGAGCGGTGGCCGCTCGGCAAAGGCCACCACCAGGAGCCTGTGCTGATTGGACATCCCGAGCACGAGATACCGCTCCTCGGTAACAGAGTGATCCGGATCCGACATGAGGAGTCCCAACGGATCTCCGAACACCGTGGATGCCTCGTCGAACGTCACGCCGTGCTTTCGCGCATTGGACTCCGCCTTCCTCGGGTCCCACTCGAATATATAACCCACCGGGCCGCCTCACAACAACCCCATCTGCCATTTCTAAGTGCCAACTTCTGTTTAGGCTGACCTCGATAATACCCGCCCTGGCCAGCCTTAGGACGAAACCCTGCCGACGCCTATCCACCACAGGCGGGACATGCACGGATTATAACCCGCCATCACGACCGCGAAAAAAACAGCCATGGACGAAGGGATTTCTTATGTCTCCGAGCGGTGGCGTCGGGGACGTTTGTTGGCTTCCAGGATTTTCTTGCGCACGCGGATGGACGCCGGCGTGACCTCGACCCATTCATCCTCGGCGATGAACTCCAGGGCCTGTTCCAGGCCGAGCGGGCGCGGGGGAACCAGCCGGATGGCTTCATCGGCCACCGAGGCGCGCATGTTGGTCTGCTTCTTCTCTTTGGTGACGTTCACATCCATGTCGTCCCAGCGCGCGTTCTCGCCGATCACCATGCCTTCGTAGACCTCGATTCCGGGGCCTACAAACAGCTCGCCGCGCTCCTGCAAGTTATAGAGCGCGAATCCGGTGGTCTTGCCGGCGCGGTCGGCGATGAGCGAGCCCGTGAGCCGCCCCGCGATATCTCCCTGCCAGTCCGCGTAGCCGTCGAAGAGCTGGTTCATCACTGCCGTGCCGCGTGTATCCTGCAGCACCTCGGAGCGCAAGCCAATCAACCCGCGCGAAGGAATCCTGAATTCCAGCCGCACGCGCCCGCCCGGCCGTCCGTGGCCCAGCATCTGCGTGTTGACGCCCTTGCGCCGGCCGATCTTTTCCATCAGCACGCCGACGAACTCTTGCGGGCAGTCGAGGATAAGCTGCTCCATAGGCTCTTCGACTTTGCCATCCACTTGGCGGGTGACGATGGCGGGTTTTCCCACGGCCAGTTCGTAACCTTCACGCCGCATCGTCTCAATCAGAATGGCCAGTTGCAATTCGCCGCGGCCGAGCACTTTGAATGAGTCGGTGTTGTCCTGCTTTTCCACGCGCAGGGCGACGTTGGTCAGCAATTCTTTTTCGAGGCGCTCTCGAAGGTGCCGGGAAGTGACCCAAGTCCCGTCGCGCCCGGAGAAAGGCGAGGTGTTGATGGTGAACAGCATGGAGATGGTCGGCTCGTCAACCGGCACGTGGACGAGCGCCCGCGGCGTTTCCGCGCTCGTCACCGTCTCGCCGATCGTGATGCCTTCCACGCCGGCGATGGCGACAATGTCGCCCGCTTCGGCGCGGTCAATATCCGTGCGCTCCAGGCCCTGGAAGCCATAGAGCTTCGTGATGCGCGTGGTCTCGGCCGTCCCGTCGAGCTTGACGACGGCCACATCATCACCGCGATGGAGCGTTCCGGAAAACATCCGGCCAATGGCCAGGCGACCGTGATATTCGCTGTAATCGAGGTTGACGACCAGCAGTTGCAAGACGTCCGCCGGATCGCCCGAGGGCGCCGGAATGTGCTTCAAGATAGCTTCGAAGAGCGGCGCAAGGTTTTCCGAAGGCTCGGCCTGCGACTTATGCGCCACCCCGCGCCGCGCATTGGCGTAAAGGATGGGAAAATCGAGCTGCTCTTCCGCGGCGTCCAGATCAATAAACAGGTCGTAGATTTCGTTCACCACTTCCTGCGGGCGCGCGTCCGCGCGGTCAATCTTGTTGACCACCACGATGGGCGGTAGCCGGGCTTCAAGCGCCTTGCGCAGCACGTAGCGCGTCTGCGGCAGCGGGCCTTCGCTCGCGTCCACCAGCAGCAGCACACCGTCCACCAGCTTCAGCGCGCGCTCCACTTCCCCGCCAAAATCGCTGTGCCCGGGCGTGTCCACGATGTTGATCTTGACGCCTTTGTAGGAGATGGCCGTGTTCTTCGCCAAGATGGTGATGCCGCGCTCGCGCTCGAGTTCGTTCGAGTCCATCACGCGCTCCACCACTTCCTGCCCGGCCTTGAAAATTCCGCTCTGCCAGAGCATGGCGTCCACCAGCGTGGTTTTGCCGTGGTCTACGTGAGCGATGATGGCGATGTTGCGAATCAAGTCCGTCATTTTCGTCTCTGGAATTTAGAATGATGCTGAAAAACGATTTCGAACGCTGCCATTCCGACGCTGAGCCGAGCGAAGCGGAGGAATCTCGCTCTGAAAATAGAGGCCTTGCGAGATTTCTCGTCGTCTCCGTCGGCCGACGGACTGACGGACTCCTCGAAATGACAGTCCGCACGGGTTTTTCAGCATGCTGTTAAATTGCCGGGCTCACCGGCAGCGACGCCAAAAGTTCAAGACCGGCGGCGGAGGTGTTGTGCCAGGCTCGAACCTCTATGTTACCAAGATTTCCGTCTCAAACCGCGTCGGCTTTGCCAAAAGGCACGACAACTCTCTCGATCCGGGAGCGGGCAGCGCAGAGTTATGCCGCGCCCAGCGGGATTGCCCTGCAGCATTGTGACATTGGATGTTAATAAAAGTGTTTAGGTTATCATTTTAAGGCGCGCAGAGTAAAGCCGAATGTGCCTCACTCTGCGCGACCCGCTGCAAAGGAAGAAATAGTCTATCGCGCGGACTGGGCCGAGGCGAGTGTGTATTCGCCTTCCCATTCGTTGACGACTCTTACGGCGGAGGGGAAATGACCCTTGTATTTGCCGCCGCCGCTAAGGCCCTTGAATTTGCCCGTGCCGCCTGTGAATTTGAACGTGCCTTCCATGCTCACCTGCTGGCCGGAAGTTGTGATTTTGCCCTCGAAGGTGCCCCAGTCGCGGTCGCCGTCGGCGCGCTCGTTGCACCAATATCCCTTCTGGGGACCGCTCCCATTGACCAGCTCTGCTGTGCCCCAGTAGGTGATCCGCGCCCCGTTCCAAAGCGGGTCGGGGGATTTCTGCGTCCCTGCCACTTCCACAAGCGTGAGGGCGTGGTTCTCCTCGTGGAGAAGCGTCGCTGCGGCCTGCGTCGCGATTATCCCGGAAAACGATCCCGTAATTTTAGTCGCCATGGTTGATTCTCCTTTTTAAGGCGGGCTGCCCGCCACCTGATTTAAGCACGCGTCTCTGGTTTAGCGAGGCCCGCTAGACACAAGCCACGCGCCGAACGTGTCTGTGATGAAGTGGTCGGTATTATACACCAAGCGCCGCTTGCCGAAAAAGTTTTTCCTTCGAAACGAAAGGTCCACGGTGAATCCCACCCAGGATTCCACCGTCGCTGCTGAACGACGTCGTGCTCGGAAACTGACTCACGGCCTGATATTCAGGGATTGCGTTCGCGCAAAGGCTGGTGTAGATGAAGAGAGTCGTTTTCGAATCCAATCGTGGAGAGGTTCCGATGAGCGGCAACAAGAATCAGCCGAGGGCTACTGCGAAAGGAATGGGACGCCGTGACTTCTTGCGCCGAGGCGCGGGTGCGGCGGGCTTGGCTATTGTGCCGCGCTCGGTCTTAGGCGGGCCGGGCCATGTCCCGCCGAGCGACCTGGTAACGATCGCCGCCATCGGTGTGGGCTCGCAGGGCACGCGCGTGATGATGGACTTCTTGAAAATCCCCGACGCCCGCGTGGTGGCCGTCTGCGACGTCAACAAAGAGTCGAGCGACTATTCCGAGTGGGGCGCGAATGAGATTCGAGACAAGGAGCGGCAGCTCCTCGGCAGCGGCTTCTCGAATTGGGGCTCGTGGTGGAAGGGCTGCACGTGCGGGCGCGAGCCGGCACGCCGCCTGGTGGAGGCTTATTACGGCCTCGCAAAAGCATCGGGCGACTACAAGGGCTGCAACGCTTATGTGGATTTCCGCGAGCTTCTCGAACAGGAAAAAGACCTCGACGCGGTGCTCGTCTGTACGGCGGACCACTGGCATGCGCCCATCGCCATTCGAGCGATGCGAAAAGGCAAGCACGTGTTCGGGCAAAAGCCCATGACGCACTCGGTGGCCGAAGCGCGGCGCATGGGCGAAGTGGCCCGCGAGACCAAGCGCGCGACGCAAGTGGCGGTGGGGAACGCCGCCTCCGAAGATACGCGCCGCCTGACGGAATGGGTGCGGGCGGGCGCCATCGGCCCTCTGCGCGAGATCCACAACTGGTCGAGCCGCCCGTTCTGGCCGCAAGGTATCGAGACGCCGGCGGTGGGCGAGCCTGTCCCTGAAGGCTTTGATTGGGACTTGTGGGTTGGCCCGCGCGAGTATCGCCCTTACAACCACGCCTACTTGCCGTTCATCTGGCGGGCTTGGTACGACTTCGGGACAGGGTGCCTGGGCGACATGGGGAACTACAGCTTTGACACGATGTTTCGTGTCGCCGAGCTCGGCGCGCCCACCGCGGTCGAAGCGAGCTCCACGCCGCTGTTCAAGGAGTCGTATCCGCTCGCGTCCCTCGTCCATTTTTATTTTCCGGCTCGAGGCGAAATGCCGCCGTTGACCATCCATTGGTACGACGGGAGCCTGAAACCCGTGCGTCCGCCGGAGCTTGAGCCTGGGCGCGAGATGAGCCGCGAAAACGAAGGCATGCTGCTCGTCGGCGACAGCGGGAAGATTCTGTGCGGGTTCGAGGGCGACCATCCGCAGCTCATCCCCGAAGCAAAGATGAAGGAGTTCAAAGAGCCGCCGAAGACCTTGCCGCGCTCGGCCGGCTTTTACCGTGAGTGGCTCGACGCGTGTAAGGGCGGGCCGGCGCCCAGCGCCAGTTTCGAATTCGAAAGCACGGTGGTCGAAGCGCTCCTGCTCGGCAACATCGCCGTACGGACAGGGAAGAAATTGGAATGGTCGAGCGCCGATCTGAAGATCACGAACGACGCCGCGGCCGAGAAGCTGGTCGAGGATTCCTACCGCGAGGGCTTTGGGATCGCATAACGCGCGCGATCGCAGCGCCGCCCGTCACGAACGCGCCGAGCGTGCTTTCAATTCGGGCCGGCTGGGGAAGTCGGTGGCAAATTTCTGGATGCGCCCGACGAGGCCGTCCACATCCAGGCCGTACTTGGCGTGCAACAAATTCGGCGCGCCGTGCGGGATGATGCGGTCCGGGACGGCCACGCGCAGGATGCTGGCCGGAATCTTGCGCTCCTGGAGGAGCGCGGCCACGGCGGCTCCAAACCCTCCCGCCTCCGTTCCTTCTTCCGCCGTCACCAAAAATTGTTTTTCGGCGGCCAGGCAGCCGATAAGCTCTTCGTCGAGCGGCTTCATGAACCGCGCGTTGATGACCGTGGCGTGAAGGCCGGCGGCGGCGAGCCGCTCCGCCGCGTCGAGTGAGGGATAGACCATGCTGCCGAGCGCCAGGATGGCGATGTCCGAGCCCTCGCGCAGGATTTCTCCCTTGCCGATTTCGAGCTTCTTGAACTCCGCGTCAATCCTGCAGCCAATCCCGTTGCCGCGCGGGTAGCGGAGCGCCGCGGGCCCTCCGGAATTGACCGCAGTAAATAGCATGTGGCCAAGCTCGTTCTCGTCCTTGGGCGCCATGACGATGATGCCCGGCAGCGCCGAGAGGTACGCCAGATCGTAAAGCCCGTGGTGCGTGGGGCCGTCGGCGCCCACCAGGCCGGCGCGGTCGAGCGCGAAGGTGACGGGCGCGCGCATCAGGCACACGTCGTGGATCACCTGGTCGTAGGCGCGCTGGAGGAAGGTGGAATAAATCGCCGCCACCGGCCGCATGCCTTCGCAAGCCAGGCCGCAGGCGAAAGTCACCGCGTGCTGTTCGGCGATCCCCACGTCGAAGAAGCGGCTGGGAAATTTTTTCGAAAACTCGTCGAGCCCCGTCCCCTCGCTCATGGCCGCCGTGATGGCCACCACGCGCGGATCCTTTTCCGCCAGGGCGCACATGGCTTTTCCGAAGACCGACGTGTACGACGGCGCCTTGGCCGGGGCTTTGTGGAACGCGCCGGTCGAAACGTCGAATTGCGTGACGCCGTGAAACTTGACAGGCAACTGCTCGTCGTG
>QHZO01000027.1:0-1808 GCA_003224695.1 Acidobacteriota bacterium
GGAGGCGAGGCGGACTTACCAGACGATTGTCACCGGCGAACGCGAGTCCGACGCCGCCAAGCGCGAACTGATCGAGGCGAATTTGCGCCTGGTGGTTTCCATCGCCAAGAAATATACGAACCGCGGCCTGCAGTTCCTCGACCTCATCCAGGAAGGGAACATCGGGTTGATGAAGGCTGTGGACAAGTTCGAGTACCGGCGCGGCTACAAGTTTTCGACCTACGCCACCTGGTGGATTCGCCAGGCCATCACGCGCGCCATCGCCGACCAGGCACGCACCATCCGCATCCCGGTGCACATGATCGAGACGATCAACAAGCTGATCCGCACGTCGCGCCAGCTTGTCCAGGAATACGGCCGCGAGCCGACTTCGGAAGAAATCGCCAAGCGGATGGAGATTCCGGTCGTCAAGGTCCGCAAAGTCTTGAAGATCGCTCAGGAGCCGATTTCGCTCGAAACGCCCATCGGCGAAGAGGAAGATTCGCACCTGGGGGATTTCATCGAAGACCGCGGCGTGATTTCGCCCGCCGAGGCGGTCATCAACATCAACTTGAAAGAGCAGACCGAATCGGTGCTGAAGACCTTGACGCCGCGCGAGGAAAAAGTTATCAAGATGCGCTTTGGTCTGGACGACGGCAGCGAGCATACGCTCGAAGAGGTGGGCCAGAGCTTTGCCGTGACGCGCGAGCGCATTCGCCAGATCGAGGCCAAAGCGCTGCGCAAGCTCCGCCATCCGTCGCGCAGCCGCAAACTCCGCGCCTTCCTTGACGCCACGGTGCACGAATAAGGAGAATTCATGACAAAAGCGACGTCGGCAAGGAAGCGAAAGCCGAAGGTTTATGATGGTCCGAAGACGGCCCCCAAACGCGCTGCTGCAGGGAGTAACGGCCGGCGGTCGGCCTTTCGAGGACAAAAATCCATTCAAGAACTTGCGGCTGAGCAAGGCGTGACACCGACTCGGCTGGAAGACATTCTGGGCAAGGGGCGAGATTTGTGGGAGAGCGATCGAGAACTTGAGCAGTTTGTCGAGGATATCTACTCCCGTCGGCGCGAGGGTCGGGAGCTTGCCAAACGATGAGCAATCTGCTCCTCGACACGGATGTCTTTTCCTTCCTGTTCAAAGGCCATACGTTGGCGGAAGCTTATTGCCCTCATCTCAAGGGAAAAATGCTGGCGATCTCGTTTATGACTGTGGCGGAATTGTTTCAAGGGGCGTTTCGCGCGGGGTGGGGCACAAGACGGATCGAACGCCTGGAATCGTGGATCACTGACTATGTGGTTGCCCCTTCGAGCCACGCCATAAGCAAGAAATGGGGCGAGGTACGGTTCATCCGCAGAGCGGGCTGAACATTATCAGCGAGACCGTGTGATTTCGCGCCGCGCGTAAGCCCGTCAGAGTCGAAATGACGCGAGGGACGAGAGAGCGGTTTGCATTTGCAAGCTGCGCGCCTTCTTGGACGCCACGGTGCATGAGTAAGACTAGGTTTCACCAACAGCAGACCCGGCGAGGCGGGGTCTGCGCCCACCCGATCTGTGAGCCTCAATCAAGGGCTCCATTAATGGACTCATCCTTCCGGCCACTAACAAGCCACGAGCGGGCACTGCTCGAAAAGTTGCTCGAACCACAATTTCCGGGTCGAGACGAACTGCATCGACAGATGAGCTCGGTTACGGGCAGGCAAGTGATCGAAGATGGCACTTTGGACCTGAGGTGTGATCCCGAACCTCGCGCGCCGGTCAAATGCAGCCTGGCCGCCGAGGGCTGGGGTCCGGACAGCGACGGCGTGATGGTGCACTTGCTGCTTTGG
>QHZO01000027.1:1827-4221 GCA_003224695.1 Acidobacteriota bacterium
GTCTTTACGCCGTATGGCGAAGCCGGCGTATGGAGTGCGGCATGGCCGAAGGGCAGCCGCGGGTGAGGCGCGCTCCTGTGACCGCTGGCGCAGGCATTTTTTTGTAACGCGTGGGAGAGGTGTCGAGCCTGTTACCCGTGGCTGGCGCAGACATTGGTTTGTAATGTCTGCGACAATTGGGTAGCCCGCTCGATGGCCGCAAAAAACCTATTCATTCCTTCTCAGACATCACACGTCGATGTCTGCGCCACCACCGAGGCTGGCCGACCAATCCTCTAGACCCTGCGTGGTGAGGTCCGCCTCGTCCGCCGAATGGGTCTTCCGAAGACGGGCCATTACCCAACGCTTGGCATCGGGTTGGCGCACAACGTTCAGATGGACGCGTTCTCCGGGACGCAGAGGCAGCGGGCGGCTCGGCCTAAGCACCCCGCCTTCGAATTGTGCTTCAACCATTCGCATTAACGTCATCGTAGCATACATGCCCCGGTTCTGAAATCTAGCGTCTCAAGTCCAAGATCGCCCGCAACCTTACCCAGAGTGAGGCGGGTGATGCAGACATTGATTTGTAATTTCTCCGAAGGACAAGAATATCGATCGGGTCGTCGGCCTCAGCGGCCTGTCTTTTCCTGACCTTTCAGAATCCGCACAATGGCAATGATGGTGTTCCAATTTCGTGTGGTCGCGGGCGCGCCCAGGAGTTTATCAATCTGGCCGAGATAGCCGATGGTTTTCATGTGGCGCCGGTACATGCCGAAAACGAATTGATTCTCCTGCGCGATAATGCGCACAAGCCACGTCCCGCTTGGAGGAAGTGTGATGGGAAGGGTTTGCGCGAGGCGGCTGGCTTTCTCGAGGACGCTCACGAATCGAACCGTGTCGGGCCGTGGAGGCTCCGTTCCAAAGGGATTTTCCTTTTCGAGCCCCATCAGATCGCGGCCGTCGCAGAGCATTACGTGCGTTTCGAACGGCAGCCTTCGGAGCAATTCCGCGCGGAACTTCTCCCGAGAGCCGGGCTTTCGAACCACAAAGGTGCCCGCCGCCCCCACATTCACCACGTCAAATTCTTTGAGTTCTTTCGCGAGGATGCTCGGACGAAACGTCCTGTGCCCGCCCACATTGACGCCTCGGAGGAAAACAACGAGAGCCATGTCGGAAATATAAACGATCCGGCCGATGCGCGCTAAAGGGAATTCTTGCGGCGAGGCGCAGCTCGCCGCTACAGCCTACAGCCGCGGCAGCTTGAAGGCGTGGTTTGGCCCCCAGCCCTGATTGAACGCCAGGTTAATCCCAAGCATCGCAGAGGTTCGAGAAGCCGCCCGTCAGCCGACGGGCAGCGGGCCGACATCCACAGGGTTCAGTCCGGCATTTTCGACCCGACCTTTGACGATGCCTTGGCTCGCGGCACCGTCGGCTTCAGGAGGGCGCGCCCGGCGTCTCGACGCCAAAATTGTGGTTGCGAATTAGCTGTTGGCATGTAAACTGTCGTGGCTCAGCATGAGAAAATCGAAATCCTGGGTAGAATCTTCGCAAGGAGGAAATGATGTCGTTACGCATCAATGATACCGCGCCTGACTTTACTGCTCAGACCACTCAAGGGACGATCAACTTTCATGACTGGATTGGCGATGGCTGGGCAATCCTGTTTTCCCACCCGAAAGACTTCACTCCCGTCTGCACCACGGAGCTCGGTTACATGGCCGGTCTCCAACCCGAATTCACGAAGCGGAACTGCAAGATCATCGGGCTCAGTGTGGACCCTGTGAGCAGTCACGGCAAGTGGGCCGTTGACATTGAGGAGACGCAGGGGCACCGGGTTAATTACCCGATGATTGGCGATCCGGAGCTCAAAGTCGCCAAGCTCTACGATATGCTTCCGGCGGACGCCGGGGATACCTCCGAGGGCCGCACCGCAGCCACCAATCAGACCGTGCGCACGGTATTCGTGATCGGCCCCGACAAGAAGATCAAGCTAACGCTGAGCTACCCGATGAGCACCGGCCGCAACTTTGACGAAGTGCTCCGGGTCCTCGATTCCATACAGCTCACGACCAAGTACAAAATCTCTACCCCCGTGAACTGGAAGCAGGGCGGAGAGGTCATCATCTCGGGGGCGGTAACGGACGAAGAAGCGAAAAGGGTCTATCCCGGCGGCTGGAAGGCGCCCCGACCGTACCTTCGGATCGTTCCTCAACCCAAGTGAGGCAAGCTATTCAGCCAGGGAGGCAATCCATTTGTCTGCGCGATCGCGCGTGGTAGTGCTCGGTGCCGGCTTCGGGGGCCTTGAGCTGACGACGATCCTTTCCGACGCCTTCGGCGATGCGATAGACATCGTGCTCATCGACAAGGGCGACACGTTTGTTTTCGGCTTCTCGAAACTCGACGTGATGTTCGGAC
>QHZO01000027.1:4257-17133 GCA_003224695.1 Acidobacteriota bacterium
TCCATCAACCCGGCCGCCCGGCGCGTGGTGACCGACGACGGAACGTTCGAGGCGGACTTCCTGGTGGTGGCGCTCGGCGCCGACTACGATGTGGACGCTACACCGGGGCTTGTGGAAGGCGGCAATGAGTTCTACTCGGTTGCGGGAGCCTCTGCACTACGCGACGTGCTCCCTCGGTTCGAACGGGGCGCGGCCATCATCGGCGTGACCGGGAAGACATTCAAGTGCCCTCCCGCTCCCAGCGAGACGGCGCTGCTGCTCGACGATTACCTCGCCGCCCGCGGGCGGCGTGAGGCCACCGAAATCTCGCTGGTGATGCCCTTTGGCACGCCCATTCCCCCCTCACCGGACACCTCGCGAGCAATTCTTGCCGCCTTCGCGGAGCGCGGCATCAAATTCGTGAAGGACAGCTTGGTGCGGGCGCTCGACCCGGGTCGAAAGGTGGCCGTGCTGAGCGACGGCGCCGAGATGCCGTACGAGCTGTTTCTCGGCGTGCCCGTGCATCGCGTGCCGGAGGTCGTGGTTGAGTCCGGGCTTGCCGCCGATGCCTATGGCTGGGTGCCGGTGAACAAGAAGACGCTGGAAACGAACTTCCCCGGTGTCTTCGCGGTGGGCGACGTGAACGGCGTAGGCACACCCAAGGCGGGGGTCTTCGCCGAAGGCGCGGCGCGCGTCGTCGCGGCCGCGATCATCGCCCAGCTCCGCGGTGGGCCGTCACCCGAGGCTTACAAGGGAGCTGGCTCATGCTATGTGGAGTTCGGCCATAACCAGGTCGGGCGCGTGGACGTGGACTTCCTGAGCGGCCCAAAACCCACGGGTACATTTCAAGCGGCATCGGAGGCGCTCGTTCGAGAAAAGGCCCAATTCGGGGCCAGCCGGCTCGAGCGCTGGTTCGGGTCCCAGCCTTAATTGAGCGCCCCGCAGGCCCAGTTCTCTACGCCAGGCTGCGAGTTCGTCCTATCTGAACGACACGCCGATGCGAACGCCGACGAGATGTTGAGAGGAACGTAAGTAAAACACTCCAATAGGCACAAATTCCGCGCTCAGATCCCGGCCGCCGACGTCGTCACGAACCTCCAGACGCAGGGCGGCGTGACGCACCATCCAGATCTCGACGCCGCCCCCGAAGTTACCGCCATACTCGTGGCCAAGGTCGGTGTCAATTACGTTGAAAACGGTAAGGCCTCCGGTCACAAAGGGTTCGACCTGGCGGCTCTTCCGGCTCGGGCCGAGACTGGGCGGACTTTAGGTACTCACCGCCCAGGCCGACGCCGTGTCCCGACAGCCATTCTCCTCCGCCTCCGAATTGGAATGAGTTGCTGCTCTCGCCCCTCCCAGTTTGAGAACGTGACCACGCCCCACCCAGGAAGGCGTATCCTTGACCGTGGGAAAGATGGTCACTTTCCTGCGCCGGTGCACACACGGGAACGGCAACCAAAAGCACTGCGGCAGCTATGAGTCTCTTCATGGGAGCCTCCTTCATCGGCTCGAGCGTGTCACAGACACCTACCTATGATGCCCGCCAACGCCAAGCCTGAGACCGACCCGCCGCCCGCCATTGACTTGGATCCCTGGAACCGCAAACGCCATAATGCGATGGCTTAACCAATCGTGGCATTACCATTTGAATGAAGGCATCGCAGATTTGGTTGCCTTTGTTTAAGGGACGGTACTAACTTTTGTTGGGAGGTTGGCGCGTACGGTGATTCTTGATGTCTGAGATGAGCTAGGAAGCGTGCCGCGCAAACTTCCGGTCTCTCGGGGTTTGCGGCTCTTGAGTATCCCTGGGGAAAATTCGCGGACCCCGATGCATTGGGGTCCGTGCTACTCCGCACCATCCTCGAATTGATGGGGAGGGCGGGTCTTCAGACCCGCCGAAACAAAGCCATCACAAATATTCTTTGTTTTTCTTTTCCCGCGTCTACCGGCGGAGTTGAAACCCCGCCCTTCCCACCCTACCGCCGCAGCAGTTTGAAGGCGTGGTTTGGTCCCCAGCATTGGTTCACCGCCAAGTCAATCCAAAGCATCGCCAGTGGTTCGAGAAGGCGCGCATTGCGCAGCGGGCCGACATCCACAGGGTTCAATCCGGCATCCTCGATCAAACGCTTGACTGTGCTTTTGGCCGCAGAGTTGTCGCCGCAATAAAAGCCGTCGGCGCGCTGTCCGGAGAACTCCGCGTGGCCGAAATTTCCCGCCCCAATGGTGTTAAACGCCTTGACGACCAGCGCGCTGGCAGCCCAGAGCGCCACCTCTTCCGCAGCCGAGGTGTTGCCGCCCACGGTAAGACCCTTCAAGTCTGGCGCCAACGGGTTCAAGCAGTCCACCAGAATTTTGCCCGCCAGATTGCCGCAGTTCGCTATCGCCTGCTTGGCGGCGGGCCAGGGGACCGCGATCGCGACAACCTCTCCGAATTTCGCCGCTTCGGCGTTGTTGCTGGCGCGCCCTTTTCCTCCCAGGTCTGCGAGGGCCTTCTGAACGCGCTCGCCTTTCAGGTCGGGAACGCCGAACATCACCTCGTGCCCCTTCGCAATCCACACACGAGCCAACGCAGCGCCGACGTTACCGGCGCCCAAAATTCCGATTTTCATTCTCCCCTCCTATTTTCATATGATGATGAGCCCCCTGCGAATTCCCGCCATTACGGCCTCCGTGCGGCTGGCGGCCCCGAGTTTACCCAAAATGGACGCCACGTGAAATTTCGCGGTGTGCTCGGAGATGGCCAAGCGGGCGGCAATTTCTTTATTCCCGAGGCCCTCGGCGACGAGGCGAAGGACTTCCACTTCGCGCGCGGTCAACGACTCGGCCAGGACTGCGGGGCCGCCGTTCGCGTCCGGGCCGCGTGAGGAAGCGAAGTTTTCCGTCTCCGCCGGAGCAAGCACAATCAGCCCTGCCGCAACCGCCTCGACCGCGGCGCTCAATTCATGCTGGGTCAAATCGCGCGGCAGCACGGCCCTTACTCCGCCGCGAAGAGCCTCTCGCGCCGACTGAGGAGAATGATCATCCGAAAGCAGGATTACCGCCTCACCGGCCTCGGCCCAGTCAAGCAGTACGCGAGATAGCTCGTGGTCGTCGGATTCCAAATCGCAAACCACCACATCAGGTTCCAGGTCACCGAGGCCTTCATGTCGCGGACGAGCGCCCGCCGGCAAGGCCGTCACATCGAAATTGGAATTGGCGCGAAGCAGCCTGGCCAAACGTTCGCCGGCCCCGGCGGACGAAGCGACGACGAGAACACGAATCATGCACTTGCCATCGTATAAGCGATGCTTGGGGGCCGGAATCGTTCCGCGGCGTCTTTGCGCGGAAAAGCCGCAGAGTTTCGAGAAAACCGAAACTCTGCGCTACCTTTCCGGGCGCTCTTCAACCTTGAGCGTCAGCGTGTGCGCGGCCCCAGCCCGAATGATTTGGGCAGGAAGCTGCTTTCCCACTGATCCCGGGTCCAATAAAGCGTAAACATCACGCACGTCTTCCACGGTGGTCGCGCCGAGACTCACGAGGATGTCCCCGACCAGCGCGCCTGCCTTATCGGCCGCCCCGCCGGGCTCGACGCTCAGGATGATGACCGCGCTGGGATTCGAAAGCTTAAGCTTGGTTCGGACCGCTTCGGGCAGGGGAATGGTTTGAAGTCCAATCGAGCAGCACGTCCAGAGTGCGATTGACGGTCGAGCCGGGGATGGCGAGCCCGGCCACCCGCGAAAGCGCGGAGCTGGCGATTCCGACAACATTGCCGCCGCCGTCCACAACCGCTCCGCCCGAGGAGTTCGGAAACATCATCGCATCCAGGCGGATGTATTGGTCCAGCCGCCCGCCTCGCCAAGTCCGCCAAGGGCCGGAGACGGCGCTAACAATTCCCAGGCTGGCATTGGGGCCGCTATTCGGAGAGCGGCCCACAACCAGGGCGAGGTGGCCGACTTGGAGCGAGTCGGATGGGCCGATAAGGGCCGCCGGCAGGTTGGCCGCCTCGATTCGAAGCGCCGCCAGGTCCGAGCCCGGGTCGCGGCCGGCGAATTTCGCGCCCGTAGTCTTCCCGTCAGGCAGCGATATTTCAATCTCTTCTTCGCGGCGTATGGAATGCGCCGCCGTCACAATAACACCCGCGCGCCAATGGACACCGCTTGAAGGCGTGCGGCCCCCGGCGTCGACGGCCACGACACTGGCGCTTGCCGACTGCGCGAGTTTTGCGAGTTCGTTCGAAAGGTTGAGACTCAAGTTTTCCACGGTAATTCCTCCCGGGGAAAGATTGCCAGAATGTCTGCCGAACGCGCATCCGCCAAATGGCTAGGGCCGTTCCAACGCCTGGGAAGATTTCCGCCGTGGCCTTTCGCAGTCCCGGCGTGTCCCCAAAGTGGAGTTGCGTGGCACAGGTAGGCCTGTTATCCTCCGTCGTGAGCCGGCCCTTGGCCGAGTCTTGGCCGTGCTTTGGGATCCCAAACATTGAGGTGAACCACCATGGGTACGATTGCGACGTCGGCCCCGGAAGGGGAAGTGCCAGCTCCGAAATCCTTCTTCGCGCGGTTCGCGGGGGTTTTCTACGCGCCGGGAGAAACGTTCCAAGACATCGCGCGCTCGCCCGATTTCCTCGCCCCGCTCATCACCATGATCGTGCTCTCGGTCGCCTCGACGGAAACCATGCTGGCGAAAATCGGCATGGCACGAATAGTCCGGCAGGCGCTCGAACAGAGCGGCCGAGCCGAAAAAATGTCGCCCGAACAGATGCAACAGGCGCTGGATCAGGGTGTGCGCATCGCCGGCATTTTCACGCACTTTGTGGGGGTTGTGCTCGCTCCGGTATTTATACTTCTGGTGGCCCTCGTGGGCCTGCTGTTCACCAACGCCTTCTTCGGCGCGCAGGTGCGGTTCAAAACCTCGCTTGCCGTCGCCAGTTATGCTTACTTGATGAGAGCGCTCGGCCTGGTCATGGGACTGGCTTTGATATTCTTCGGCGACCCGGAACACTTCAACGCGCAGGTTCCGATTCCCTCCAACGCCGCATATTTTCTCAACCCCAACGATGTTTCCAAGGTGTTGTACGCCGTGGCCAATTCGTTCGATATTTTCACCTTCTGGCTGATGATTCTGCTGGGGATCGGCTATTCGGAAGCGACCGGTCGAAAGGTCAAGGCCCTCACCTTGTTCTTGTGCTTCTTCGGCATCTGGATTCTTTTATTATTAGGCCGTGTCGGATTGGCGCTATTGTCGTTTCGAGGTCGCCGACAGAACGGATGGCCGAGACGGTCGAGCGGCGTTCCGGTATAATGCGCGCGGGCGTTCATCCCGAGAGGGGCGGTGCGATGCAATTTCCGGTTCGGGCGGAAGACGTGAAGATCGTTCAAGGGGAAAGCGGCAAGGGATTGCAAGTGGTTTGTTCGTGCGGCGCCGTGAATTGGAACCACCTGGAAATCCAAGACTCGCTTTGGCGATGCCGCAATTGCAAGCAAGTCTTCACGGATTACTATCCGGGCCTGGTTGAAAAGTTCTTGAAGCTCCATCCGCCCGGCCCCGCGCCCGAGCCCGCCAGCGCTAAACCCTGAGATCTCGCCGGCTTCCGACAAAACTCAAATCGTGCTCAAAGGGGGATTCTGTAATGCGGGGCGGAATTCGCAACCACAAGGTTTACCATCGCGTCGAGTAATTCCGTCGCATAAGGGTCATCGCCGTAGGCGCTGGCGAGAGTGAAGGTGGAAATCACCAGGCGACCCTTACCGGCCTGGGCCTGGACGAGCGTGCCCACGTTCGAGTTGATCCATCCGTAGAAAATTCCCGATAGCACGTCATTGAACTCTTCCGGCGGCACGCCCTGGATGACCGCCTCCGGGGTGACGGCCTGGGTTTCAAATCCGGGCAACGTGTCGAACCCGAGGGCCTTGAATGGGGCCGACCCCTTGCGCACCCACAGGAAACTCGAAATCCAGTTTCCGGAAAGATTGTCTTTCGAGCGCGGCACGATCTCGAGGCCTGGCGCAATCGTCTGAGGATCGGAAGCGAGCAGGATGACGTGTCCGCCCGCCTGGAGTGTGCGCTTCGCGACGTCGTCAAAGATCGAGGTGATGAGAACCGGAAAGGTTTCATTCCCCGCCGGCGACTGATACTCGTGTTCGCGCATGGCGCTCACCAGCCGGCGAAGTCGGCCGGCGGGGTCGTGGAACGAAACGGGCGGTGGAATCTCGGGCGGGGCGGCGGGGTAGAAATAGAAGGTCGGGTCGGAGACATTTTCGGCGAGAACTTCGCCGCCGACTTCGACGCGCAACTTCAGCAAGTGCTTCGAAGGCGCCGCAGCCGCTGGAACGGTGAACTCCGCTTTTCCGACGGCCGCAGCCGTGCCCCGCTGCATCCCGGGCAAAGGCAGAATGCCGGTAAGTGGTGTGCCTTCCAGTTGCCACCGGACGAGCCCTCCTTCGATTCGTTGGCCGCTGTAATGCGAAAAATAGACCGTGGCGCTCGCCTCCTCTCCTTCCACAAAATTTCTCCGCTCGGCGCGGGCCGCGACCAGATCGTCTTGCTGGATCTTGGCGAGTTCCGGCGCGTAGACCTTCGGGTGGCGCCCCATTTCCATCAGCCCGTTCGCTTCCCAGTTAATGTCCGTGAATTCCGTGATCGCGTATCCCTGGATTTCCGGATGCGACCGCAGGCTCGCGATTTCGTATTCGAGAGAGGCAAACTGGTGCTGCTCCGTCGCGTCGGCGAGCGCGTCATAGTCTTTGAAAAGCGTCGCATAACGATAGTCCGCAAAACGCTTTTCCACGCCCTCCGGGAGCGTCAAGGGATTGTTCGAGAACGTTCGGGAAAACCACCAGGGCCGAGGCTCGGGCAGGTGCGGCAGCCCCCAGTTGCCGAATTCGGAAAGCATGAGCGGTTCGTCGCCACGGGGCGCGGCGTCACCGTAGGGGCTGAAGAGCCAGCCAGGCCGCCGCGCGAGGTCTTCCACATAACGGTCGAAATCCCCCGTGAAATCGGGGATGGCGTTGTACAGGTGGTAGTCGGCGAGATCCGTCGCCAGGTGAAAATTGTCGCAGCAAGCGCTGTTGTCGTCCACCAGCCAGGGCACGATCTTTTTCGCTTGCTCGTAAGATTGCTTCAGCCAGGCGCGGTCCGGAGCCTCCTTGAGGTTCGCGCCCCAGCTTTCGTTGAGGAGGCTCACCAGCACGAGCGCGGGGTGGTTCCAATCGCGCTCCGCCATGCCGCCGAGCGTCTCCAGAGCGCGCGCTTTCGAGGCAGGCGTGAGTTTGTCCCAGTTGGGAATCTCGTCCCAGATGAGCATGCCGGTTTCGTCGGCAGCCTCGAGGTAACGCGGGTCGGGGACCTTGATGTGGCAGCGCAGCAAGTTCAAGCCCAGTTGCTTGGCCTTGCGCATCTCATCCCGAATCGCCTCGAGCGAAGGCGGCGTGTAAATGGTCTCGGGGTAAAAGTCCTGGTCGAGCGCGCCGCGAAGGTAAAGTACTCTGCCGTTCAAATAGAATTTCGCGCCTCTCGATTCAAAGCTGCGGAAGCCGAAGCGCGTCGTGGCCTCGTCCCCGGAGCTGAGCTTGACCTCGAGAGTATAAAGCGCCGGAGAGGCGAGGTCCCAAAGAAACGGCGCGGTGACCTGCCCCGCCAACGCGGCTTCGGTTTCTCCCGGTTTCAGCCGCTCGGCGCCCTGCCAGACGGTCTTCCCGTCGCGATCGTGGATTTCGGCGCTTAGATTAACGGCTGCCGCACCGGCGTTTGACGGCGCAACGATCTTGGCCGATAGGGCGAACTTGCCGTCCGCCGCGGCCGAAATATGAACCGGACCCAGACGCACCGCGGGCCGGAATTCGAGCTCCACGCTCTGCCAGAAGCCGCTGGTCTGGACGTACCAGTTCTGCTTGCCATGCGGGATTTCCGCGTAGCGCAAGTCTCCCACTGCCTCGAGCTTCGGCCCGAGGTCGGTCACACGCACCGCGATCTGGTTGTCTCCGGCGCGGACGAGCGGCGCGACGTCGAATTCGAAGGGCAAATATCCGCCCTCGTGCGCGCCGGCCTTTTGTCCGTTCACATAAACTTCGGCGCGGTAGTCCACTGCGCCAAAACGCAGGAGAACCGCCGTGCCCGGCTCAGGCCGATCGAGAGCCACCTTGCGCCAGTACCAGGCCGCGCCCGCGTAATCGCGCAAGTCGTCGAAATCGGCCTGCCAGGAAGAGGGCACGGGAATGGGCCGAGAGTTGAGGATTTTTTCGAGGCCGTCCACGGTAATCGAGTTCGAGGGGTCCGCGACGAAATTCCAATAGCCGTCGAGGGAGAGGGTCTTGGGCCCAGCCGCATCCAACACGCCCACCTGGCACCCAATCGCCAGGCAGGCCGCGAAGCCGATCATTCGTCGCATCAATAAATTCTCCATTCTCCTCGCGCCTTAGCGCCCCAGTTCCAGCCGCCGGATGAGCGGCTCGGGAAGGCGCGCCTGCATCATTTTCGTCTGCGTCACGGCGAGATCGTATCTGGTACGGTAATACTCGACTTGCTTTGCTTTCTGGTCGAGGACAGCGAAACCGGCGCGCCAGTCGCCATCGCGGGGCTGGCCCACCGAGCCGGGATTGATGAGGTACCGCGCGCCGGCTTCGAGCTCGAGCGTTTCCACCAGCCCGTCTTTCGCCGGCGGAATGTGTATGGTCTGGAAGCGGCCATGCGCATGCATCAGGAATCCCCCCTGGCGGTGCGTGTGCCCGAACAGCGTGATCTGGAATGTGGCCTTGCGAAGCTCGGGCAGGGCCTGAGCCGCGCCGAAAAGGTATTCATCCTCGCGCTCCGGCGAGCCGTGCACAAGCTGGAAGCCCTCTTGGACAAGCGGCCCCTCGGGCAGGGAACGCAAGTAGGAAATATTTTCCGGCGTCAATTGCTTCCTCGTCCAGTCCGTGGCGAGGCGCGCCAGCAGGTTGAAGTCGCCCGCATCGGTCAGGCCCGAGCACGCCTTATCGTGATTGCCCCGGATGACCGCGTCCGTCACTTGCCGCAGGCGCTCGACCACCGCGTTCGGATCCGGACCGTAGCCCACCAAGTCGCCCAAGCAGACCGCGCGCTCGTAGCGCCCTTCAGCGAGCTCCATGTACTTCTCGAACGCTTCCAGGTTCGAGTGGATGTCGCTCAAGATGAGGATTCGCAACGCGCGCTCCGGAACGCGGCCTGCCTGCCCTCCCTTGCCGTCCGGCAGCCGCGAGCCAGGGATTATATTCCAAGGTGTCCCGAAGGCCCCACAAAAGTCTCGCGCTCTCCCGCGCCGCCAGCCGATCTGCTATTTTGACGACCGTAGGGACACCCCTTGTGGGTGCCCCGTGGCCGAGGCCCAAATGCGCCGCGGTCGTAGGGGCACCCCTCGTGGGTGCCCGGTGGGCGAGGCCAAAATGCGCGGCCGGTCGTAGGGGCACCCCTTGTGGGTGCCCACCTTGGCCGTCCATGCGGCCACCTTTTATGCGTGCCCCATGGCCGGGGCCCTCGACCCTCAGGTACAGGGCGGGGACAAGCCCCGCCCCTACAAAACGCGGTAAACGCCCCGCCCGGTGAATTCCAGAAACCCAAGGTCTCTGAGCCGCTGAAGCTGCTGCCGGATTTTCGGCTCGACGTTCTTGTTTTGCGGGTGCAGGCGCGCCAGCTCGCCCGCGCAGGCATAAACGTCACCCAGTTTGAATTCTTTTTTGTCCAACCGCCGGACGACGTTCAGCACATCGAGCGTCCACCCGCGGGCGTCGTAGCGGATTTTCTCGAGCGGGCGCAGCCGGGCATATTGTTCGCGAACGGACGCGACTCTATTCGGCACACCGTTGACAACCACCGGGATTCTCGCGTCCGGCGGAATGCCTCCCAGCAGAATGTTGCACCCGACCCATCCGTGGCGCTCCGCGGCCGTGCGGAGCGGATTTCGTTTCTCAATGCACGAAAGGGAAAACGCGAAGCGGGGAACAAGGATGAGGTTTAGAACCGCCCAGCGGTGCAGGTCGTAATGGAGCGCGAAGAGATTTGGCGTCCGGCCCTGTCGAATGGCACGCACCATGGCGTCATATGCTGCGTCGGTGATGCGGCGCGAAAAAGGTCGTGACTGGCTTTTCAACTGATATGCCGAATCGCACTGCGGGCAGGTGTAGTCCACAACCTGTGTCCCGACCGGCGTGGCGGCGAGTTTGGGAGATGCGCATGCGGCGCAATAGAGATTCTCCTGGCCCCAGGTCTCCGACACAACACGCGCTTGCTGCGCGGGGCTCTTATATCGTTGGGCCAATTCGGCAGGCATCCCAAGTTGCACGCTGCCATTAGATCACACGTCATTGGGCGAGATAAATCTCTGTCTCGGTTTTGATGACGGAAAAGACTTCGTCCTTTGAGGCGCCGCTCGATTGGAATTGATGCCATGCTTCCTCCATGCTCAGCGCTGTGACTGTGAAAATAATCTCGCGACGATAGAGCCCCACGAAGTAAAACTTCCGCTCGCGGTGGACGAGCTTTGAAGGCAGGTGCAATGGGCTCTTTGTGGGCATCCCATTGGATCGATCCATGAAAAGGCAGTAGAGATCAAGCCCCATTTCGAAATAATCCACCCCAGCGCCGACCCAAACGAATTCGGCAAGGAGGCGCCCTGAAGCGAGGCAGGAAAAATCCTCGGCCGCCTCGACGGCGAGCGCCGCTCTTCGTAGCCGCACGGCCGCGACGGCTGTGGTTCCGCTGCCCATGAACGGGTCGAGGACCAGATCGCCTTCCTTCGATGACGCGAGCAGGATTCTTTCGAGCAGCGCGACGGGTTTTTGTGTCGGATGCTTGCCGAAGCGTTTTTCGGCGCGCTCGGGCGGATCAATCTGCCAGACGCTTTTCATCTGCCGGCCGCCTGCGAGCTCTTTCATCAACCGGTAATTGAACGTGTGCCGGCTCTTCAGGTTCTTCGCCGCCCAGATGAGTGTTTCCGTGGCGTGCGTGAAATACCGGCAGGACAAGTTCGGTGGCGGGTTGGGCTTGATCCAGGTGATGTCGTTCAGCAGTTTCATGCCGAGCTGCTGCATGGCGAAGCCGACGGAATGAATCACGTGCGCGGTGCCGCTCACCCAGATCGTCCCGTTTGGTTTTAAGACCCGCTGGCAGGCGGCGAGCCAGGCTCGATTGAATTCGTGGTTCGCGTCGGGGCCGCGCGAACGGTCCCACGCGCCCTTGTTGACGCTCACCATGCGTCCCGCGTGACAGGTGATGCCGTTGTTCGAGAGGAAATAGGGCGGGTCGGCGAAAATCATGTCCACGGAGTTTTGCGGGCGGAGCGGAAGAAGCTCCAGGCAATCGCCTTGATAAATATCGATCTGATGCTTCGGGTCGTGGAAGGCAGGTGCGGGAAGGGATTTTAGATTTTGGATTTCCGATTTTGGATTTTCGATTGCAGATTTGGCGGATTGGGATTCCATCTTAGAGCTGCCCTGTCGGCGGGCGGTGGTGCGATCTTGCTTAACGCCTTGGCGCCGGCTGTAGCGCGGGTCGGAGCCTGCCCCGCCGGCGCGGGGACCAGCGACGGCGCCCGTAACGCCAGCGTCTCGCTGGCCGTGACCCGATGCCGCCGGGACGGCGGCGCTACAGCCGGATCGTTGATCGAGCCCCCTTATATGTCAAGGTGATCAACGATTGAAAGACGATCAACCAATGAATGTTGATCAATAGGTTGAGTAATAGGATTCAGGATTTAGGATTCGGGATTCAGAAGGCAGGAGGCAGAAGGGTAGATGGTATGTGGCATGTGGCATGTGGAATGTGGGGTCAAAGGCCGAAAGGTTTCACGCAAAGACGCAAAGACGCAAGGAAGCAAGGAATCAGAGGCAAAGGAATAAGGAGGAGGCGGGCGAAGGCGCACGCGCCAATGACCTTTCGAATGTCGGGCTTCCCCACATTCCATATGCCACATGCCACCTGTCGCCCGAATATCGAGCCTCCCCACATTCTGTATGCCATATGCCACCTGCCGCCCGAATATCGGGCTTGCCCACATTCCGTATGCCACATGCCACCTGCCGCTTTTGACGTCCCGCCGGAATTCCGTTAGACTCAAAAAGTTCTGAGGTACCGCGCTCCGCTCCGTCAGTGCCCCGATTTATGGGGGCCAAGAAGAGGGCGCAAAAATACAATATTGAATTTGGGGCGAACGCCCCGACACGTCGGGGGCGTACCCTGACGCTCGTTCTCAAGACGCTTCATCAATGATCTGTTTCGAGAGCGCGAACCTGCCTGCGGCAGGCAGGCCGGAATCGAGCGCCGTCCACTCAAGATGCTTCGTTTCCACACCACAGGGGAGTCTCACGGCCAGGCGCTGGTGGCGATTGTCCAAGGTCTGCCGGCGGGCCTGGCGGTGGATTTTGAGGCGGTCAACCGCGACCTCAAGCGGCGCCAAGGCGGCTACGGGCGCGGCGGGCGGATGAAAATCGAATCGGACGCCGCCCAGTTTCTCTCCGGCGTGCGGCAGGGGAAAACCATTGGCGCGCCCATCACGATTCTCATCGAGAACCGCGATTGGGCGAACTGGAAAGAGGCGCTGGCGGTTGAGAATCATCCCGAGACGCGCGCCGCGTACAAGGCTCTTTCACCGCCTCGTCCCGGCCATGCCGACCTGGCGGGCTGCTTGAAATATAATTTCCGCGACGCCCGCTATGTGCTGGAGCGCGCGAGCGCTCGCGAGACGGCGGCGCGCGTGGCGGCGGGCGCGCTGGCGAAAATTTTCTTGCGCCAGCTCGAGATCGAGGTGGCCGGCCACACGCTGGCGGTCGGCGCGGCGAGGCTTGAGCGCGACACGGTTCCATTTGAAGAAATCCTGGCGCTTGGCGATAAAGAAGAGATCGTTCTCAATTGCGTGGACGCGGCCGCTGAGGCGCGCATGAAGGAGGAAGTGGATCGGGCGCTCAAGACCAA
>QHZO01000027.1:17206-17634 GCA_003224695.1 Acidobacteriota bacterium
AAGGCGGTGGAGATTGGAACGGGGGTCGAGAGCGCGCGGGCCATGGGCTCGAGCGTCCACGATGCCATCGGCTACGACCGGGCGCGCCAACGCTTCACGCGCCGCTCGAACCACGCCGGGGGCCTGGAAGGCGGCATGACGAACGGGGAAGACGTGGTGGTGCGCGGCTACTTGAAGCCAATCTCGACGTTGCGCCGGCCGCTCGGGTCCGTGGATTTCGAGACGAAAGAGGCGGTCGAGGCGGCCTACGAGCGCTCGGATGTCTGCGTGGTGCCCGCCGCGGGCGTCATCGGCGAGGCGATGGTCGCGCTGGTGCTGGCCGAAGCCGCGCTTGAAAAATTCGGCGGCGATTCGATCGAGGAGACGCGGCGGAATTATCAGGCGTACCTCGAGCAGGTGAAGAGGTTTTGATCCGGTGTCGTGCGGCT
>QHZO01000201.1:0-5787 GCA_003224695.1 Acidobacteriota bacterium
ACAGCCATAAAAACGGACGACTGGAAGCGGGCGACTATTCCCATCGCCTACATCCTGGAGTGTGTGGGCATCTCGATTATGATCATTATCCCGCTGATCCGCTATCAGGCGCTGCCCACGGCCACCTGGTCCATGACGCTCGCGGCTCCTCCGCCTCCGCCGCCTCCGCCCCCGCCTCCCGCGGCCGCGCCGATTCGAGTGATCCGGAAGGTTACGGCGGCGGACCTGATGAAAGCGCCGACAGTTATCCCCAAGACCATTCAGCAGATTAAGGATCAGCCCGAGCCGCCCCCGCAACCTTCCGTGGGCGTGGTGGGCGGCGTGCCGGGCGGCATGCCCGGCGGAACCCCCGGCGGTGTGCTGGGCAGCATTTTGACTTCGTCGGCGGTGGCGCCGCCTCCGCCCAAAGCGGCCGCTCCGAAACGCATTCGTGTGTCGAGCGGCGTCGAAGCCGCCCAACTTCTCAACAAAGTCAGTCCGGAGTATCCGCCCCTGGCTAAGATGGCGCGCATTCAGGGGACGGTGAAGCTCGAGGCGGTGATCAGCAAGGACGGAACGATCCAGGAACTCATGGCGCTACAGGCCCACCTTGTTGAGTGGCGAGCCGGTCGAGGTGTCAACGGAAATTGATGTGATCTTCACGCTGTCGGAGTAGTTCGGGGACAGGAAACGGATCCGGCTTCCGCGCCACAGGGAGGCCGGATGGATATCAAAACTGGTTGATAAGGAGAGAAGAAACATATGGCTGGGTTAAAAGTTATGTTTATGTCGCTTTTGCTTTTCCAGGAGGAAGCGGCCGGACAATGGGACTTTATCGGCTTGTGGAGAAAAATGAGCTGGGGCGCCCGCGGCGTGGTCATCCTGTTGTTTATCATGTCGGCTTGGTCCATCGGGGTCATGATTGACCGCTGGATTGCCTTCAGCGCCGCGCGGAAACAGTCTCGGCTGTTTGCTCCCGCGGTCGCCGGAGCGCTGAAGGACGGCAAGATCGAGGAAGCCATCGCCATCGCCGAGCAGAACAAGCGCTCACACTTGGCCAAGGTGGTGACGGCCGGCTTGCAGGAGTTTCAGGCGCATCAGGTCTCTTCGGAAATTCCCGGCGAAGAGATTGAGGCGTCAAAGCGCGCCCTCGAGCGCGCGGCCGCCATCGTGAACGCCGAACTTAAACGCGGCGTGTTGGGCTTGGCCACCATCGGTTCGACCGCCCCCTTCGTGGGGTTGTTCGGGACGGTGCTGGGCATCATCAACGCTTTTCGAAAGATCGAGGAAATGAAGACCACCGGTCTGACGGCCGTGGCGGGCGGCATTGCGGAAGCCCTGGTGACCACCGCGGTCGGACTCTTCGTCGCCGTACCGGCGGTCTGGGTCTACAACTATTTCACCGGCAAAATCGAGCACTTCGACGTGGAGATGAGTAACTCCTCGTCTGAGCTGATTGATTACTTCATCAAGCGCCGGCAAAGGGAGAGACGCTAATGGCGATGGAGGTTCGCGCCAAGGGCGCAGTATCCAACATCAAGGTTACCCCGCTCGTGGACGTCATGCTGGTGTTGCTCATCATCTTCATGGTCGTTACTCCAATGCTTCTGTAGACGTTCAGCAAAAGGACACCGCGGTCGTGGTGGCCGTCACCCGCGACGGTAAGCTCTATCTGGGCAATACCCCCGTGCAGGTCTCCGAGTTGCCCGACAAGATCAAGGACATGTTGACCAACGAATTCGACAAGACCGTGTACATCAAGGCGGACAAGCGGGCGAAATACGGCGTGGTCGTCAAAGCGGTGAACACGGTTCGCGACGCGAAGATCGAGCAAATCGGCTTGCTGACGGACAAGCTTGAGACGCGTCCGGGAGCTCCGGCCGCCTTACCGACCCCTTGAGATCTGGGTTCGGCGGTCTGGGCGGGGCCGAAGGGCACGGTCAGGGTTAAGAAGGCTCGGGTCTGCCTCACCGCGCACGCGATGGGGCCAGCCCCGGAATGGCAAGGAGGAACTACCTTATGTCAATGGCAGTGGGCGAAAAAGGACCGATGGTGGAAATGAACGTCACTCCGTTGATTGACGTGCTGCTGGTGCTGATCATCACTTTCATGGTGATCACGCCCCTGACTCCCAAGGGTCTGAATGCCTTGGTGCCGCAACCGGACCCGAACGCGAAACCCAGCCAGGACGTGCTCAACCGGACCGTGGTGATCACGATTGACCGGGGGCGAAACATCAAAATCAATCAGGACCCCGTTGCGATCACTGACCTCGGAACCCGGCTCGACGACATTTTCAAGAACCGGAACGAGCGGATCGTCTTCGTTAAAGGGGACGATGCGCTGGAGTTCAACACGGTCGCCCAGGTGATTGACATCGCCAAAGGCGTGGGGATTGATAAGATCGGGCTGGTCACGGAAAGTCTCCAGGAAGGGCAGTAGCGTTCCTAGCCTTGGTTCCCCGGAGGGACCCTGATGAGATTTCATAAACTTGCGCCGTTGGGTGGGCTTACCCTCCTGGTACTCTCCTTGAGCGGCTGCAATAAGCTGCGGGCGCGGGACGAACTGAATAAGGGTGTGGCGGCGTTCAAGACCGCCCAATATCAGGCCGCGATTGACCACTTCCAGAAGGCCGCGCAAGCCGATCCCTCGCTCTCGAGCGCACAGCTCTATCTGGCCACAGCCTATTCCCAATTGTTTGTGCCCGGCGGCAAATCCGAGGACAACGTGAAAGCGGGGAAGAAAGCCATCGAGGAGTATGAAAAAGTCCTCAAAGTGGACCGCGATAACGCAACCGCCATCGGCAGTATTGCCGCGATTTATTACAATCTCCAGGAATTCGACAAGGCCAAGGAATACCAGCGCAAGCGGATGCAGCTTCAGCCGAACGACCCTGAACCGCATTACTGGGTGGGAATGATTGATTGGGCCATCTGCTACGGCAAGGATATGCAAGTCCGGAAAGATTTGAATCTGGGCATGCCCGATAAAAACGGTAACCTGCCTCCCTTGCCCGAAGGCGCGAGAAGGCAGCTCGCCGAGGACAACGGCCCGCTCGTGACGGAGGGCGTCCAGGAGCTTCAGAAGTCCCTCGACCTGAAACCCAACGACATCGACGCCATGAGTTACCTCAACTTGATGTATCGCCAAAAGGTGGACCTTGACGAAACGGCGGACCAGCGAGAAGCGGACCTGAAGTTGGCCAATGACCTGCACGAAAAAGCTCTCGGCATCCAGAAAGCGGAGCAGAGTAAAGCTTCCGGAAGCACTTAGCGTTGCTCCCAACCGCCCTCCCCGTCCATCATCCACCGGCGGGTGAACGGCGACACTCCCGGTATCTCTCATTCAAGTCCCGCCTGCAAGTTGACTTCGGCTTTTCACGCGGCCTAAGATGCCCGCCCGCGAGCTCCATCCTGGTCAAGCGAGGCTCGGCGCGAAGAGCCGAAGCTCTCTCTAAGGCCGGTTGAGTTTTCAAAGCGAATGAAGGGGCCGCTATGCGGCAGACAGAGTTCACGATGATCGGCCGAAGAAAGGGTGCTGGAGTTTGGCTGCTGGCCATGGGCGCGTGCCTCGTTCTCAGCGCCGCGACCCTTGCTGAGGGCTTCGCTTTCGGGCAGGAACGGCCGATCGACGGGGTGCTCGAGCGCATCTTCGCGAAGAACGAATTCCGCGAAGAGCATTTTGGACCGGCGCAATGGTCGAAGGGCGGCGAGGCCTACCTGACGGTCGAGCCCTCGAGCGCGAACAAACCCGCGAAAGACATCGTGGAATACGATACGGCCACGGGCCGGCGGAACGTGCTTGTCCCGGCGGAGAAACTGGACCCGGCCGGCGCTTCGAAGCCGCTCGCAATTGAGGGTGAGGAATGGTCGAAGGATTTTAAGCGCCTGCTGATCTTCACGAACTCCCAACGCGTCTGGCGGGCCAACACGCGCGGGGATTACTGGGTGCTCGACGTCGGTTCAGGAAGGCTTTCGAAGATTGGTGGGGGCGCCCCGGCTTCGTCGCTGATGTTCGCGCGCTTTTCACCCGACGGGTCGAAAGTCGCTTACGTCCGCGATCACAATCTCTACGTCGAGAACGTTCAATCGGGCGCCATGACGGCCCTGACTCGCGACGGATCTCCAACCACGATCAACGGCACCTCGGATTGGGTCTACGAGGAAGAATTCTTTCTGCGGGATGGATTCCGTTGGAGCCCGGACGGCCGCTCGATGGCCTACTGGCAGTTCGATACCTCCGGCGTCGGCAACTATCCGCTCGTCTACGATACCGGGGGGCACGATCGCATTTTGACGCGCATGCCTTACCCGCAATTCGGCCTTTATCCCACCGAGCTCGACTATGGCTATCCCGAGACGGGAACCAAGAACTCGGCCGTCCGGGTCGGCGTGGTTTCGGCTGAGGGCGGCCCCACTCGCTGGATGGACGTTTCGGGCGATCCCCGCGACAACTACATTCCGCGCATGGAATGGACGCCGGACTCAAGAGGGCTGGTCCTCGAGCACCTGAACCGATTGCAGAACCAGAATGACGTGCTTCTGGCGGAGGCCGCAAGCGGCGGCGTTCGAACTTTATTCACGGACCGCGACAAGGCTTGGGTGGATATCGTCAATGACCTCAAGTGGCTCGACGGCGGAAAAGCGCTGCTGTGGACGAGCGAGCAGGATGGCTGGCGACACGTTCGAACGATTTCGCTCGCGACGGGCGCCGCCCGCCTGGTCACCTCGGGCGCGTTCGACGTGATTTCCGTCGAAGGCGTGGACCCGAAAGAGGAATGGCTCTACTATCTTGCGTCGCCCGCCAACGCCACGGAGCGCACCTTGTTTCGCACGCGCCTGGACGGCGCAGGCGCGCCCGAGCGGTTGAGTCCCGAAAGCGAGCCGGGCACGCACTCCTATCAAATATCTCCGAACTTCCAGTGGGCCTTCCACACCTGGTCAAATTTCGACACGCCTCCGATCTCGGAGCTCGTGTCGCTTCCGGACCATCGTGTGGCCCGCGTGCTCGAAGGCAACGCGGCGCTCAAAACCAAGCTCAAGGAGCTCGAGGTTTCACCCGTCGAATTCCTGCGAGCGGATATCGGCGAGGGAGTGACGCTCGACGGTTGGCTTGTGAAGCCCCCGGATTTCGACCCCTCAAAAAAGTACCCGCTGCTGATTCACATCTACGGCGAGCCGGCGGGACAAACGGCCGTGAACGCGTGGATGGGCCAAACCACCTTGTTCCATCGCGCGCTGGCGCGGGACGGGTATCTGGTGGCGAGCTTCGACAATCGCGGGACGCCGGCGCCCAAAGGGCGGGAATGGCGCAAGATCGTTTACGGCTCGGTGGGCGTGTTGTCGTCGAAAGATCAAGCGGCGGCGCTCACGTGGCTCGGGCGCGAGCGCCCTTACGTGGATCGAACGCGGGTTGCCGTGTGGGGCTGGAGCGGCGGCGGCACGAATACGCTTAACCTGATTTTCCGCTCGCCCGACCTCTACAAGGTCGGCATGGCCGTCGCGCCTGTTCCCGACCAGCGCCTCTACGACACGGTTTATCAGGAGCGCTACATGGGCTTGCCGCAGGACAACGCTGAAGGCTACCGGCAAGGCTCGGCCATCAATTTCGCCGAGGGCCTGGAAGGCCATCTGCTAATTGTCCATGGCTCGGGCGACGATAACGTCCACTTCCAAGGGACGGAACTGCTGGTCAATCGCCTCATCGAGCTCGGCAAGTCCTTCGACTTCATGGTCTATCCCGGCCGCACGCACGCCATCAACGAAGGCCCCGGAACGCGGCTGCACATCTACAAGCTGCTCGCGCGGT
>QHZO01000201.1:5816-12190 GCA_003224695.1 Acidobacteriota bacterium
ACTTCAGACTCTTGACTTCTGCCTTTGTAAGTCGGGTTTCCGCTTCGCGCCTCTTGCTCTTTGACATTTAACGCCAGGCGTTATATCCTGCGGGGGTGATCAAATCCTTCCGGTCGGATGAGACGGAGCGGCTCTTTCACCGTCAGCCCAGCCGGAAGTTCCGCGCCATCGAGCGCCCGGCTTTGCGAAAGCTCGACATGCTCGATGCGGCAAACGATCTGCGAACTCTGGGAGCGGTTCCGGGCAACCGCCTGGAACGCCTGCGCGGGGACCGCGTGGGGCAATATAGTATTCGGATCAACGACCGGTGGCGGATTTGCTTTGCCTGGCGCGAGGGCGACGCCTTCGAGGTCGAAATCACTGACTATCACTAGGAGGCAGAGGTGGCCAAGAAACTGAAGCCCGTGCATCCGGGCGAGATTCTCCGCGAGGAATTCATGAAGCCCCTTGGCCTCAGCATGAACAAACTCGCGTTGGGCCTGCGCGTGCCCGTGACGCGAATCGCGGAAATTGTCCACGAGCGCCGCGCCATCACCACGGATACGGCCCTGCGCCTGGCGCGCTATTTCAACACCACACCGGTTTTCTGGATGAACCTCCAGGTCCGCTATGACCTCGAAGTCGCCGAAGACGAGCAGGCGGAAAAGGTCGCGCGCGACGTCCAGCCGATGGAAGCGCCGTCTAGGGCGTAGGTTATTTTGGATCTATGGTCTTCGCGGGTGGCGTAGGGATCCTGACAATCCTGCCCTGGGGGACCGCTCTTGGACACAGAATGATGTACAGACGTCAATGAGCTACGTCCGCGCCACCTGCCAGCGAGTTGGTTAACAGCTTGCTCGCTTGCGGATACGCTCGTGAAAGATCCCCCAGGAAGGAGCCGCGAGGACCTTTAAGGTGGTGGTGAAACAAGGGGACGACGGTTATTTTGTAGCGAGCTGTCCTTCCCTGAAAAGCTGCTGGTCACAAGGTAAAACGAGAGATGAAGCCCTGCTGAATATTCGCGAGGCCGTCGCCCTTTGCCTGGAGGCCCCGCAGGGCGAACTTGCCCAATCTGCAATACAGGATATGGTCGAACGCACTTTGTGAAGCTGCCTTGATCCATGTAAGTCATTTCCAATTAACGGTCATTGTCAGGCGTTCCGATTCGTCAAAAGTCATCGGTGTAGGGATATAAGGCTGGCCGATTTCCCAATCTTCATCGTCTCCTTCATCAGGTTTGTATTGGATCGTTTCCGTTTTCGGTGCGACGTATTCCAGGTGAGCGATAATAGGACGCTGGCGCTTCTCGGGGGACTGGTCGGCCTCGATCCGCGAGAGCCTGCATATGTACTCCCCTGCGTAAGGGTCTATGGTGACATGGATGAGTCGAGGCTTAGGGTCTGGCACTCGCCACTTCGGAATGTAGAGCTCAAAGGAGGTGCCGTCGAGGTCGGCCTCCCAGCGGAACTTTTTGTCAATCGGCTTCTCGCTCTCCTCGGGCGTTATTGTCATGGCATGCCTCCTGGTTGTAACAAACTGGGCCGTTGCACCGACTTAGTGCCTTGGGCTCTCATCTGGGTTTCGTTTTGGATTTCCCGGCCGACCGCTATTATACCTCTGCCCTCTTCCGCAGGCAATGCTCAGAGCACAGTAGAAATGGACTAGTGATGAGGGGAGAGCCGAAACTTACGCGCCGGGGCTGGGGCGGGAAAGACAGGGAGTCACGCGTCGATGGTCGAAGACCAGTCGTCAAAGCCGCCCACGCGTAAGAGCAAGGTCCTTGACAACCTCAGGCGATGTGTTAGTCTGTAATAGAAGGTGTTACAACCTAACGCCATGCAGCCATGAGAACCCGCGCTACCATGACGATTTCACTTCCACCCACAATGGCGCAGCAGGTGCGAAGGACCATGAAAGCCGAGAATCGGACGCGTTCCGAGCTTATCCGCGAAGCTCTCCGAGCCTACTTCTCGAGACGGCGCTTCCCTGAAGAGGTTCCTACCGCCGCCGAACTTCGCGCCATCCGGCGAGGCGAGGCTGCGATCAGGCGCGGCGACTATATAACCCTTGATGAAATCCGCCGAGAAGAAACCATGGCTCGTCGTCCTCGCCGGGCCCGCTCGAAAGTCGCTTAAACTCATTCCCGCTCACGACCAGACCCGCCTTCTGGCCGCCCTCGACGCGATGGAAACCGATCCTTTCCAGGGCGACATTGAGTATCTCAAGGGCCAGGAGATGCTTCGCCGTCGTGTCGGCAGTTGGCGGATTTTCTTTCGGCTTGACCCCGCCGGCAGGGTCCTCTATGTGACTTCGATCGAGCGCCGGACCTCTACGACCAATTAATACTGGGTCTTTTCGCTGGTGTCCGGGCTTTCGGCTCTCATTGGCCTGCTTGCCAATAATATATATAGTTGCCTTTTGAAGTAATGCTCCCGCCAGAAGAACTGTGACGAGTGTCGCCTAGGGCGGCGGCAAGTGGATTGTGGCAAGAGACCAGCGGCGAGCAGAGAGCCGACTGGCAGCTCCAAGTCAGCGGGTTGCTGTGAGAGCGAGGACGGCGTAGGCCGTGGCGGCGTCGCTCATGAAGCGGCCGGTATAAGAAGCTGGGTCGCGTTGCTTGTTTAGAGAGGTGGCGGGCCAGAAGCCTTCCGTCTTATCCTGATTGCGCACCAACCAAGTCAGCCCTTGCTCGACGCGGACGTTGTCGCGCCCGAGGCCCGCTTGCTCAAGCGCCAGCGTGACCAGGCCGGTGGCGTAACCGTCGCTCTTTGATTCCTGAGGTGTGCCGTCCCTTCGTTTCTTCTCTTTGTTCCGGCGCGAGGAGCCCTGGCCATTTCGCCGATGCCCAGAGAAGCACCACGCGATTGATTGGAGATTGTTTGAGGGACTCGCGTCGAAGGAAATCGCGGAGCGCGCTCAGGCGATCCTGGATCTCGGGGCTCGAACGATAATTATCAGGAGCCATTCCGACTGCGACCGCGGCCAGGCAGGCGCCATAAAATTCGGAATCGTTCGCTTCCCAAGGCTCGTTTTGGAACTCGAGCCACGGCCACGCTCCCTTCTTGTCTCCCGACGCTCGCTCAAGCGCCCACATGTTGTCGAAAGCGGCGCGCGCGTTGTCGCTGAGCCTTCCCGATTGAGCCGAATAGCTCGAAAGTATCAATGCGTTCAAGACCGCTTCGGTCCCTCGCGACTCGACAGCCTTGTTGGCGCCGTATTTCTCGTCCTTATAGAACGGGTCGACCTCTTTCCAAAGGCGCACGCGCTTGGTCACGTTGTCCAAAAGTTTCTGCTCAATTGCGGAAGGAGCGCGCCCAGCAAGTGCTGCGCCGAGGGCCGGCCGAGCCAGCGCGTACGGCACGGCCGTATGACACGACACGCAGAAAGTTTCGTGATCGCGGGAAGCAGTCGGCCATTCGGCCCACCAGCCTTCTCTTTGGTCGAGATAAGCGGTGGCGGCGTTGCGGTCCCACGCGTCGCGCGTCTTGGTCTCAGGGCGCGAACCCGCGGCAAAGAAGGAGGCGACAAGACAGAATGTCAGCCCGAATGCTGGGAGCATTTTTCGCATTTCAGTCCTCAGCTTTCAGTCGTCAGTCATCAGTTCTCAGTCATCAGTCCAAAGTTCCCGGAAATCCTGCTTCCTCGGCCGGCCCAAGTTCGAGCTTCCCTTACTGACTACTGAAAACTGAGAACTGAGAACTGAGAGCTTTACTCGTACCGCAAGGCTTCGATGGGGTCGAGACGTGCGGCCTTGCGCGCCGGGTAGAATCCGAAAAAGAGCCCGACCGCCGCTGAAAACACCGCCGCCACCGCTATTGCGAAGGGTTGAATAAGCGTGGGCCAGCTCAAGGTCCTCGAGATCACATAAGATCCCGCGATGCCAACGAGGATCCCAGCCACGCCTCCCACCAGGCTCAAGACTGTCGCCTCGCTCAGGAACTGCATTTGCACGTCGGATTCGGTGGCTCCAACGGCCAGACGCACGCCGATTTCGCGCGTCCGCTCGGTGACCGACACCAGCATGATGTTCATGATGCCGATGCCGCCGACCACCAGCGAAATGGAAGCGATGCTGGCGAGCAATAGGGTCATAATCTTTTCCGACTGCGCGCGGGTCTGGGCGATGTCGGCCGGATGGCGGAGGTTGAAATCATCGTCCTCGTCGGGCCTCAGGTGGTGCCTCTCCCGGAGCAGCGCCGTGATTTGTTTTTCCGCGGCGGGAATGGAATCCGGCGTGACGCCCGAGCACATGATGTCATCCAGCCAATCAATGCCCTTGATCTTCTTCTGAACCGTCGTGACCGGCATCAAGATGGTATCGTCCTGGTCCTGGCCAAAGGGCGACAGGCCTTTGCGCGTGAGCACGCCGATGACCTTGCACGGCACGGCATTCACGCGGATGGTTTTACCGAGCGGGTCTTCCTCGCCAAAGACGTAATCCACGACGGTTTGGCCGAGAAGGCAAACGTTCGCCGCGGACTCCACATCGGAGGTGAAGAAGGAAGCGCCGCGCGCAATGTCCCATTTGCGCACGCTCAGGTACTCCGGCGTGACGCCCCGCACCGTGGTGTTCCAATTCCCGGACCCGTAAATAACCTGGACGTGAGTATCCACGTGCCGGGAAATGTTAGTCACCAGCGACACCTGTGCGGCGATGGCTTTGGCGTCTTCCATAGTCAGAGATTTGGTGCCATACGTACCCGTCCGCACGCCGTTGACTTGGCGCCCGCCGGCTTCAATCCAAATCATGTTCTCGCCGAGGTTCGTGATTTGCTGCTGGATTTCGTTCGCCGCGCCCTCGCCCACCGCCACGCTCGCAATCACCGCGCCCACCCCGATGATGATTCCGAGCATGGTCAGAGCGCTGCGCATTTTGTTGCGGGCCAGCGCCCGCATCGCCAAGCGGAAGACTTCCATCCAATCCATAGCACCATTGTACCCCAGGACCGTGGACGTTCCGACAGTCTCGAAGACCCAAGGCTGGGGCAAAGGAGGCAGGGGACATGGCCCGAAATGGAATTCATTTGGTGGCGGCAGCGGGGAGCGTGCGGCCTGGAAACTTCACTTCAAAAGCTCTGGCGCTCGTGGTGGACGAAATTCGCAAGCATCCCGAAGTGGGGCTCGAAGTAATAGACCTGGCAAAAGCCCGGCTGCCATTTCCCGGGCAGGCGCCCACCGAAGACGCCAAACTCATCCAGAAACAGATCTCGGAAGCCACGGGCGTGATCCTGGCGACCCCGGAATACCACGGCAGCTTTTCGAGCGTGATGAAGCTGCTGATTGAGAACCTCGGATTCCCCTCCGTGCTGGCGGGAAAGCCCGTGGCGCTCTTGGGCGTGGCGGCGGGGCAAATCGGAGCCGTCAAGGCACTCGAGCATCTGCGCAGCGTCTGTTCGCATATCGGCGCCATCGTTTTGCCGGGAACGGTATCCGTGGCGGGCGTGCAACAGTTGTTCGACGAGCAGGGGCGGGTCCTCGACCCGACCACGGAAAAGCGAATTCGCAGCGTTGCCGATCTCATACTCGATTACATTCACGACAACATCTGTCGTCGCGCCGCTCTGGAAGAATACGCGCGCAGCGGCTCGACGGAATGGATGTCGCGATTGGCAGGACCCTTAGAGAGGTTCTGATGCCAGACGGAGGGCGTGTGGCGGAGCGCCGAACCCACGAGCCTGGGACTTTGATTTTCGCGCAAGAAACGGCTATGGTAGGTCGTGCTGGCGAAGCCCTGTTTCCGGCAACCAGTCGCCGTCAAAGAGGGGGATGACAATGCTGAACATCATCCAGAAATACGTTGAGCCTGACGTGGCGGTTCTTGAGCTATCGGGGCGACTCACGATGGGGCGCGCGTGCCAGGAAGTGGAGGTGCAGCTCGAAGACCTGGTGAAAGAGCAGAAAACCAAGGTGGTCTTCGATTTATCCGATTTGAACTACCTCGACAGCACGGGCATCGACGTTGTCGTCATGTGTTCTGGAAAGCTAAAAAAATCCGGCGGGGAACTGCGGGTGGCGGGCGCGCAAGGTGTCGTGGATGCCACCCTCAAGATGACGCACGTTGACCAGATTATCCGTTTGTTCGCCACCTGCTCCGCGGCGGTTGACAGCTTTCACGCGCCTCCCCAGTCGGATATGACCAATTAGCCTCCCGCATCCCTCGGAGGCGCGGAACGTTCTGTGATTGGCGGGCCGCGCCCCACCGGTTGTGATAATGTGTCATTGTTGAATGGCGTGAGTTGCTGCTCCTGCTGGAGAAGCGCCGGCCGATGAACCCTTTCGAATGAGTGCTGGACTCGTCGGCGGGCGATGCCTCCGGGTCTCCGGCTCAACGACATCACAGTGCCCATGAAACCCAGGCCGAGCGCGGAGGAATTGCTGGCGCGTGTCGCCGATCA
>QHZO01000201.1:12225-15005 GCA_003224695.1 Acidobacteriota bacterium
GGCAGAGACCCTGGCCCGCATGTCAGGCGAGGCGCGCCGGATCACACGCGCGGGCGCAAGCGCGGCTGTGGCGTTGGCCCTTGCCGCCCGCGAACGAGCGATTGAGTGGCGCCGGGCCCTTCCGCAAGGCGGGACCGGGCGACGCGGCGCCGGCCACTTTGACCGGCGGATGATTCTCTATCTTCCGAAGGCCGAGGAGGCGGCTTTGCTCGAAGAACGCAGAGGACTTCTGAGCAAAGTGCTCGGTCAATTGCCGGCAGCTCAGCGAGAAGCGCTGGAAATGCTCGTATTCGACGGCCTTGGCGAGACCTCAATCGCCGCGAAGCTGCACGAGCCACCGGCGCGCGTGAGGGCGGGGATTCTGGCCGCCCTCGGGTTCCTCAGACACCGCGTGGGCGCCGTGCTTCGAACATGGACTGCCGCCATTTAGACGATTTCTACGAACTTTACGTGCTCGGCGCGGCCGACCCGGACATCGCCGTGGAGATCAGCCGGCATCTGGACAATGGCTGCGCTTGCTGCACCAGCCGTCTGCGCGAGGCGGCGCTGAACGTTTATTTGGTCAGTACGCTCGTTCCCTCGTCGAGGCCGGGCCCCAAGACCCGTGCCCGCCTGCTCTCCCGCTTGAAGAAGAAATAGGCGAACCTCCGCACACGAGGGATGGCTCAAGCCAGTTGGGTGGTCCCGGGCATGGCCACGGGCGCAACCGCCAGGGGGGCGTCCCAACTGAATTCTGGCGGCAACAGAGCCTCTTTCGAGTCGAGCGCCTGCTCCCAGGTGACGCGCTGGCCCGTGTAAGCCGCCATGCGGCCGAGGATCTATAGGGCTTGCCGGCGCGAATGGCGCTGATTAAATCGGCATGCTCCTGAACATACGGTTTGTTGTCCTTGCCGGAGAGCTTCCAAGCGTTGTCGCCGGTAATGACGTAGCGGTTTGCCTGGCAGAAACCTTTCGTGCCGGCGAAGGCTTCGGAAACATCATTCTGACAATTTGGAGTCTGCCGGCAGTAGCTCGCGACGTGGACGCCGCCGTCGTACTCGTAATCAATCGCAAAGTGGTCGTAAATATTGCCGTAGTCGGGTCCAGTCCGGACTTGTCGTCCGCCCAGGCCGACCGCGGCCGCGGGGTGAGACCCCAGGGCCCAGTTGGCCACGTCGAGATTGTGGACATGTTGCTCGACGATATGATCGCCGCAAATCCAGGTGAAGTAATACCAGTTGCGGAGCTGATACTGCATATCCGTCTGCCCGGGCTGGCGGGGTTTCACCCAGATGCTGCCCTGATTCCAGTAAACGCGTCCGCCGGTGATTTGGCCGAGGGCGCCGTCCTGGAGGCGTTTCATAGTTTCGAGATACCCCGTCTGGTGCCGTCGCTGCGTTCCGACGCCAATGGCCAAACCCTTTCGGTTCGCCTCTTCGTAGGTTTCGAGAGCGCTGCGGATGCTTGGGCCGTCCTCGCCCACCGGCTTTTCGGCGAAGATGTTTTTTCCGGCGGCGACGGCGGCTTTCAGGTGCATGGAGCTGAGCCAGCACCTTCTCGAAGGCATCGAACCCAACAAACTTGCGGTCCTCGGGGACGTCCACCTTGTCGGGATTGGTCTTGGTGAGGTAGGCGAAGCTTTCGTCGAGGCGGTCGCGAAAGACGTCGCCCATGGCAACCAGCTTGAGGCCCTGTGAAGATTCAAACGCGTTGTCCACGGCGCCGGTCCCGCGGTCGCCGCATCCAATGAGGCCGATACGAATCATGTCGCTTCCCGCCGCGTGGGCGGCAGGCAATCTACTCCAGGCTGCGGCCAGCCCGCCGGCAGCGGCTGCCGACGTCTTGATGAACTCGCGCCGCGATGGGCGCCGTTCTTCTGGTTTGCTCGTCACACTCATGATTTGATCCTCCTTGTTTTAATTGCCTTCTAGATCCAATTTCGTGCCCCTTCAGTTGGTGGCGATTAAAAATCGAACTTCTTCACCTGGGATCGTATGCCTTTTAGGTTCCCCTGTTCCTCGAGCGGACGGACGATCCGGAAGCCCACGAAAGTCGCCTCCGTCAGCCACCAAATGCTTTGTGGACGCTGCGGGTCTTGTGACATCCAATCCACGGTCGAGGCGAGCCTCGTGGCGCACCGCGCGCGCCCGGCTTTGTCATCCCACGACCCGCCCCGCACCACGTTCGGGAACCTCTCCTTGCCGGGAATCAGCACCGGCAGCAGCGCCGGCACCTCCGGCTTGAACGTCGTATAAAAGTCCTTATCATAGCGATCTAAAACCCATTCGCCAACGTTTCCGAGAATGTCGTTGAGGCCCCAGGGATTCGGTTTCTTCTGTCCGACCGGATGCGGGCGCGAGTTGGAATTTTCCATTGTCCAGGCGTAATCGCCGAGTTTCGACGGATCGCTGCCGAAAAAATACGGCGTCTCAGTTCCCGCCCGGCAAGCATATTCCCATTCGGCCTCGGTCGGAAGGCGGTAGTCCTTGCCCGTGAGGGTCGAAAGCCATCGCGTGTATTCCATCGCGGCGTGGTGCGTGATGTTGATGGCCGGCTGACCGTGACGGCCGAAGCCAAACGTTTCGTCGGTGTAGGGCGGCGTCGGGTGGGTGATGGCGTCGGCAAGCTTTTCGGCTGGTGATTCCTCGGCCGGCGCGCCCACGACGTGCGTGATGCCGGTCTTGAAGGCGAACACGTCGTATTCGTCCCAAGTCACTTCGGTCTTTCCCATCCAGAACGGATGAACGGTCACGGTGTGGACGGGGCCTTCGTCGTCGGAGCGGCCAGCCTCATCCGCGGGA
>QHZO01000028.1:0-2730 GCA_003224695.1 Acidobacteriota bacterium
GTTCCACAGCTCCAGCACCTGGGCTTGCTGCTCCAGATGGCGCAGATGCTGAACCGCGCGCCGGCCCTCGAGGAAGTTTTGACGATGCTGGTGGATTCGGCCATTCAGCTGACCGACGCGGAGCGCGGCCTGCTGTTTCTCCTCGACGACTCGAACGAACTCAAGCTGCGCCTCGCGCGCGGGCGCGGCGGCTCCTTCCTGAGCACACGGCTGACGGATTATTCCCAGGCGGTCGTCCTGCGCGTTATGCAAACGGGCCACGAGGAAGTGACCATCGAGGAAGAAATCAGCGGACGCGCGGCGCATGAGACGGCCATCATCTCGACCGGAATGCGCGGCATCGTGGCCGTGCCGCTTCAGAAGCACGCGGTGATGGAAATGACCGGGGACACGATGATCCGCACCGCCCCGCAGATGCTCGGTCTGCTCTACCTCGACAGCCGCACCCGCGCCACTTCGCTGACCGGGCTCGACCGCCAGGTTCTTCAGACCTTTGCGGTCGAAGGCGCGACGGTCATTGAAAACGCGCGCTTGTTTCGGCTGACCCGCGAACAAGAGCGCATTCAGCACGAGCTTTCTTTGGCGCGGAACATCCAGCAGGGCCTCTTGCCGCGGCAATTGCCGCAAGGGGATTTTTTCGAGCTGCAGGCCATTACCATGCCCTGCCACACCGTGGGCGGAGACTACTACGACGTCATCCGCTTGCCGAACGACCGCCTGGGCCTGACGGTGGCCGACGTTTCCGGCAAAGGCTGGCCCGCGGCCATGCTCGCCGCCATGCTTCAGGGCGCCTTCACCGCCGTGGCCTCGGGCGACCCGCCCCTCGAAGAACTGTTTCGGCGTGTCAACGAGTTCCTCTGCGAGCGCACCCCGCCCGAGATGTTCGCCACGATCTTTTACGGCGTCCTCGACCGCTCGGGGATATTCAACTGGGTCAATGCGGGGCACGCTTCACCGATGATTCTCGAGCCCGACGGGTCCGTCCGGCAATTGGACTCTTCCAATTTTCCCCTGGGCTTTTTCCCGCGCGTGCCTTTCGCCGTCGAATCCTGCCAGCTCGCGCTGGGCTCGCACGTTCTGATATTTTCCGACGGAGTGACGGAGGCGCAAGACGCCAGCGCGGAATTATTTGGGGAGGCGCGCCTTAAAACTCTCCTCGAAGGACTGGCGGGCCATTCGTCGCGGGAGCTTTGCTCGCGCGTGGTCGCCGCCGTTCAGGACTATGTCGGCAGCGCGCCCCAAGCCGACGATCTCACATTGACGGTTCTCGGCTTTACTGGTTCCTACTGAGACTTGCAAAATAAGGGACAACCCTTTGCTGTAGCGGCGAGCTGTGTCTCGCCGCAAGCCACAATTCGGCGAGGCGCAGCTCGCCGCCACAGCAGATGCCGTCACCATATTTTGCAATGCTCTCGAATCCGTTGTGGCTGCCATGCCTCCGTCAGATAAGTTCTTCAAGGCGGCGCAGGTTCAGTTCCGTGAAACTTCCGACCACGAGATCGGCCTGGGTTCGCGAGCGAAGCTCGGAAGCGGGGAAACTTGACGCGATTCCGACGCATTTCATGCCGGAAGGCCACGGAGGATTGCGGTTTCGCTCCCAGCAAGCGCGCCGCCTTCAAATAAATTTCGGGGTCGGGCTTCGGCTTTGAAACCTCATCACCGTTGACGAGAGCCTTGAAGTACCGCCGAAAGCCCAGCGCCTCCACGACAAACTCCACGTTTTTGGCCATCGCAGAGGAGGCCACGGCCATGGGAATCCCCGCGCGATGGCCCTCGACGACCAGCGGTTCGAGGCCCGGCAAGGGCCGGGCGTGCGACCGGAAGGCGCGGCGGAATTTCTCTTCCAACTCCTCGATGAGGCGCCGGCGTTCTTCGGCGCTCAGCTTATCGCCGAAAAAGAACCGCAGCGCCGTATCGTTGCGCTGTCCGAGGATTTGTTCGGGAAGCTGGGCGGGATCGAACTCGATGCCGTGCTCGTTGAGCAAAGCCATCCATTTGTCGAGATGGAACGGGTTGCTGTCCACCAGGACGCCGTCCATGTCAAAAATGAGCCCGGCAAGCTTGTGGATCATTCGGGTCATCCGTTCGAACCGCTGCCGATTAAACTATGAATGGTGAATAGTAAATTGTGAATGGGTCTTCTGCTCGACGCACCAGATANTTACCATTCACCGTTCACAATTCACTATTCTTTGGGCAGCGGCCGCAACGATTCCAAAAGTTTGCTCGGCGCATAGGTGTTGATGATGTGCGCCTTGTCCATCCAGCCGCGGCGGGCCGTGAGGACGCCGTAGCGCATCAGGCTGAAGTGCTCGGGACGATGCGCATCGGTCGAGATGACGAGCTTCATGCCTTTGTCGCGAGCCAGCCTCACGTGGCGGTCGCAAAGGTCCAGGCGCTCGGGATTGCCGTTGAGTTCGAGGACCACCCCGTTGTGTTGAGCCGCGGCGAAAACCTTTTCCAGGTCGAAGCTGAAGGGGTCGCGCTTCAGAATTTGCCGGCCCGTCGGATGCCCGAGGATGCGGACGTAGGGGTTTTCGAGCGCCTTGAGGATCCGCGCCGTCATTTCCTCCGCAGGTTGCGTCATCCGCGAGTGGATGCTGGCGAGAACGATATCGAACTTCTTGAGCAAAGCGTCGGAGTAGTCGAGGCGCCCGTCGCCGAGGATATCCACCTCCGTCCCGGCCCAGATTTCGATGCCTTCCACTTTTTTGCGCGCGGCGTGGATGC
>QHZO01000028.1:2792-36938 GCA_003224695.1 Acidobacteriota bacterium
GCTTTCGCCGCCGCGGCCATCTCCTCGACGCTGGTGTGGCCGTCGGAAGCGCTGGTGTGCATTTGCAAGTCGCCGCGAATTTCCTCGAGCTCCACCAGCTTCGGCAGGCGGCGCTCTTCCGCGGCCTCAATCTCGCCAAGGTTCTCCCGGATTTCGGGCGGAATCAAATCCAGGCCCAGCTTCTTGTAAACCTCTTCTTCCGTTTTCGCCGCGATGACGCGTTCACCGTGAAACAATCCGTACTCGCTCAACTTCCAGCCGCGGCGCTTGGCGCGGTCGCGGAGCGCCACGTTGTGTTCCTTCGAGCCGGTAAAATACATGAGCGCCGCTCCATAGGACTTGCGCTCGAGCATCCGTACGTCCACCTGCATCTGGTTTTCGAGCTTGACGCTGACCTTGTCCTCTCCCTTGGCAAGCACTTGGGTGATGCCCGCATAGCGCGTCATATGTTCGGCGATGGAGGCCGCGTCCCGCCCTATGACCAGAAGGTCCAAGTCCCCGATGGTTTCTCGGCCCCGGCGGAGCGATCCCGCAGGGGTCACTTCTTCCACCGCCTTGTGCCGGCGCAAGTACTCTGACAACTCCGTGGCTACTGCGTCGGCCACATCCAAACGGAACCGGCCCGCCGCCCGCCGGAAGGTCTCAATCGCCTTCAGGATATTTTCCTCGGACTTGACGTCCATTTTGGGGAGCGTCTGGAGACGCCCGGCCTTCGCCGCGGCTTCCAGCTCGTCCACGGTTTTAATCCCCAGCTCTTGGTAGAAGAGCCGGACTTTTTGAGGGCCGACCGTTTGGAGTTGAAGCAGATCCAACAGACTGCGCGGCACTTTACTGAGTTGCTCCTGGTGGTACTTGGATTTGCCGGTTTCCACCAGTTCTTTGATTTTTCCCGCCAAGTCTTCGCCGATGCAGGGGATGTCCGTCAATTTTCGGTTGGGGTCGCGCGCGATGTCTTCCAGCCGCTCCGAGATGCCTTCAATCGAGCGCTTGGCGCGGTCGTAAGCGGCGGATTTGAAAGTCCACTTGGGGTCGTCCTGCAGGATTTTCATCAGATTCGAGATTTCCTCAAAAACAGCGGCTATTTCGCGGTTTTCCATTTCTGGCTCCCGGATTTCGCTGGTTCTTAATTTAAGCCTTTTGATTTCTTAAAGATGCATAGCAGTCGCAAGTGTTGCATTTTGCCACAGTCGGAACTAGAATCAACAATCGGCTGGCGAAGTTATGGCACTCAAACCTTCCGGTTTGCAAACCAAGGTCATCCTTCTTTTCGCCGTCACCGTCATCTCTGTCGTCACAATCTCGACCTTCATCGCCATGATTCTTACGGGCCCATTGGTGGAGGAGGAAGTTTACCGCAGGGCGTTGGCGCAAGCCAGACTCATAGCCCACGCTTTGGTCAACGAGCGGGCGTTTGACGACCCCCAGGCGCTGATGCGCGGACTCCGGCAAATCGAAAACGATTTGCCGAGCGTCAAGCAGGCTGACGTTTTTCTCCACAATCCCGAGCACCATTTGCTCGCCACCACCGATTCCTCCGCCGAGCACCTTGAGCTCGATCATATCTCGAACATTTCGACCTACAACGAGTACGAAAATCTGCCCAGCGAAGACGCCATCACCATTGAGACGCCCGACGGCGACTTCTGGATCATGGGCGTCACGATTTTGAAGCAGGGAAATCCCATCGGCTGCCTCATGCTCAAGGTTTCCAAATCCCATTCCGGCGACGTGACCCGAAACTTGGTGCTTCAAAACCTGGTCGTGCTTCTCGCGAGCCTGGGCGTGGTGGCGCTGGTCATTCACATTTTCTTCCTGCGGAGCGTGCGCGCGCCCATGAAGGAGATGGTCCGCGTCATGGAGGCGGCCGAGAGCGGTGAGTTGAGCGTCCGCGCCCGCGTGGCGAGCCCCGACGAGACCGGACAACTGGCCACGCACTTGAACCGGATGCTCGCCCGCATCGAAAACTTCAACGCGGAATTGGCGCGGCAGGTGGAAGGGGCGACGGCGGAACTCGCGCGCCGGAACGAAGAATTGCGCCGCATCAACGAGGAATTGTTCGACACGCAGAGAAAATTGGCGCGCTCGGAGCGTCTGGCCGTGGCCGGACAACTGGCCGCGAGCCTCGCCCATGAAATCGGCACGCCGCTGAACTCCATCTCCGGTCACGTGCAATTGTTGGCGAGGCGCCCGACGGGCGATGAGGTCGCCGACCGGCGTCTGAGAATCATTGAGAGCCAAATTGATAACATCGTCCGCTCCGTGAAGCAATTGCTGGCCTGGACGAGAAAATTCGAGCTGCAAATGGGGCCGGTCAACTTGCCGCGCCTCGTCGAGGAATCGGTGCTGCTGTCGTCCCCTTCGCTCGAGCACCGGCACATCAAGGTGAAGACCGAGATTGACCGAAACTTTCCGGACATCGTGGCCGACGGCGGCTACCTCCAGCAGGTTTTCCTGAACCTCATTAACAACAGCATGGATGCGATGCCGCGCGGCGGGGAATTGCGGCTTCGCCTGCGGCATCCGGCCGAGGGCGACCCGCGCGAGGTCTCGATCGAGGTCGAGGACACAGGCGAGGGCATAGCGCCTGAAACCTTGGCGCACATCTTTGAGCCCATGTTTACCACCAAGCGTATGGGTACGGGCGCCGGCCTGGGCCTGGCAATTTGCGATCAAATTGTCCGTCAGCACGGCGGCGTCATACGTGCCACGAGCCGCATTAAGCAAGGGACGGTCTTCACGATTGTTTTGCCACTGGACTGCAGCGAAAAGTCCGAGACGCCGCCGGCCGTGACGATAGCATCGCCCAGCGTGGTTTCGTAAGACGTCCGTGGTCAAAGGCCGAAATTCGAAAATCGAAACTCGAAAATCGCGTCGAGCTTTGAATTTCGAGTTTCGATTTTCGCTCCGCCGCCAATTGACGATCAAGCAAGGAGAGAGGAAGCTGGAATGAAAGACCTTTCCCAGGCGACAACCGTCGGCGAACCACGCGAGGAGCGTGCTGCCGCGGGGATCTTGGTGGTTGATGATGACGCGGTGACCCAGGAATTGCTGCGCGAGGTCCTGGGCGATCAGGGCTACCGCGTGGTCACCTCCGGCAGCGGGGAAGAAGCCCTGGAAATCGGCAAGCGGGAAAACTTCGAGGTCATTATCAGCGACATCAAACTTGGGCCGAATCTGAGCGGCCTTGACGTTCTGCGGGCTTATAAGGCCATTCAGCCGGAATCGGAAGTGATCTTGATCACCGCCTTTGGCTCCATGGAGACTGCCATCGAGGCCGTCAAGGCCGGCGCATTCGATTACCTATCGAAACCTTTTAAGATCGAGGAAGTTCTTTTGCAGGTTGAGCGCGCACTCGGTGTGCGGGCCTTGGTTCGGGAGAACCGCAGCTTGCACCGCCGGCTCGCGGCGGAGGACCAGCTCTCGAGCCTGGTTGGACGCAGCCCGGCGATGCTCGAAGTCTACAAGAAAATCGCCATGGTCTCCGACTCGCGCTCGAACGTCCTGCTTTACGGCGAGAGCGGAACGGGGAAGGAGCTGGTCGCGCGCGCGATTCACCAGAACGGCCCGCGCGCCGATCGGCGATTCCTGGCCGTGAACTGCGGCGCGCTGACGGAATCGCTGCTGGAATCCGAGCTCTTCGGCCACACGCGCGGCGCGTTTACCGGTGCCGTGGCCGACAAGCGGGGTCTCTTTGAAGAAGCCGACGGCGGCACGGTATTCCTCGACGAAGTCTCGGAGATGAGCCCGGCGCTGCAAGTGAAACTCCTGCGCACCATCGAAGAGCAGGAAGTGCGCCGTGTGGGCTCGAACGGGACCATCAAGATTGACGTTCGCATCATTGCGGCCAGCAACCGGAATTTGACCGACCTTGTCCCCAAAGGCGCTTTCCGCGAGGACCTCTATTACCGCCTGCGGGTGATTGAAATCGCTCTGCCCGCGCTGCGGGATCGCGCCGAAGATATTCCGCTGCTCGTGGAACACGCGCTCCGGAAATTCGGAATTGAGCGGGGCGGAAACGTATCTGTCGAGCCGCGGGCGCTCTCCGCTTTGATCGGATATGACTGGCCGGGAAACGTCCGGGAGCTCGAGAATACGCTCGAGGCGGCGGTGGCGCTCAACCGCACGGGGGTGATTGCGCTTGGTGACTTGCCTGAAAAAATCCGGGCCGTGTCGGGCCCCGGGGAGCGCTTTGAGGGCCTCTATGCCGACTTGCCCTCGCTCGATGAGCTTGAAAAGCGCTACCTCGCGCACGTCCTGAAGGTGACGGGGGAAAATAAAGCCCGGACCGCCGGGATTCTCGGCATCAACCGCAAGACGCTTTACCGCATGGCTGAGCGGTTCAAGCTTTGGTAGGTCTACTGTAGCGCCGGTCTGTGACCGGCGACGTCGCGGCTCACAGAGCCGCGCTACAGCCGCGGGGTGGGGCATACTCCAAATTGTCGGAGTATGCGATCCAGGGAAAATTGCAGTTCTAGGGGCCGCGCCCGAGCCACGAAACGTCACATATGCGCCACCCGCAGGTAACGAGAAGGACATGGGATTCTGTTGCCCCGTATGCGGCTATGATGGACTGACCGAACCACGCTACCGAGAGGGGTCGGGTGGCTCCTATGAGATTTGCCCTTCGTGCGGATTTCAGTTTGGTGTCACGGACGATGATTCGGGTTACACACATGAGCGCTGGCGAAAAAAGTGGATAGCTGAGGGAATGAAGTGGGACAAGGGGAGAACGCACCCACCTAAGGACTGGAATCCCGTACAACAGCTGAAGAATATTGGCGTCCACCTTGGGTCTGATTCAGCATCCCTTGGCTGACCTTCCAGGTCCGATGGTAACTGTCTAGACGCCCGCGCAGATCCGAATGCCAAGAGTCAGTACGGGGAGACTCCCGTCAGCGAAGCCAGAGGCTTTTCGAATACTCAGATTCTTGGCATGCTGGAGAAAGCCGGGGCACGCGATTGGGCTAGGGGCCCCGAGTAACGGAAGCGGGTAGTGCATCAGAGTTTCGCTTTTTGAACCTCTGCGGTACTTTGTTCGCTACCGCGAAAGGCCATTTCAGGTTATCCTGAAGCTATCTGTATCGGCGGCGTCTTCGTCGTCCGTCAGTCGACGGTCGATTCGGACATCGCCTGTACTGTTGATATGAAATATTCTTACATTGGGAAATCGCTTGCCAAGCACATCGCCTCGGGGTTCAAGCTGCCCTACATGGTGATGTTTGAGACCACGCTGATGTGCAATGAGTATTGCGAGTATTGCATTTTTGGCGAGGAAGGGAAGTTCAACGATCTGAAGACGCGAGCGGAGCGCGATCGGATCTTCAGGCGGATTGATGAAATGTCGGAAATGGCGATTTTCGCGCTCAGCTTTTCGGGCGGTGAGCCGCTGCTCAACCCCAACACCTGTGACTATATCGCTTATGCCGCCGACAAGGGTCTATGGACATCCATGCCGACCAACGGCCTGCTGATCAAGAAGTATGCGGAGGGCGTGGCGCGGCTCGATATGCTGGAAGTTTCGATTGATTGTCTCGACCGCCAGCGCTTCGCCAAACGCCGCGGGCTCGACGGCTTGCCCACCATTCTCGATAATCTGGAATTCGTGCTCAAGAAGCGCCGGGCGTTTACGACGCAAATCAACGCGGCGGTGAATCTGGAGAATCTTGACGACTTGCCCGAGCTTGCCGAGTTTTGCCGCGAGCGTCACTTGGTGCTGCATCCCGAGGCGGTCCACAACGTCATGCGGGCGGGGGAATTGCTTCCGGACTCAGAGCTCCACGGCGCCGAGATTGACCGGGTGGAATCGGCGCTGCGGAATCTCCGGGCGTCTTACCCTAAGAACGTTCGTTTCTATTCGCACTATTATGAATTCTACCGCCAGGGGGGATTCGGGCCGAAATTCCCATGCCGCCACCCCTCCAAGCTGGTCTCGATGAAGCCGGACGGCTCCATCCATTTGCCCTGCGCCTTCATGACGCTCCACCAGTCGCAGGCGCCCTTGAAAGAGATTTTCGAATCGGAAACCGCAAAAAAAATTATCGCGCAGGAAGAGACTCTGTGGGACTTTTGCAAGGGCTGCAAGATTGGCTGCCCGTACGAGGTCAGCGCTTTCACCAACAGTCCCGTCCTGGCCATCGAGTCGGGCTTAAACTTCTTACGCATCATCTGACCCGCTTCGCGAAGCAGCAGGCTGATGAAAGACCCTCGGGATTTGTTATTCTGAGCGGAGCGAAGAATCTAAGCATTTGATTCCAAAACAAAGCGGGATGCTTCGCTTTGCTCAGCATGACAGGGTGGGCATTTTCATCAGTCTCGAAGACCCCTCATGATGGTTTGGATCATCGCCGCCCTGTTGGCGCTGGTTGTGGGCGCCGCCATGCTGATGCGGGCGGCGACATCGCTGGATTCCGAGTGGTTCGGCAAGGCGGTTCGCCGTTTGCCCGCGGGCACTAGGCGGGTGGCCCTGACGTTCGATGACGGGCCTTCGGTCCCGTACAGCGGCCAGATCCTCGACTTGCTTCGCGCGACACCCCGACGTCGCCCGCCGCATGGTTGCCGAAGGCCATGAAATCGGAAACCACACCTACTCCCATCCCTATCTTTACCTCCTCAGTCGTAAGCGCATCGAGGAAGAGATTGACCGAACTCAATCGGTGATCGAGAAAATCACGGGAGTTCGACCCAAGCTCTTCCGGCCGCCGTATGGAATCCGCTGGTTTGGGCTTTTTCGGATTCTCCGAGAGAGGGGCTTGAAAATGATCCTGTGGTCGGCCACAGGCTTCGATTGGAAGGACTCCAAAGATCAGATCGTGGCGTCAACGCTCGATGAACTCGAACCCGGCGCTATCGTTCTCCTGCATGACGGCCACGGCGTAAGGTCTGGCGACCAAGTCGAACGAGGGAATACTGTCGCCGCTTTGCCCGAGATCCTCGATCGGGCGAGCTCGTTGGGTTTCGAATTCGCTCGAATCGGTAGTCCAGAGGTTTGAAGCTACGAGTGCCCCAATTTGGCCCGCTGACTTGTACGCACACAATTCATGACGGCCCTACATAAATTAAGTGAAGTTAGGCAATTGAAAGGCTGAAGAGATTTAGCCGGACGCTTGGCGGAACTTTGCATCTTATTGTCACATCATCGCCAGACTGTGGCAAAAAGCCACACTCTGGACCAAGAATTCGCCATTGATTTAACGCCTCACTACGGCATTATACTTCTAACCTACTGTCATATAACTGGTTAGGGTTGCAGTCTTCCCTCTGGCATCGGGTTTGCTCCGTGCTTCGAGGGTGCTTCTCCAAAAATATGGCGAACCAAAAGGTACTTGTTGTAGATGACGACAGTGAAAGTCGCGGATTGATTTGTGAAGTCTTAGAGGCGAACGGGTATTCTGTCGTCTCGGTGGGAGACGGCGCGGCGGCTCGGCAGATTCTTGAAAAGGATGCCGGCTTTTCCGTAGTCATTGCTGACCTTAGGATGCCCGATGAAAACGGGTTGGATTTGATCAGGAGTCTCCGCGAGAAAAACACCCCCCACAAATTCATTCTGATGTCGTCGTTCATAAGCTCGGCGGAAAAGAAGTTGGCTAAGACACTCGGCGTTCGAGCGCTGCTGGACAAGCCTTTTCGTCTTTCGGAATTGCTGCAGTCGGTCAGCGAGCTGGCGGAGAAGAAGCCGATCGGGATCACGCCTTGACCCAAGGGAAGGGCGTGGTCTTAAGTCGTACGGTGAGGAGCCATAATGGATGTCGAATCGAAAGTCATCGAAATTGTAACGCGTGAGCAGCACCTTCCCCCAGGGACGGTCAAGCGCAATTCGACGTTCACCGAGCTGGGCATTGATTCGCTCGACGGTGTCAACATCCTGTTTGCGCTGGAAGAAGAATTCAAGATTGATATTCCGGACGCCGTCGCCCAGAACATGAAGAGTGTTGCCCAGGTGGTGGACGGCTTGACGCGGGTCCTCGAAGGAAAGGACATCTCCGATCTCGTGGCGATAGCCAAGAGCGGCTCACCCGCGGCAAGCCATTAGTCTTCGAGCGCTATGAGCCAGGACGGCCGGAAAGTCGTCATCACGGGTTTAGGTGTCTTTGCCTCGACGGGCAAGGACCGGGAGAGTTTTTTCGACAATCTCGTCAACGGACGCTCGGGCGTGCGCCGCATTTCGCTGTTTGATCCCTCGCCCCTTTCGGTTCAGATCGCCGCGGAAGTTCCCGATTACAACCCGACGGACTACTTCCCTGCGAAGCGGCTGGATCTTCTCGATCGCTTCACGCAGTTCGCGCTGATTGCCGCGCGGGAAACGATGGAATCGAGCGGGCTGGAGGTTCGGGAGGAGGAGCGGCCGCGTTTCGGTGTGGTGGTGGGCTCGGGAATGGGTGGCGTGCAGACGTTCGACAGCGGTTGCTACAGCCTCTATGCGCGCGGCGCAACGCGCCTGCATCCCTTTACCATCCCCAAAGTGATGCACAATGCGCCGGCATCGCAAATCAGTATGGAATATAACGCGCAAGGGCCGTCGTTCTCCACTTCGACGGCCTGCTCCTCTTCCGGCCACGCTATCGGCGAGGCCTTACACCTGATCAAGTACGGCCAGGCGGACATGATTCTAGCGGGTGGCAGCGACACGCCCATCACCATGAGCATGATGCGGAGTTGGGAGTCCGTCCGTGTCCTGGCGACCGGCAACGGCAATCCCGCCTCGGCCTGCCGGCCGTTTTCCGCCGACCGCGAAGGTTTTGTGATGGGCGAAGGCGCGGGAATTCTATTGCTTGAGGAATACGGGCACGCCCGCGCGCGCGGCGCGAAGATTTTCGCCGAAATCTGTGGTGTGGGCATGACGTCGGACGCAACCGCGCGCGCGATCCGCTTGGCGCTCGAGGAAGCCCGGATGCGCCCCGACGAGGTGGATTACATCAACGCGCACGGCACCGGGACTCCGTTAAACGACCTGACCGAGACCGAAGTGGTCAAGCGGGTTTTCGGGGAGCACGCCCGGCATGTGCCCATCAGTTCGACCAAGTCCATGCACGGCCACGCCATGGGCGCGACCGGAGGGATAGAACTTGTGGCCACGGTCATGGCGCTCGAGCGGGGCATTATACCGCCCACCGCCAACTTTACGCGTCCGGATCCACAATGCGACCTAGACTACGTTCCAAACCAGGCCCGCGAAAAGCCGGTTTCCGCGGCGATTTCCAATTCCTTTGCCTTCGGGGGCTTGAACGCCGTCCTGATGGTCCGCAGGCTGAAGGCCGATTCCGATTGAACCGTTCCTGGTGTGGGTTGGGAAAAATGAAAAAGAAAAGAATCGCCATTATGACGCTGCGGGTTGGCGCCGGCCACGTCAAAGCGTCGGAAGCCATTCAGCGTGCGCTCGAGGACGGCGGCGACCAGCTTGAAGTGCGGGCGATGGACGTGGCGGAGTTCTGTCGTCCGTGGTTTCACTGGCTGTACGTGCAATCCTATTGGTTGATGCTCCGGCATGCGCCGGGGATGTGGAGGAAACTCTTCGAGCGCCGCCAGGAAAAACAACATCGCGCCACGGCTCCGGAGTGGCTCTTCCGCCGCGGCTGCGCGCCGCTGTATCGCGAGCTCCGAAATTTTGCTCCGCATCTGGTTGTGGCCACCGAGATCGGTGCTGCGGAGGTCGCAGCACTCGCCAAGCGCGGCGGCTGGATTACGTCCCCGATTCAAGCCGTGCAAACCGACTTCCATACCGAGCCGCCTTGGGTTCAGGAGGAAGTGGATGTTTTTTGCGTTGGAAGCGGGGAAGCCCGGACCCAGTTGGTACAGTGGGGTGTGCTTCCGGGCCGTATCAGAATATGCGGTATTCCCGTAGACCCTGCGTTTGCGCTCCCGTTCGACCGCGATGATCTGCGCCGGGCCTTGGGACTCGACCGCCAGCGCCCTGTCGTGCTGGTGATGGGCGGAGGGATGGGTCCCGTGCCGCTCGACCGAATTGTGACGGATCTACAAAGTTGTGAATCGCCGCTTCAGGTCCTTGCCGTTGCGGGTCACGACCATGCCGTAAAAAACAAACTCGACCTCATGCGCGGCAAAGTGGCTTTGGATATCCACACATTCGGATGGACGGACAACGTCCCGGAGTTGATGGCTGCATCGGACCTGCTGATTACGAAGCCCGGTGGCGTGACGATTGCGGAGAGCCTGGCGGCCGGCCTTCCGATGATTCTGACTCATCCGATCCCCGGGCCGGAGGAGCGGCACGCCCAATACCTGGCGCGGCATGGCGTGGCGGTTCTGGCCGATCCCGAGGAGAACATCGGGCCTATCACGAATGAGCTGCTGTCCTGTCGAGACAAGCTTCGGGAGATGAAGCGGCGGGCGCATGAACTTTCACGGCCCGACGCCACCCACACCATCGCGCAGATTGGGCGGGCGATGCTCGAGCGGGAAGACTCGATTGAACTTCTGCCCGTACCGTATACCCGGTCCGGCGATTCCGCCTATTTGATGTGAGGAGACCTGCGACCAGCCCCGGCCCACCGGGAGGAATTCTCTCCGGGGCCATGCGTCGCCTTGGAATGCTCGGGAAAGCGCGCAGACTCATCGAACGCGTGGTGATGAGGGGCTCGGTTCCGGCCTTCGCTCGTTGGGGGAAATCGCTGCCCAGACGGGTCATTCAACGCATCCAAGCCGAGGGGTTTAAGGAAGTTGTACTTTACGCAGCTCGCCACCAGAAGTTTTTCGCTCGCCAGTTGCACGAACGCGGGATCAATCCCTCGCGAGTCACCCGGCCGGAAGACTTGGGGGACGTTTTCACCACGCCGGAAGACTTGCTGAGCCTTCCCGCTGAGGATTTTATTTGCCGGGAGCCTCAGGCCGTTTTTGAAACGACGGGCACGACGGGGCGGCCCAAGCGCACCTATTTCAGCTACGACGAGCTGGACTACGCGGCGCGCTTTGAGGCGGCAGCTCTTTACGAAAACGGCGTCCGCCGCGGCGACCGGGTCATCTGCACCTTCGACGCCGGTTACTGGATCAGCAGTTGGGTCGCTTATCTGGGTTGCAAGCACATGGGAGTCTTCTGTTCCTCGGTCGGTAAGCCCCATCCGAGAGAGGTGTATTCCCGGTTGCACGAGTACCGCTACAACATCATAATGGCCGACCCGACGTGGCTGGTGAGTCTGAGCGAGATTGCCGAGAAAGAAGGGACGGCGCAGGTGAAGTTGATTATTGCGGCCGGCGACCGCATGACGGACGAATACCGAAAATTCATCGAGGAGGTCTGGCATGCCCCGGTGATTCTCGGTTATGGCTCGACCGAGATGGGCGGCGGGCTCGGGCTTGAATGCTCCGAGCGCGACGGGTACCATATAGACGAGTTTAATTTTTGGGTGGAGATCCTGAATCCTGATTCGGATGGCTTTGGCGAGCTGGTGGTGACCACGCTGACCCGTCGAACCATGCCGCTCATCCGTTACCGCGCCCGCGACGTGACGCGATTCCTCGAGGGTGCCTGTCCCTGCGGCGCCACGATCGCGCGGCTGGCCAAAATCCGTGGCCGGCGCGACGAGATGGTGGTGATGGGCGCCGGGAACATGTATCCGGATATTTTTGAGAAGGTTTTCGAGGGCGTCGAGGGGATTTCCGACCGCTGGCAAGTGGCCGTCCGGCAGGAGGGACGTCACGACATTGTGGAATTTCGCATGGAGTTGTCGAACGGCATCACCCCCGCCGCCGTCGAGCAAGCCGTGCGCACAAACCTTCAGACCCGCTTTCCCGAAGTGTGGGCGAACCACACTTGCGGAATGTATCGCCTGGCTTTCCGCTGCCTTCCGGCGGGTTCTCTTGAGACGGGGAGGAAGCGGCGCCGCCTGGTGGATGAGCGATCGGCCGCCTGAGCGGGAGATAGGAGATCCAACGCGTGGCAAACGAAGACTCCAAACCGGTGATCTTTTGCGACTTCGACGGGACGATCACGGAAATTGACGTGACCGACCAGCTCCTCTCGCTGCTCGCGCACCCGTCTTGGCGCGAGGTCGAACAAGAGTGGATGCGCGGCACGATCGGCTCACGCGAGTGCCTGGAACGGCAGATGGCGCTGGTGGAGGCCACGGAAGAGGAATTTAACGCGCTCGTGGATACCATTCGCGTTGACCCGGCTTTTGTTCCCTTCCACGAGTACTTTCGCAGGCGCCGAATTCCGATTTTCATTTTGAGCGACGGTTTCGATAGCGTCATCCGGCGCGTCCTGCGAAGGGCGGGGCTCGGCGGACGGCTGGCCTTCCGAGGGCGGGTGTTTGCCAGCGCCCTCAAGTGGAAGCACGGGCGTCTGAAAACGCGCTTCCCCCATGCCAGCGCGGGCTGCCGCCATGGCTGCGCCACCTGCAAGGTGGCGGTGATGAAAAAGCTCGGCCGCAGCGGGTTCAAGATTTTGATCGGCGACGGATTGTCGGACCGCTTTGCCGCGGAAGCCGCCGACCTGGTCTACGCCAAAGGGCAATTGCTGGCCTACAGCCGCGATCGCGGGCTCAAGGTCCGCGCCTTTGAGACATTCGCCGACGTCCAAGCGGACCTGGAAGCAAGGCTCGCGGTGCGGCGCGCGCACCGGAAGCTCGCCGGCCGCGTTCTGGTTACATCCTGAGGAGGCCTCAGACTCTCGTGCCGGTTTCGGATCCGCCCAAGGTCTTCTCGAGTTGCGAGGGCTCGTATCTGTTTGACGAGCAGGGCACGCCTTATCTCGATCTCCAGATGTGGTATTCCGCCGCGAGCTTCGGCTACAAAAATCAGCGGCTCATCGAGGCGTTGAAGCGCCAGCTCGACCGCCTGCCGCAACTGGCCTGCCAGTATTTGCACACCGAGAAAGTGGAAGTGGCGGCGCGCATCGCCCGCGCCTGCGAAGAGCGCTTCGGCGTCAAAGGGCGAGTGCATTTCAACGTGGGCGGATCGCAGGCCATCGAGGATTCGCTCAAGATCGTGCGGAACTTTACGGGCAAGAACCTGGTTTTCGCTTTCATGGGCGGCTATCACGGCCGGACGCTCGGCGCTTCCGCCATCACTTCGAGCTACCGCTATCGCCGCCGCTACGGCCACTTTGGCGACCGCGCTCAATTCGTCTTTTTTCCCTACTGCTTCCGCTGCATCTACGGCTTGAAGCGTGAGACGTGCGAGCTCTACTGCGAAGACCAGTTCGCGAAGCTCTTTGACACCGAGTACAACTCGGCTACGTCATCCCGCCGGCTGATTACTTCGCCCGGCTCAAGAAAACCTGCGACGCGCACAAGATTATCATCGTGGATGACGAAATCCAGATGGGTTTCTATCGCACGGGAAAATTCTGGGCCATCGAGCACTTCGGCATCACGCCCGACATCATCGTCTTTGGCAAGGCGCTGACCAACGGGCTGAACCCTCTGTCCGGCCTCTGGGCGCGCGAAGAATTGATTTCGCCCGAATTGTTTCCTCCGGGCTCGACGCATTCCACGTTTTCTTCAAACACCCTGGGCACGGCCGTGGCGCTCGAAGCCCTTAAAATGATGGAAGAGGAGGACTACGAGAGCGAGGTCAAGGAGAAGGGCGAATACTTCCTCGCCGGCCTTCGCCGCCTCCAGAGCCGCCACCGCGGCTCGATTGGCCATGTGGACGGCCTGGGGCTTGCGATGCGCATCGAAGTCACCAAGGACGACGGCGCGACGCCGGACCGCGAACTGACCGACCGCATTTTCGCCGCCGGCCTGGCCGGAGACCTGGAAGCCCGGGGACGCAGGTACGGGCTTGTCCTCGACGTTGGCGGATATTTCAAGAACGTTTTCACGCTCGCGCCTTCGTTTACCATCACTCGCGAAGAGACCGACCTCGCCCTCGAGTTGCTCGATCAGCTTTTCACTCGTTGCCGCGTCAACTCCTGACGCGGGGTCGTCCCGCGTCTCCATATTTCTAGTTGCACTGCACTGCGCGGCGTGGCCGCAAACAAAATAAATTTCTCCGTGTCCTCCGCGCCCCAGAGTTTCACACGGAGTTCACGGAGTAGCTCAGTGTACTCTGCGTTCATTCTTTTCCATGCACAGAGGACACAGAGCCGGCCAACCGCACTCAAGCGCCAGCGGGAAAATCGTCGCCCGCCGAGAACGTCCTGGCAACCAATAGCTCAGCGCGCCCGCACGCGACTTATCGCACGCAGGATTGCTTGGGCCGCTCGGGTACGGTATCGTGGTACGGGGCGCCGCGAGGTGGGGAACCGAAACCGGGGATGAAGCGAAGGGATGCTATCGCTCTGTTGATTGGCTCGGGGGCCTTGGGGACTCTGGGCGGAATCTACTACGAAAAGCATCGGGGGCCGAAGAGAGTCGCCGGCGTGTCGGGCGTTGGTCCCGCCGCTTTCCCCATCCAGTTCTCCGACGTGACTCGGGAAAGCGGAATCCTCTTCGAGCACAACAACGGCGCTTTTGGAAAGAAATACCTGCCGGAGACGCTGGGCTCCGGTTGCGCCTTCTTCGATTACGACAACGACGGCTGGCCTGACATCCTCCTGGTCAATGGCATGGATTGGCCCGGCCACGCGCGGCGCCGGACCCCGATTCAGCTCTATCGCAACAACCGCAACGGGACGTTTACTGACGTGACCCGAGAGGCACGGCTCGATGTCGAGTTGTATGGCATCGGCGCCGCCGCCGGCGATTACGACAACGACGGCTCCGAAGACCTTTACATCACCGCGTTTGGCCAAAACCGCCTCTTTCACAACAACGGTGACAAAACGTTTACGGATGTCACCGAGCGAGCCGGCCTCGCCGCTTACCAAAGCTTGAGCACTTCCGCGGTTTGGTTCGATTACGACCGCGACGGACGCCTCGACCTTCTGGTGGCCAACTACGTCCGCTGGTCGCCGGAGCAGGATATCTTCTGCAGCCTCGACGGCCGGACGAAGTCTTATTGCACGCCACAAGCCTATCCGGGCACCACCTGCTGGCTCTTCCGCAATCGCGGCGACGGGACATTTGAAGACGTTACCGGGAAAGCCGGGCTTCACGACCCGACGTCAAAATCACTCGGTGTGACGGTGCTTGACTACGACATGGACGGCTGGCCGGACGTCTTCATTGCCAACGACACGCAGCCGAATAAGCTCTACCACAACGACGGCAACGGCAAGTTTTCGGAGACGGCGGTCACGGCAGGTGTGGCGTTCAGCGAAGATGGCGCCGCGCGCGCCGGCATGGGCGCCGACGCCGCCGATTACAACAATTCCGGCATGCCGAGCTTGGTGGTGACCAACTTCTCAAATGAGATGGTGGGCCTTTACCGGAACCAGGGGCACGGGTTTTTTATTGATGAGGCGCCGCGGTCCACGGTGGGGAAGTCCTCGCGGCTGACGCTGGGCTTTGGTTGCTTCTTCTTCGATGCGGACCTGGATGGCCGTCTCGACCTGCTGGTGGCGAACGGCCATATTGACTCGACCATATCGAGCGTGGAGTCGCGCGTGAGCTACGCGGAATCCCCGCACCTTTTTTACAACGAAGGGCACGGCCAATTTCGGGACATCTCAGGCCTGGTCGGCCGCTCTTTCGCCCTGCCCAAGGTCGCTCGAGGCTGCGCCTACGCCGATTTCGACAACGACGGCGACCTCGACGTGCTCCTGACCACCAACAACGGCCCCGCCTACCTTTACCGGAACGACGGCTGCCGGAATCACAGCCTGCGATTTCGCACGGTCGGAAGGAAGTCCAACGCGGGCGGCATCGGCACGGTGGTGCGCGTCTGGACGCCGGAGGGCATGCGCTGGCAGATGGTGAAGAGCGGTTCGAGTTACCTGTCGCAGTCGGAGCGAACGGTTACGTTTGGTCTCGGCGAAAGGACCGCGATTGACCGGGCGCGCCTCGAGTGGCCGAGCCGCACAACGCAGGAGTTCGGTAAGCTCGACTCCGGCCGCACCTACGTTGTGGATGAGGAAAAGGGCATTGTAGATTCGATACCATACCAAAGGACCTGAACCGCGGATGGAAACCCCGGCCCGAGAACTCGATCCGTTGAGCGCCATCCCGTCGCCGGCGCGGCGGCTGTGGATGGGCCTGGCGATCCTCTTCGCCTTTTTCCTCTTCTTCGCGGTTTACGCCGTTCGCGAAGTGCGCTGGCTGGAAGATTTTCAAGTGAACGTGGTGCAGAAGAACCGCAAAGCTTCGCTCGAGCTCCTGCGCCTTCAGAACGACACCTACTTGATGGCTCTCTCCATCCGCGATATGCAAATCGGCAAGTCCCCCTATGGGCTCGCCGGCTGGCGCGCGGAATTCCTCCGGCTTCGCGAGGACATGGATCGTGCCGCGGCGCTCGAAGCGCAGTTCGCCGTCAGCACGCCGGCCTCGGAAGGCAAGCGCGCGCAGCTCGGTTCGGCTTTGGGGGAATTCGGGCGCTCCGCCGACCGCATATTCGCGCTGGCCGAGCGCGGCGCAGATCCCCAGGCGCGCGCGCTGATCCAATCCACACTCGAGCCCGAACGCTCCGTCATCGCCGAAACCGTGGCGCGCCTGCTGGTCCTGAACGACCAGTCACAGGCCGAGGCGACGGAAACTATCGCCGCGGTTTACGGCAGCGTGAAAAAGGATTTATGGCTGGTCGTGGCCGTACTGATCGGCCTGGGCCTTGCCACCGGCTGGTACACGTTCCAGGCGAATCGCAAGACGTTTGAGCGGCTGCACCATTTGGCCGAGCAGCTCCAGGTGCAGTCCGAACAGTTGCGAAAACTTTCCTGGAAGCTGATCGAAGTGCAGGAGACCACGCTGAGGCAGGTGGCGCGCGACCTGCACGACGAGTTCGGCCAGATCTTGACGGCCATCGGCATGATGCTGACGCGCGCGCGCGAAAAAGGTTTGGAAAAGAATTCTCCGTTCATCCAAGAAGTCGAGAAGGTCAAACAAATCGTCTCCGAGACGCTCGAGACCGTCCGTGACAGCTCGCAGATTTTCCGCCCCGCCATCATGGATGATTTTGGGTTGGAGCAAACGCTAGAATGGTTCGTGGGGCAATTTTCCCGCCAGACCGGCATCGAGGTGCACTTCGAGCGAGATCTCGCGAACGGGTTCTTTCCGCCCGAGGACGCCATTCATCTTTACCGGATCGTTCAGGAAGCGCTCGCGAACGTGGCCAGGCATTCGAAAGCCCGGGAAGCATGGGTCAGGTTGCGCGGATCGGACGGCCGGTTGACGCTCGAAATCCGCGACGCCGGAACGGGCTTCGATGTGGACGGGAAAATGAACCGCGGGCTCGGCGAGGGAATGGGCCTGATGGGCATGCGCGAGCGGGCCGAACATCTCAAAGGTTCCCTGAATCTCCGGTCAGCGCCGGGCGCGGGGACGGTGGTTACGCTGCAGGTGCCGATGCCCCATGCCCCTGCGGGCAAGCTGTAGCGGCGAGCTGCGCCTCGCCGGGCGGGCAAAACAAGCTGTAGCGGCGAGCTGCGCCTCGCCAGATGCATCCTACAAACCGAATTGCGGTGACGCGCAGGCCGCCGCTACAAGTCTGAGAAGGCGGTGGGAATGGCGACATCCTCCGAGAAAAAAATCCGCATCATTCTGGCGGAAGACCACACGCTTGTGCGTCAGGGTTTTCGCCGCATCCTCGAGGACGCCAGCCGCATCGAGGTGGTCGGCGAAGCTTCGACGGGCCTCGCGGCCATCGAGCTCGCCAAGAAACTCAAGCCCGACGTGGTAGTGATGGACCTCTCGATGCCGGAGCTTGGCGGGATGGAGGCGACGGAGGAAATTCTGAAAGCGCTTCCCCAGATCAAGATCCTGATCCTGAGCATGTATTCGAATGACGCCTACGTGCGCAAAGCCTTCGAGCTTGGCGCGCGCGGCTACGTACTGAAGAACGCCATTGAGGTTGATTTGACACGCGCGGTGCTGGCGCTTGCCGACGGCGATACCTACATGAGCCCGGGCATCTCGAACGTGCTCATCAACAATATGAAAGCCCACGGCCCGCGCAAGGAGGCCGGAGACCCCTACAACCGTCTGACGCTCAGGGAAAAGGAAGTCCTGCAACTGATCGCGCAGGGCAAGTCGAACAAAGAAATCGCCGTGATGCTCAACATCAGCGTGAATACCGTGGCCGTGCATCGCGCGCGCGTCATGGAGACGCTCGGCATCCACCGCGCCGCCGAATTGGTGCTCTACGCCGTCAAGAAAGGCTTGATTCCTTCGCCGTAAACCTGATTTGCATCAGTTGTTGCACGGATCCCAGAATTCGTCGGGGTCAAACTTAACGGTGTACCAGCGGCTCTCTAGTCGACGCACAACAGTGACCTGGCAGGGTATACCTGCAAATGCGCCGGAGTTATGATTCTTGGCCGCAGTTGAAAGGGAATCGGTCGGATCGAAAACAAGATAGACCGTTGTGTCCATTCCAGCAAACCCCCAACCGTCCCATTCGATATGCTTCAACTCTCCGTCTGGCCGGGCAGGCTCTGCAAGAACTTTGGCCTTGTAGTGGTGAGACCAAAGCAGCCATCTCACGACGCGCCGTATCGGGACATTGTAAAGGACCATAGGAGCGAGAATGGCCCAAGAGATGGCAAGCGTGGATGCTACGAATATGCACATCCGGAATCTCCTAGCAAATGCCTCCCTCAACAGGAGCACGACCAGCGCAAAGGTCAAAACCAGCACGCTAAACACGCAAATCAAGACAGATGTATCTGCTTCGAATAACGTTATTACGAGAAGAAGGAAAATTACGATGCTCGGCGCGACATATACTGGCAGCCGCCAAACGAACCTGTCCTCTTCAGGAGCCTCGTCAGACATCCGAACCGTCCGGGTGGTGCGTACGTGGGGTATTGTCCCATGTTGGAACCACGCTTAGCCAGCGCACACATCGCAAAGCAAGTAGCGCATAGTTGTCTTGCAACTCTGCGGCTTTTCATCAAATCCTCGCCGCTTGGTCGGCTGGAATTCTCACCCGGTCAATTCACGCGTGGCGCATACATTGCTTTTCAAGTATGCGCAACCCCGGCTAGCCTCACGGCATCCTGTCCACTGTCGGGATGGCGCGGCGACGGCATCAAAAGCATTGTCGTCGCCACCCGCGAGGTGGGAAATGAGAAAGGCTCAGGCCGCGATATGGCCGTGGACTTTGTTGCTGCTCTGTGCGGCCTACGGGCAGGCGCAGACGACCGGCAAGCATTGTTGCGAGGGCTATGCCTTCTTTGGGCGGCGGACTTCGACACCGGGCACGAACGTCGGCGGTGCGGGTGGAGACATATTCATGTACAAAGGGCTCGCCGTAGGCGGCGACGTGGGAACGACGGTCGGCAACCCGGACAACCGAATAACGATTGGGTCAGTCGGCCCGTCCTATCACTTCCTGTGCTGCCGCGACGAACAGAAGGTTGAACCTTTTATCGGCGGCGGGTATAGCTATTTAACCGGTGATATCAACACTCACGGCATTACCTATCCAAATTCTTTGGGACCGGAGAGATCCGGCCCCAACTTCAACCAGGGATTGATTGCTTGGCCCGCAAAGCACCTTGGAGTGCGGTTCGAAGTTCGGGAATACAGGATGTTCGTCAGCTACGGAGCCCTTGAAAATGTTATCCCCGGCGGCAAATTTGTCGAGCTCCGCGTTGCGGTCATACTGAGATAGCGCGCTACGTGCTTGAAAGATAGGCGTGGATAGCGGAGCTGAAAAGGCCTTCCAGGCGGCTGGTGACTCTGCCGGGCGTATCGAAATTCCATCGCGGGCTGATGAAGCCCACCGGCGCGAGCCTTGCCAGGATGATACTCTCAGATTGCGCCGAACTCCTTTCAGTACCGCCTGTGAGGCGCGCGATATAATGGCTCGTGGCAATGCCTGAAGGGATGAACGCGGAGCGAAGCGCTGCCATGGCCACGCGAATGCCAGCCCTGTTTTTCGGACACGGAAACCCCATGAACGCGCTGCTCCGCAACCCCTACACGGAAGCGTGGGGCGGGATAGGGACTCGACTGCCGCGCCCCAAAGCGATCCTCTGCGTCTCCGCGCACTGGTACATCCAGGACGCCGCGGTGACGGTGAGCACCGCGCCGAGAACCATCCACGACTTCGGTGGGTTTCCCCGCGAGCTTTACCAGGTGCAGTATCCGGCGCCGGGCGATCCCGAGCTTGCTCGCCGCGTCCGCGATCTGCTCGCGCCGCTCGCCGTGCGGATGGATGAGCGCTGGGGGCTCGACCACGGCACCTGGGCGGTGCTGTGCCACGTGTATCCGAAGGCGGACATCCCGATTGTCGAGCTCAGCATTGACGAGACCCAGCCGCCGTCATTTCACCACGAGATCGGCAAGCGCCTGGCGCCGCTACGCGAGGAGGGAATCCTGATCGTCGGCAGCGGCAACGTCGTCCACAACCTGCACGCGTATGCCTGGGGGCGGCATCCGCAGGAGCCGTACGATTGGACGATCTCATTCGAGAAGCGAGTGAGGGAGTTGCTGCTCGCCGGCGAGCACAAGCCGCTCGTCGAATACGAAAACAAGCTCGGGAGCGAGGCGGTGCTGGCCGTGCCCACGCCCGACCATTACTTGCCGCTGCTATATGTGATCGGCACTCGCACAGCGTCCGAGCCGGTGGTGTTTCCGGTCGAAGGCGTGGACGGCGGGTCCTTCTCGATGTTGGCCGTGCAGGTGGGCTGAAGGTCGGGCGGCGAAATCGGAGATGGCATACATCGCGAGGACCGCGATGCATACACCACTCGCTGTCCCTCCAGCAATTTCAATCTTGCAGGGGAAACCGCCATGCTGGGTGCGATCGTTGGGGATGTAATCGGATCGGTCCACGAGGCAGCGGGAACAAAGACAAAGGACTTTCCCCTCTTCGTTCCCCCCTCGACCTTTACCGACGACTCGGTACTCACCGTCGCCGTGGCAGATGTGATCCTCAGCGGACAGGATCTGGTCGATCTATTTCACGCTTACTGCCACAGCTATCCAGGGCGGGGCTACGGGGGCATGTTTATCTATTGGGCCCACGACCGCCTTCGTCAACCCTACAATAGCTTTGGCCTGGATTGATCCCAGCGCTGCGCCGAGGTGACTCACAACCACCCCGAGGGCATTCGCGGGGCACAGGCTACCGCGGCCGCAATTTATCTGGCGCGCCGCGGCGAGGATAAGGATCAGATAAGAACTGCTCTTCAATCGCGGTTCAGCTATGACCTCAGCCTGCGGCTCGACGAGATCCGCCCCACTTATCGCTTCGACGAGGCGTGTCAGAGAACTGTCCCGCAGGCTTTGACTGCCTTCCTTGAGTCAACGAGCTACGAGGATGCGATACGCAACGCCATCTCGCTGGGCGGGGACGCCGACACGTTGGCGTGTATCACGGGGGGCATCGCCGAAGCCTACTACGGCGGGGTCCCGGAGGAGCTCTCCACTCGGGTGATGGCCATCCTCGACCCACGGCTGGTTTCCGTGATGGACCGGTTTCACGAGCGGTTTGGCCTGGGAAAAAGGGATTAACGCAGGTCGCGCTGCGTGCAGTGCTGGTCTTCGCGCCAGGCGGCGCGCATGTTTTTTATGCCGTGGGTGGTTCAGCCAGGCATGTGCGAGCCCAGGGCACTGAAAGCGTGCCGTGGCTACTCATCTATATTGCGTGGCTTGAAAGGTAGGCGTGGATAGCGGAGGTGAAAAGGCCTTCCAGGCGGCTGGTGACTTTGCCGGGCGTGTCGAGATTCCAGGCCGGGCTGATGAAGCCCACGGGCGCCACTTCGCGCGTGGTGGAGCTGATGAAAGCCTCCTCGGCGGTATCGAGGTCCGCTTCCGTCAGGTCTCGCTCTTCGATTTCGATGCCGGCTTGCGGAGCGATCTCCAGCAGAATTTCGCGCGTGATGCCTGGCAGGCAGCCCGAGGAGAGTGGCGGGGTGAGGACTTTTCCCGCCCGCACCAGGAAAAAATTTGCCGAACTGCACTCGGCAATCTGGCGCCTTTCGTTTTGAAGCAGAGCGTCATCAAAGCCGGCGGCGTGGGCGCGCTCGTTCCTGGAGGAGGGCAAAGCCCAGGAAAGGATTTTCGTTCCGGCGTATGGTCCAGCGGAGGTGACCCCGTCCGGTTCCAGTTGCAGGCGATTCGACGCGGGCCAGCGAACCAGCTCTCGCGTGAAAATCAGCAAGTCGGTAGGCGCGCGGTCCGCGTTCTCCGACCACAGGTCCCCCGTGTTGCGGATGAAAGTCACTCGCGCCATCGATTCCGGCCGGCCATNNNNAGGGAAGCGGCACGCCCAATCGCGCCGCATCGCGAGCCATGCGCGCCCAGTGGCGCTCGAAGGCGAAGGGAATGCCCTTATAAATCCTCAGTGTGGTGAAAACGCCCCAACCCATCAACAGTCCCGTCTGTCCGGGCGACAGCCGACACTCGGCGAGAGGCACGATTCGGTCGTTATGAAAGATCAGGGAGTCCATTCGCGGAAGGATACGCCACGCAGCCGAGCGGAAAGGAGCTCGGCATCAACTACCACGGGATGCGAACGGTCAAGGGATTATCCAACCGAATGCGGCAGGGGGTTTGAGGAGGAAGATTGACTTCTTTGCCGCGCGGCCAGAGAACTTCGAACGACAGGAAGGCGGCGCCGCCAGCCGGGATGATGGTCTTGAGGGCCATCGCTCCCGCCACCGAAGCGCGAGCTGCCGCGAACGTGCCAAGTCCCACCGCACCGCCGGTCAGAATCTTCCAGGAGTAACCACGCGACCCCCGGATGGCTCCTTCAGAATCCAGATGGATGCCGGCACTATCGGGGACTTCCAGTCCGGCCAAAACGGCAGTGATGGGGCCCGACTGGCCGTCGGGAAGCGTAACGCGGTCAAACCGAAAACTCAATTCGGCGGGGTGATGCATGTGGCCCGCGGCGCGAATCCGAGTGATCCGCCCGTCGAGCAAGGTTCCCGAAGGCAAGGCGACCTTACCATCAACATAGACCGGATTCACGAGCTCCGCTGCGATGGGGTCATCCAGGTGGCTGACCCGGGTGTGAACGCCGGAAAGCATCGTCACGGATGCTTCCGTGTCCTTGGGGACGGTCAGGGTGGGAGGGGTGGCAGGCGCAGGCAGGGTCAGCCGAGAGGGCTCAACCCGCGAGGTCAACAAACCACCGTTCCCTTCTTGCCCCTGAGCTAGTGGAACGAGTATGAGCGCCAAAACCGCCGCCTGCCAGATTCTGTGCCGCATTGGAGGCTCCGATCCGAACTCAGATTCCCGGGATCCGTTTCCGCCAAAGGACCTTGACGAGCGCGCTCTCGGCCCGCTTACACGGCCTTCGGGCGGTGGCCAAGACGAGCGCTGGGCAGAATTCTCTGCCCCCGGAGGCCAAATAGCAAGCGAAATCGTCAGGGGAGTGTCGCGCCGGCCGGGAAAGAAATAGCCCCGCAAAAGCCGGTTGGGTCAAGATTTAGAACGAGTGGGAGGCGCCGATTCTACTCCACTTTGACAACCTTATCGGCCTGCGGCCCTTTTTGCCCCTGGACGACCTCGAATTCAACCGTGTCGCCTTCCTGCAGTGTCTTGAACCCCTCGCCTTGAATGGCCGAGTAATGGACGAACACGTCAGACCCGCCATCCTGGCCAATGAACCCGTAACCCTTGCTGTTATTGAACCACTTCACCTTGCCTTGAAGTCTTGCCACTTCTTCCTCCTTGATCTGCGATCTCCTGTGCGCCTGCCGAACAATCGAGCTCCGAAAACGAAAAAGCCCGGCATGCCTACGCCCGGGCTTCTTTCACGATCCGATTCCCGTGTGAAACACCGTGCTAGCTCCTGGACATTAAATAAAATAGCCACCCGAGCTTGTCAAGAGATTATTTCACCCGAATGTCAACGGCATGGCGAGCCGGGAAACGGCCGAGGAGCCAAAGAATTCCCACCAAAGTTTTCCCGTCACGAATCCGCTTGCTGGTGAGCAACCGGACAAGCTCGCGCTGCCTAAAAACCTTGGCGCGAATCCGCTCGTCGGCTTCGGGATGGGCTTGGGAGCGCGTGAGCCCGCTCGCCTGAACCAAATACATCCGTTCGGTGAGGAAGCCTGGGCTTGAGAAGAAGTCCAGAATTGGCGTAAAGGATTTGGCCCTGTATCCTGTCTCTTCTCGAAGCTCGCGCGCCGCCGCGGCCAGCGCGTTTTCGCCCGGCTCGATCGAACCGGCCACCAGCTCCCAGAGCGCCTGCCCCGCTGGATGGCGGTATTGCCGAATCAAGAGCGCTCGGCCGTCGGCGAATACGGGCAAGACCACCACGGATCCGGGATGGACAACCACTTCACGGACGGCGCGCACGCCGCCAGGTTCAAGCACGCGGTCTACCCGCACGTCCAGGACACGTCCTCGGAAAGCCCACTGACTTTTGAGGATCCGCCCCCGCATCGCTCGCGCCCTCTTCACAGGGAGTAGGGTTTCGGCCCGCCCGGCTTCCCACGGGCAAGCATCCCGGAAACCGGTCGAGGATAACACAATTCGCCAGGAGACCGCTCGAGCCCCGACGCCCTCTGGAACACGACTTCTATCTTTCCGTGCTCGGAAGAGGCTGTTATCCTAAGCGACGGGGCCGAAGTGGGCCACTCTGCCATGAAGCTGAGCGCTCTGATCGTGGATGACGAACAGCCGGCGCGCGACGAGCTTGCGTTCCTGCTGAAGAACCATCCCGAAATCGAGGTAGTCGGGCAGGGGAAAAACGGGCCGGAAGCGGTGGCGATGATCCGTGAGCTCTCGCCGCAGCTCGTCTTCCTGGATGTGCAGATGCCGGGCCTCGACGGCTTTGGCGTCATCAAAAAATTGCTCGAGAAAAAGGCGACGCTTCCACTTTTCATTTTCGTCACCGCCTACGACCAGTACGCGGTGCAGGCATTTGAAGTGAACGCGAGGGATTACTTGCTGAAGCCGATTGCGAAGGCGCGCCTCGAAAAGGCTCTGGGCCGCCTCCGGCGCGCGGACGAGACGGCGGAGACGAACGCCGAAAAGCTCGGCCGCCTCATCCAGATGGTCGAGGAGCGGCCGGCGGCCCAGAAAGCCAAGCTCATGGTCAAAAGCGGCGGGCGATTGTTCCTCGTAGATTCCGACGACGTCATCTTCGCGAGCATCGAAGACGGCGTGATTACCCTGGCGACGAAAGACTTCGAAGGTCAGTCCAATTTCCGCACCGTCGAAGAGCTGCAATCGGTCCTCGACCCGAACACTTTCTGGCGGGTCCATCGCTCCTACCTCGTCAACATCAATCGCATCAAGGAAATCATTCCCTGGTTCAAGAGCTCCTACCAGCTCAAAATGGAGGACCGCAAACAAACCTCTGTCCCCGTCAGCCGCGCCCAGACGCGCAAACTGCGTGAGCTGCTGAACCTGTAATCGTCAGGTAAGGCGGGCTTGGTTTTATAGGCTGCGGCGTTATTAGCGCCTTTCCTAAATCGAAAGACTGCATAGTTACAAAACAACCCCGCGCTACAAAAGCGCCTCAGGACTCGCTCGGCGCAAAGTGTTTTTCCAGAGCTGCGACCAGGCCAGGGATGGTGGATTCGGCGGCTTCAACCGCGGGCGGGAAGCCGAGCGTGCGGAGCGTGGCGGAAGTCACAGGGCCGATGGAAGCGATGGTTGATTTTCCAAGAAGGCCGTCGAGCTTCCGGCCGACGAGCAACCGAATGAAGTGCGAGGCGGTTGACGAACTGGTGAAAGTGAAAACGTCGGCAGGCGGGTCGAGCAGGGCTTCGATTTCGCCGGCGGCGAAGCTTGCGCGAACCGTCTCGTACGCGACTACCACTTCCACGCGCGCGCCCCGTTTTTCCAAGGCTTTCGGCACCAGGTCGCGAGCCAGCTTGGCGCGGGGTATCAGGACGCACCGGCCACGAAGCTTGTGCCCGGCGAGCGCCTCGACAAGGCCATCGGCGCGGTACTCGCGCGGAACAAAATCCACGCGCACGCCGTGCTTCGCGAATTCGGCCGCGGTGGCGGGGCCGATGGCGCCGATGGTCAAACCTTTCAGGTCGCGCGCGTCGCGGCCCAGCGCTTCCAGGCGCGCGGTGAAATTCTTGACGCCGTTCACGGAGGTGACGAGCAGGAAGTTGAATTCCCCGATTCTACAGATGGCGTCGTCGAGCGGCGTCCAGGAGGCTGGCGGGCGAAACTCGATGGCGGGAATTTCGATCACCGCCGCGCCGCGCGCTTCGAGCGGCTCGCGCAGGCCGGCCGCCTGCTCGCGCGCCCGCGTGACGACGATCCTCCGGCCGAAGAGCGGCAGACGCTCGAACCAGCGCAAGCGTTCGCCGAGGCGCACGACTTCGCCCACCACAATCACCGTCGGCGGCTGAAGGTTTCGCGCGCGGTCGCCAATATCGGTGAGCGTTCCCAAAATGACTTGTTGTTCCGGCCGCGTGCCCCAGCGAATCACCGCCACGGGCGTTGCCGGGGCCCGCCCTCGCTCGATCAACGTGCTTGCGATGGCCGCGAGGTTCCGAGTGCCCATAAAGAAGACCAGTGTCCCGCTCGAGCCCGCGACGTCCTGCCAGTTGACGAGCGAGCCGGGCTTCGACGGATCTTCCTGCCCGGCGATGAAACACACCGAAGAGGCGAGCTCGCGGTGCGTGAGTGGAATGCCGGCATAAGCGGGCGCTGCGACGCCGGAAGTCACGCCGGGGATGATTTCGAAAGCGATGCCGGCTTGGGCTAAAGCTTCGGCCTCCTCGCCTCCGCGCCCGAAGACGAACGGGTCGCCCCCCTTGAGCCGTGCGACCACCAGGCCTGCTTGGGCTTTGGAGATAAGCAGCCGGTTGATTTCTTCCTGCAGCCGCCGCGGCGTGCCGCCGCGTTTGCCCGCAAAAATTTTCTCTGCCTCGGGCCGGCAGTGCCGCAGCAGCTCGCGCGCGGCGAGGAAGTCGTAAATGACGCAGTCGGCGCGCTCCAAAGCCGCTTGGCCCTTCAGGGTCAGGAGGCTGGGGTCGCCCGGGCCGGCGCCGACGAGAAAGACTTTGCCAGGCATCTTAAAGGGTTGCAGGTGCCGTAGTGGCGAACTGCGCTTCGCCGCAGATTGATTACTCAGGGCGGCGAGCTCTGCCTCGCCCTAATCTATTAGCTTAAAGCGGCGAGGCGCAGCTCGCCGCTACAGTTCAGTCGGGTCGCGCCGGAGCCATCGAGGCGAGCAACGCGCGCGCTCCTTGCTTTTCGAGATCAAGGGCGAGCCGGGCGCCCAGGCTTTCGGGATCGGAGGCCGGGCCGATGCGCTCCGCTCGAATCACCTTTGACCCGTCGAGGGCCGCAGCGAAGCCGCGCAAGCGCAATCCGGCGCCCGACCCAAAGGCGGAAGCATGAGCAGCAAAGGGCAGGTCGCAGCCGCCGCCCAATGCCGCCAGAGCCGCGCGTTCCGCCCTTACCGCGAGATGCGTTGGAGCGTGATCGAGGGCGCAGACGGCATCCATCACCTGCCGGTCGTCATTGCGTATTTCAATTGCCAGCGCCCCTTGGCCAACCGCGGGACAAATCTCTTCCTCCCTGAAATAATATGCGATGCGTTCCTGAAGCCCGAGCCGCTTCAACCCAGCGGCGGCGAGCACGAGGCCATCCACCAGGCCCTGGTCGAGCTTGGCCAATCGCGTATCCACGTTGCCCCGCAGGTGGATGATTTCGGGACCCGGCGGCAGCCCAGGCAAGTGGGGCGCACGCAGGCTGTCCCTCAAGCTCAACTTTGCAAGTCGCGGAGTCCCATCCGTGCGGTCTATCACAATCGCAAGATGGGAACCGAGCGCGCGCAACTGCGATTCTCGACGCAAGCTGCTGGTTCCAATGCGACCGCCGCGCCGGAGCGCGGATAAGGGTCTTGAATCCCGCGTGACCAGCACGTCGCGCGGATCTTCTCGCTCGGGGACGGCGCCAAGAGCCAGCCCTTCCGCGAGCGCCGTAGGCAGGTCCTTCATGCTGTGAACGGCCAAGTCCACGTCTCGCGCGAGGAGCGCCTCTTCAATTTCCTTGATGAACAACCCTTTGACACCGGACTGGGCTAACACTGCGTTCGGCTGGCGGTCGCCGGAGGTGCGGATGATAGCAATTTGGACGTCGTGGCCGGCGGCGGAAAGCTGCGCCTTCACCCATTCGGCCTGCCAGCGGGCGAGCGCGCTTCCGCGCGAGCCGATGGTAAGTTTCATGCGCGGCCTCACTCCCCCACGCCAAAGATGCGCCGCATCAAGCGCACAATATTTCCATGCTCGGGCCGGTCGGCGCCGCCTTTGAGCTCCAGCAACGGGCCGCGAAGGATTTTATTCTGGATGCCGCGCGCCAAAGCCTCGACGGCCTGACGCTGGTCGGGCGTGAGCGAGCTCAGGCGGCCGGAAAAACGCTCGAACTCCGATTCGCGAATGCGGTTCAAGTGCTCTTCGATGGCAACGATGGTGGGGGCGAGCTCGCGCGTCGAAAGCCGCCGCTCCAGCCGGACTAATTCCTCTTCGATAATCTTCTCCGCCTGCGCGGCTTCGCGCTGGCGCTCGCGGCGGTTGGCCTCCACGACCGCCTCGAGGTCGTCAATGTCGTAAACAAAGGCGTTGTCAAGCTCATTGACCGCGGGCTCGATGTCGCGGGGAACGGCGATGTCTACGAGGAGGATCGGCCGGTTCCGGCGCGCCGCGAGAAGCTTTTGCGCGAGGTCCTTGGCGATCACAAAGTGCGGCGCGCCGGTCGAGCTGATGACGACGTCGGCGCGGCTGATGGCGCCGAACAATTCGTCAAAGCGGACGGCCGTGCCGTGGAACGCTCGGGCCAGCTCCTGGGCGCGTTCGTAAGTGCGGTTGCTCACAAAAATGGCGCTGGCGCCGCTCGCCAGCAGGTGTTTCGCGGCCAGCTCGCTCATCTTGCCGGCGCCGATGACGAGGATGGTCTTCCCGCGGAGCGATCCGAAGATTTTTTTGGCCAGCTCGACGGCGGCGTAGGAGACAGAGACGGCCGAGGAGCCGATGGCCGTCTCCCGGCGCACGCGCCGCGCCACGGCCAGGGAATGACTGACAATTTCCCCGAGCACCCCGTTGAGCGCCCCCACTTTGCGCGCCGTGGCGTAAGCCTCCTTCACCTGGCCGAGCACCTGCGGCTCGCCGAGGATCATCGAATCCAGGCTCGACGCGACCCGGAAGAGGTGCCGCACGGCGTCCCGTTGCCGCAGCCAGTAGAAATGAGGCTCGAACGCCGCGAGCTCGCAGTGGTGGTATTCGGCCAGAAACGTCCGCACAATGGGCGTCGCCTCCGCATCCTCGCGCGCGTTCGTGACCAGCTCCACGCGGTTGCACGTGGACATAATCATGCCCTCGAGAATCCCCTCGCGATGGGCGAGGTCGGATACGGCGGCGGCGAGGCGCGATTCCTGGATGTTCATCCGCTCGCGCACCTCGACGGGCGCCGTGCGATGATTGATTCCCACGAGCAGGAGATTCATGTTCATGACGCTGCCAAAGGCGTGCCGGTGTTCGAGGCCCGCCGGGCCGAGGCAGCCCCGGAGCCGCCGCTTACGGCGAGCCGCCTAGTTTCGGAAAATATCCGTGCAACCCGCTCCACAGGCTGATGCCGAGAAACGTGGCGAGCACCGCCGCAAATCCGAAAATCGCCATGGCCGCCGAGCGGCGGCCCCCCCAAGTCCCGCCCAGGCGGGTCGCGAAGAGCACCAGATAAATCAGCCAAGTTACCATCGAGGCCAGGATCTTCGGGTCGAGCTCCCACGGGCCGGTCCAGGTGCGGCTCGCGTAAACAAACCCCATGATAATTCCCAGGCTCAGGAAAGGAAGTCCTAAAATCAGCGAGCGGTAATAGAGCTGGTCGCAGGCGTCGAGTGGCGGCAGGCGAAAATAAAACGCCCCCAGGTTCTTGGATTTCAGCTCGCTCGACCGGATCAGATACATGAGCGCGGCTACAAACGTCAGAAAAAAGCCGACGTAGCCAATGAGGATGGACCCGATGTGAACCACCAACCAGCCGCTTCGGAAGGCCGGCGATTCAAAAGTCTTTCCCGCCCGCAACGCGGAAAGCAGCGTCAGCAAGAAAACCAGCGGCAGCATGAACAGGCCGAGCGCGCCGATGCGGTAGCGCAAATAAACAAGAAAGAAGGCCAGCGTGGCGAGGAATGTGAACGAGGAGAGCGCGCTGCGGACGTCGGTGATGGGGAGGCGATGGATTTCGGCGGCTCGCGAGACTAGAAAGCCAAAATGCAGGGTGAGACCTGCTGCCAGCGCGCCGAGGGTCCCGCGCGTGAGCGTTGGCCGGCGGCGCCACGTGGACGGCACCGTCAGCGCCAGCCCCAACCCGTATAGCGCCACCGCCGACCATAACATCACGGCATCTCGATTCATCGCGCCGCGCTCATCCTGAAGGAACGATTATAGCATCCGCGCAGCGCGCGCTGCCTGCGGCGGCAACGCCATGCGGCGTGAAAAGCAGGTGGACTGTGGCATGTCGAATATGGGGAGGGCCCATCACTCCGTAGATGCGAGGGGCAGGCCAACCTTGCCTGGGCCGGCCGGCTGGAACGCTGTGCCACTGGAGAAAGGGCGGGGCTAGGCCGCGCACTCGCCACGGCCAAGCTTGAGCGAATAAGTTTCCTTGTCGCCCCAATCCACGAAGAGGTCTTCGGCGTCGCCGGCGGCATCCAAGTGGGGCCGGAGCCGCTCGACGATGGCCGCGTCGGGCGTGCGGAGGGCCCACGGGCTGAAGGCTTCGCCCGGCGTACGATCCTGGCGGTAGAAATCGAGCAGTTCGCGCAACGCCGCGGGGATTCGCTTGGCGGGGACGGGAACCACCTGACGGCCAAAACGCACGCCCTCGGCCGAGACTTGGCCGGCGAGCATCAACTGGTAGTAGGGCGCTTGGCGCTCCTCCACCTTGCGCGCGTTGCCGTAGAGCCCGATATCGGCAATGTGATGCTGCCCGCAGGAATTCGGGCAACCGCTGATCTTAATTCTCACCTTCTTGACTTCGGGGTCCGTCTCGCCGGCGAACTCTTCGGCAAGCACTTCCGCGAGCGTCAGCGAGCGCGTGATGCCCAGGTTGCAGGTCGTCGCGCCCGGGCAACCCGTCACGTCGGCGAGGGTTCGGGCGCCGGGCGTCGCAAGGTCAAGTGCCTTGAGGCTGTTGTAAACCTCCTTGACGCGGCCGAGCGGCACCCAGGGAATGACCAGGTCCTGCGAGATGGCGATGCGGAGGCCCGGAAGCTGGTGATGCTCGAGCAAGTCGGCGAGCCCGAAGAACTGGCTCGTAAACACTGTTCCAGCGGGAAGCTTCAGCCAAGCCAGCGCGTAGCCCGGCTGCCGCTGCGGCTGAAGGTTGTGCTGCTTCCACTGTTCGAACTCTTGGGACGCCCCATTCCCCGAGGGCATTTCCGGCGTCAATTGGACGAGAGGCTCCCCAAGCGGGTTTGGGACGGTCAGCGGCTCGGCCGGTGTTGTGACCTGGGCGCGCTTTTCGGCGACCAAGCGACGGAATTCCTCGATGCCCTTGGCGCGCAGCACGAACTTCATCCGCGCCTTAAGTTTGTTCTTGCGGTTCCCGTGCTCGCTGAAGACCCGCAGGATGGCTTCGATAGTCGGAATCAGCTCTTCTTCCGGGAGGAACTCCGTCAGAACGGCCGCCTCGGTGGGAAGGCTTCCGAGTCCTCCGCCCACGAGCACCCTAAAGCCCCGGCGCCCCGTGCCATTCGAGCCGCGAAGCGTGGCGATCAGGCCGACGTCGTGGATGCCGGCGACCGCGCAATTGCCGTCGTCGGCGCATCCGGAAAACGCAATCTTGAACTTGCGCGGCAGGTCGTGGAACTCCGGATGACGCAGGAAGAATCGCGTGGTGGCGAGCGCGTAGGGAGTGACGTCGAAAGCCTCCGTCGGGCAGACGCCCGCCAGCGCGCAGGAAGTGACGTTGCGGACCGTGTTGCCGCAGGCCTCGCGCGTGGTGAGTCCCACCGCCGCGAACCGCCGCATGATGGCGGGCACGTGCTCCATCTTCACAAAGTGGAACTGGCAATTCTCCCGCGTGGTGACGTGGCCGCGGCCCGTCGAGTAGGTGTCGGCAAGCCAGCCGAGCGTCCGTAGCTGCTCCGGGTTGAGCAACCCCGAGGGAATTTTGACGCGTACCATCTGGAAGCCGGCCTGCCGCTGTCCATAGATGCCATGCTTCAGCCGAAAAGGCCGGAACTGGTCATCGGTGATTTCGCCCGCGGCCAACTGGCGTACGCGTTCCTCGAAAACTCTAATTTCTTCCTCCACCGCTTCGCGCGAGTGGCGGGTCTCGATTTCTGCCGTCATCATGGCTCGCTCCAAAAACAAAAAACCCACCGGCGGCTTCCGACCGACGGTGGGTTTGGGATGAGACCTGAATTAAACTGTTACAAGCTCACGCCTCCCACATACGTCGGCCCACTCGGACAACAACACATCGAACCGACATGGCGGGAATTGCGATTCATGCTCGCCTTCGATATTAGGTTGGAGCCGGAGGGGTTGTCAAGATATAATTTCGCCGCTTGACCTTCCGGCAACCCCGCTTCCGGAGGCACAGTCCATTACCATGGAAAAGGCCATCAACCGAAAGGCAAATTCCGCTGAGGGCCAAGGCGTGGGTAAAGCCCCGTCCAAAGTAGACGAGCTCATCACCCACTCCGGCCCGGAAAAGCTTCGGCGAACTGAGCGGGCCTTTCTCCACATCCCGATTCAGGTCCGAGGCAGGAATGAGGCCGGGCAACCTTTTAGCGAGCAGACGTCCACGGTGATTATCAACCGGCACGGCGCGCGGATCAGCTTGCGAGCCGCGGTCCGCCTCGAGGATCAGGTCAAGGTGACCAATCTCCAGAATTCGATATCCTGCCCGTTTCGTGTGGTGGCCCGCGTGGCCCACTCCATCTGGGAGCGCCCCGAATGGGGAATCGAGTGCCTTGAGCCGGAGACGAATTTTTGGGGGGTTGCGTTCCCGGAAAAAGTTGTTGAACAATCTCCCACACCCGCCATTAGTGAATCCGTGGACGCGCTGCTGGAGTGTTCCCTGTGCGGCGCGCGCGAATTCGCCCATTTGACGCTTGACAACTACCGCCAGCTCGCCTCCAGCATGCAGTTGGAGCGTCCGTGTCCGCAATGTGCCCGGCCCACCGCGTGGAGGTTTGGATTTGTCGAGGAGGGAGAAGAGGAAGGGAGTTCGGCTCGCCCAGCCGATGCGAAGCCCGGCGCCGAGCACCGACGCGCCAAACGCCTGGCCATTAAGCTGCCAGTGAAAATTCGCCTCGAGGATGGGAGCGAGGAATTGGCGAGGACCGAAGACCTATCGAAGACGGGTGTGTGCTTTAGCTCGTCGCGAGATCTGCAAAATGGCGCACGCCTCCACGTTGCCGTCGGGTATTCGGAAGGGAGTGCGGTTCCTGAAATTGCGGCTCGCGTGGTTTGGCGGCGGGAGTTCGAAGCCGGGAAATCCACGCTCTACGGCGTTCGGCTGGAGGGAGCCCAAGAGGAGGCCTGACGCGCCCGTTGGATTCGCCGGGCTGCCCGCCGGCCGGCGCGTTACTTTTTCCTGGTGGCTTCGAGTTGCGCGGAGGGGAAGGACACGCGCTCGACCCGGCCCGCTTGATCCACCCACAAGTCCACGCGCAAGCTGTCGGTCGAAACAATCAGGTGTTTCAGATTCTTATTTTTCCCATCCATTTTCGCTCCCCCTGTGCCCGCGTCTGAAACCGCAAGCGCGCCCGGGAGCGCCTCCTGCGGGATGTACCCGTTGAAAGCCTGGATACCGCCCGGCTTTTGGAGATAGCGCACGGCCAGCAGCTCGTAATGGTGAACGACGTTATCGTCGAGGACGACCAGGTTCGGCCCGAACCGGAACTCCCGGACGTCCTCCTTCCCGTCGGATTTCTTGAGCGTGCTGCGCGCCGGTGAGCTGCGAAAGTCCACTTCCAGGTGGTTGCTGTCTGGACTCTTCTCGTCCCAGGTGTAGGTGATCGGCTCAAGCGCGGAGTCCAACACCAGCTTTGGAAAGGTTTGGAGATCCACCCTCCGGCCGCCGTCTTCGTATTGCAATCGGATTTCGCCCTGGGCCTCGACCTGTTTCGAGGTAGTTCGGATCGAGAATTTCTCCGTGCCGATGGGGCGCCCCGCGTATGAGATGACAAATGTGCCTTGGTCGTTGAAATTCAAGGCTGTGGGCGACTGAGCCCGGGCGTAAATCGGCGCGGCTAAGACGAAAGCCGCGAGGG
>QHZO01000202.1:0-10933 GCA_003224695.1 Acidobacteriota bacterium
TTGCCGGGTGACCAGCTTCTGGACCGAGGCCGACTCGGTTTGTAACACTGCCGCCGCCGCCGTCACCTCGACCGTTTGCGTGGACGCGCCCACTTTGAGTGTCGCATCGAGCTCGAGCTGCGCGGTGGGATCAAGCTTGTTTTGCTTCGATTCGTACTTTTCAAAGCCCGGCGACTCCGCAGTCATGGTGTAGAAGCCCGGGGGAAGGTTGGTAACCGAGTAAAAGCCGACTTGGTTGGTGGTCGCTTGGCGCACCAAGCCGCTCTGATTTCGGACGGCTATTTGGGCGTTCGGAATCGCTGCTCCAGTCGGGTCATTGACATAACCCGAAATCGCGCCGAAGTCCGACTGCGCGAGCAGCGGGCCCGAGGCCGCGAGACTGATGACAACCGCTAATACCACCTTACCGCACGGGATCTTCATGAAGGGCTCCTCAAAGGAAGAATGCAGTCTCCGAAACAGAGAGCGTCTTCTCGGGAGATTAAACCCGTGTGAACCTGCGGTGACGATGCTGTAAAGTTTGGCATCCTCTAAGCTGCGTATCCGGCCAGTACGGCCTTACAGTAACGCTGGTAAGGGTTACTGTGAACTTTTGAACATTGCAGCAAATGGTCGCTCCACCACGAGCCGTCCCGACGCTTGGAAGGTCTTGCACCTAAACAAGACAGCGCAACACGCAGACCCTTGGCACAACTCTCAACCCTATAATCACCTTCTCGTACTCCCAGACCGCTCCGCTGTCAAGCGCCATGTCACCCGCTGCCGGTCAGGACGTTTCCCTACGCCAGAAGTTAGTGATATACCACGGCAGCCGCGGGCGCTGATCGGGGACGATGCGGCACTCACATCCCGCGGAAAGGGGTGCGCAATATGTTCCAAGAATTCAAGAAGTTTGCGATGCGCGGCAACGTGCTCGACATGGCGGTCGGAATTATTTTGGGGGCGGCGTTCGGGCAAATCGTCAACTCGCTCGTCAACGACCTGCTGATGCCGCCGCTCGGCTTGGCGCTCGGGAAGGTGGATTTTTCGAACCTCTTCTTGAGCCTTTCGGGCCGGGCGTTTCAAACGCTTGCGGAAGCCAAGGCCGCCGGGGCGCCAACGCTCAATTACGGCCTGTTCATCAACACCGTGCTGAATTTTCTGATTGTGGCGTTTGCGGTTTTCGTCCTGATCCGACAAGTGAACCGGTGGACGGCGAAGCCCGCGGCCGCGCCTGCCGCACGCGACTGCCCTTATTGCCAGATGGCTATACCCGTCAAGGCCACTCGTTGCGGCCATTGCACGGCGAACCTGAGCGCGGCGCAGGCTTGAGAGCAGAGTTAGGAGTCAGAAGTCATAAGTACGAACCCTGAAGGGCCAGCCTTGGAAAAACATTTGTGGCCTTTCTTCGATACTGGTGCGCACCCGTGGCATAATGCCGCGCTGTAAAAGGACCATTGGGAGGTGGAGCGATGCGGCGAACGTTGATTCTGGAGTTGATGATTCTCACCGCAGTGCTCGTAGCGGGTGCCGAGCAGAAGAAAGGCATTGTCGTCGAAGGCGGCGAGCCTGACGAGCGCGCTTCCGCGCGGCTGCTCTATTGGGATCAGCAGGTGAACGCGTCCGCAGGCCAGGTGGCGATTGATTACGGCCGGCCGGAGTGGAAGAAGCAATACCAAGACCCGGCGATACTCGGCAAGCTCACCAAGGGCCAGGTCTGGCGAATGGGCAACAACTACTGGACCGCCCTCGATACGCAGCTCGTGGTCGTCATCGGCGGGCGGCGCATCACGCCGGGACTCTATTACCTCGGCCTCTACCGCTCTCCCGACGGCGCCACCTGGGCGCTGGCCTACATCAACCCGACGCTCGTCCGCAGCCGCCACCTGGACGCCTTTGATATCGCCAAAGCCCCGATCCTCTTTAAGACCGAGATGACCATCGGGAAAGCGGCCGCCATCACGCCCAAGCTCACTATCACGTTCTCGCACCCGCCGGACGACATTCGCGACGCTACACTCAAGATCGCGTGGGGGAACATGGTGCTGACAACCCCCGTCAAAGTTCTATTGGCGCCTTAAGTCCGCGGTTTTCACACGCAATCTGACCTCGCGCACTTACGAAGCTCGGAAGGGCAATGCAGCCTTTTCTTATTGTTGAATAGAGAGCTTCAGCTCGGACTTGTATTTGCTTTCGAGCCCGGCTTTGAGGGCGGGATTATCGCCCCGCTCGAGGGCCACTTCCTTCTTCCAATCCAAGAATCCTGCGCGGGTGATTTCAATCCGGTGTTTGCCGGTGGGGAGCTTCAAGTCGGCGGGCGTGTAGGCCACCGCGGCGCCGTCCACGTAGATGGTGGCTTTATCGGGCGTGGATTCGACATGAATACTCGCGGGCGAGGCGCCGGCTTTGGTTGCGAGCTGCCGGCGATTGTCGGTCAACTCGCTTCCCCGCGCGGTGGTGAGTTCGGAGCTGGTCTGCTGGCTGGTCTTGTTCAAGGCGTTCGAGAGCTTCTTAGCGACGCCCGTGGTGACCGACGCCGAATGGCCCGCGGCCATGCCGTATTCAACCGCTGCCTGGCCATGCGCAAGCGTCGCGAAGCTGACACCCATCGACCCCACAAAAAGCCCCATCATCATCCGTCGCGTTCTCATCGCTTGGCCTCCCTTCGCCCCGACGATCCGGGGCCTTGCACCACCTATATTAACCCACTGTGGCTTCGAACGAAAGGCCTGGCACGACGGGTCAGCGGAGGAGGTCTTCCAGGCGCGTCGCCTGGTCGGTCTTTTCGTCGCGGTACTTGATGATCACCGGCGTCAAGAGCGAAAGGCCAAGCTCCTTGCCGTGCCCTCGGGTGATGGCGCGCGCGCCAGGAACCACGACGGCGCCCGGCGGGATTATCAAGGGTTTGGCGCCGTCGCGGCGATAAACGGTGTCGCGGACAAGGTCGAACACAGGCGTCGAGCCCGTAAGGATCGCCCCGGCCGCAAGCACGGCCCCTTTGCCCACCACCGCGCCTTCATAGACGCCCGTGTTTCCGCCCACCAGAACGTCATCCTCGACGATTACCGGCAACGCGCCCACGGGTTCGAGGACGCCGCCGATTTGCGCTCCGGCCGACAGATGCACGCGCTTGCCCACCTGCGCGCAAGAGCCCACGAGCGCATGCGAATCAATCAACGTGTCGTCGTCAACGTAGGCGCCAACGTTGACGTACATGGGCGGCATGCAAACCACCCCTTTGCCAACATAGCAGCCGTCGCGAATCGAAGAGCCCCCGGGAACGATGCGGACGCCCTGGCTTGGGGGAATCCGCTTGAGCGGAAAGGTTTCCTTGTCGCGAAACTGATATGCTGTAGCGCCGCTCTGCAAGCGGCGGGCTTTCGGCTTTCGGCGGTCCCCGGCCCCGCCGGGGTAAACTCCGACCGCCGCTACAGGCATCTCGACAATCCGCCCGATGCGAAATCCAAGCAGGATTCCTTTCTTAACCCAGGCGTTGACCTTCCAGCCCGTGGGCGAGGCAGGGTCAGGCTCCGCGGCGCGAATGCGGCCTTCGTTCAAGCCAGCTTTGAGCTCATTAAAGGCGCGGAAATATTCCTCGCCGAATTGCTTGGCCTCGTGCGCGTAAAGCTCCTCGATACGCTGTTCGAAGTCGCCCATAGTTGCCGTCAAAGGCCCAGAAGCAGACGTAAGCCCGCCTCCACTCGCCGAAGCAAATAGCCTGGACAGGCCGAAATGCGCGCCTCAAGCCAATTTTTGTCGAGCGCGGTCAGTTGGGAAACGTTGACGACCGAATCTTCGCGAAGGCCAGTCTCCAACCTTGGCAGCATCACGTTGCCAGGACTATCCGCCAATCTCACATTGGATGTCAATGCCACCGCAACGAGGGTCCGGAATCTACTCTGATTGAAGCCGTCCGTTTGGACAATAAGGACGGGACGCCGGAAGCCCGGCTCCGAGCCGCTGGGAGGTGGCAAGTTGGCCCACCAGATTTCGCTCCGGCGAATCACCATTTCTCCCGGGATAGGAGATCATAGGCCGCCTGCTTGAGATCTGGATCGAGCTCGGAAGACTCGGTGCTGTAAACTTCATTGAGAGCTTCTGTTATTCCTTTCGACTTTTTCTGCTCGAGAAAATCTTCCAGTGCCCGGGCGTAAAGCCGGCTGCGCGAGATCTTGGCGCGCTTGGCGGCGCGCTCGGCGGCTTTGAAAATGGGATTGGGAATCGAAACGGCCGTTTTCATAGGAAAATTATAACTTGGGTTATACCCGTTGTCCACACGTGCGGCTCATCGGGTTTCGAACAGTCCGTTGAATTCCGCATAGGAAATCGCTTCTTTGCCGAGCGAAGTGAACGTGCCCCGGCTGGCGAGCTCTTTCACGAACCGGTCGAATTGTGTCATGGCGGCGCGCATGGGCCAGGAGCCGAAACTCACGCGGCGGACGCCCATCCGCTCGAGCTCCTCCATTGCCGGAGTCGCCGGCCCGGCCAGGATGTTGATGGGGCCGTGGACGGCCTTGACGAGCTTTCCGATGGTTTCCGCGTCCGCGACGCCGGGAATGAACAGGCAGTCGGCGCCGGCCTCGCGATAGGCGTTGGCGCGGCGCACTGCTTCATCGAATCGGGAGGCGGGCTCGCCCACGTCATCGAGATAAACGTCGGTCCGCGCGTTGATGACGATGTGGACTCCCGCGCGCTCGCCGGTCTCGCGAATGGCGTGAATTCTTGCAACTTGGTCGGCGATTTCCGCGAGCGGCTTGGCGGAGTCGCCGGTTCCATCTTCAAAGTTAAGGCCCATGGCCCCGGCCGCGACCAAGCCATTGGCCGTTATGGCGATATCTTCCAGGCTCCCGCCATAGCCCGCCTCGAGGTCCGCGGTCACGGGAACGGAGACGCCCGCCGCGATGCGCGCCACGACGGCCAGCATCTCTTCGCGCCGAATGCGCTGCCCGTCGGGATAACCGAGTGCGAAGGCAATCGCCGCGCTCGACACGTCCCAGACGTTGGGGAAGACCAGAATTCGCGGCCCTTGGTGGAGCTTCAGGAGAAGCGATGCCTTTTTAGCTTGAGTGGAGTTGGTCATGGAAGCCGCAAATTGAAATAAGCTCCTGACGACTGGCGAAAATCGTTTACTGCATTTGTGGCTTGGTCTCTCACGCCTCTCCCGTTCGCTGGAGTGACATAGCCCGGAGTCTTACTTTCACTCCGCGGCACTTTGCACCGCCTTACATCTCGCGGTCACTGGAAAGCCTTGAAAACCGTGTAGTGCGGGCGAGTGTCGGGCCACCCGCGAATCATGAACATTGTGTTGATTTTGACTTTCTTCCCCTCAACCTTTCTAGTTTCCTCGTAATAATAAAATGTGAAATGTCCGCCAATTCTCAGCTTCGCGGGATCAAGCACTTTTTCCTGCCTGTCGGGGGTTCGAATTGTGTAACCAGCAGCCAAGACTCCCACGAACCTTTCCGTCTTGCGGCTCTCTGGGTTCGTATAGGTCAGTGTGATCTCACGGGAGTCGTGATTCACCGTGCTCACGAAACCCGAGAAGGTCTGACCGTTAAAGGTAACGGGATAGTAGCCGCTCTCAGCTGTGCCATGCTGGCCCCGGCCCGTGCCTCCGGCTAACAGAAGCAGCACCACGAATAGAATTGTGCACCGCATAGCGCGATGCGACCATACATCGCGCGCCACCAATGCGGCCTTTAGCATCTTCTCCACAGCCTGTTGAGCTTGAAATCCGATCATCTCGTCCGGTGCGGAGGGGTCTTGGATCAGCTTATGCAGGACGTATTCATCTTGGGCGGCCTTGCGCATCAGAAGGGTGGTGTGGTCAAGGGGTGGCATGAAAGATCCGCCCCTCTCGCGCGGCGTCGAAAAGAATCGTCCCCGGAATCTCGTCTCGCGCCATTGTTGGAAGGTCTTCTCGCTGACCACCAGCACATCAACCGGAATATGCAGCGGGCGCAGAACGTCTCGCAGACGGACCATTTCCTCACGGCGCGCTTTGACCTCCGGCTCAACGACCAGCACGTCCAAATCACTACCTTCGCCCGCGTTGCCGCGTGCCTGCGACCCAAAGAGGATGACCGTCGCGCCGGGAGCGGCCTGTTGAAGCAACGCCACGGCCTGGGAAATTATGTCCTCGCCAATCATGCGGTTCGTGTTAGACCTTTTGAGGCTGCAGTAACCCCGTTGCCTGCATGGCTTTCTCAAGTCTGGAGCGATTTTCGGGTTTCATCGGGCACATGGGGAGCCGGTAAACTTCCTCAATCATTCCCATCATGGCCAGCGCGGCTTAGACGGGGATAGGGTTGGTTTCGATAAAAGTTGCCTTGAAGAGCGGCAGCAGCTCGAAGTGGAGCTTCCTCGATTCCTCGATTTTTCCCTCGAGCATCAGGTGAGTAAGGCGCGTGACCAGCGCGGGCGCCTCGTTCGAAACGACGGAAACCACGCCCGCGCCGCCCAGGGCCATGAGCGGGAACGTGAAGGCATCGTCACCCGAGAGGACCTTGAAGCCCGGCGGGACGGAGGCGAGCACTTCCATCTGTTGGGTGATCGAGCCCGAAGCTTCCTTGACGCCAATGATGTTCGCGATGGTGGCCAGGCGCGCCAGGGTCGCGGGCTCGATGTTGGAAGACGTCCGGCCCGGAACGTTATAGAGGATCACGGGCAAGTCGGTGGCCTCGGCGATGGCCGCGAAGTGCTGAACAAGGCCTTCCTGCGTGGGCTTGTTGTAGTAGGGCGCAACCGAAAGGATCCCCTGAACGCCGAGCGCGGCCACCTCTTCAGCAAGCGCCGCAGTTTTCCGGGTGTTGTTCCCGCCGACGCCGGCAATGACAGGCACCTTGCCCGCCACTTCTTCGACCACCACGCGGATCACGCCGAGATACTCTTCGTGTTCGAGCGTGGGCGTTTCGCCCGTGGTGCCGCAAGGGACCAGAAAATCCACGCCTTCGCGAAGCTGGAACTCCACGAGCCGCCGCAGCGCCTCCACATCGAGCGAGCCGCTCTTCGTAAACGGCGTCACCAGCGCCGTCCCGCAACCTTTGATGTCCAGGCTCATCGCGCACCTCTGAATTACGAGCGTTCAAGCTCGTGCTGAAACTGCTCCGGCGTGATATCTATTTCACGAAGGATTTCACGTACGAGTGGCCGGGCCAAGTCACGGCCGGGATGGTTTGGCACAGTTGTACTACGCCCATCGGGATGACGATAGAAAACGTGACTGCCCTTTTGACGCACTGCCTTGAACCCCAATTTCAACAACACTTTTTCTATCTCCCGAAAACGAACGATCGGCAGCTTGCTCAGACCGCCACCTCGATCTGTTGCAAGCCGACGAATTGCGGAAGGTCGCTCACCGAACCCTTGAACTCTTCCATGCACATTTCAAGCACTACCTTCAGATTGCTCCTCAGCTCGTCCAAGGAAGCAGCCTGCGTGTGGGCTCCCGGGATTCCCGGCACCGTGCCCACATACAATTTCGTTTCAGGGTCCCATTCCACGTAAGCGGAGAAGGTTCTCATGTTTGAACATCCCCCTTCGGAGGGGCGACGGCCCGCGACCGAACGCCCGCTCATTGCTTTGATTCTAGAACATCGGCGAAGTTAAACAAACCGCGTTTCCCCACCACCCAGCGGGCGGCATAGAGGGCGCCTTCGGCAAAGCCCTGTCGGCCTCGGGCTGTGTGGCGGACGATGACGGTGTCGGCTTCGGAATCAAATCCCAGTTCGTGTGTGCCGGGAATGAATCCGGCGCGAAGGCTTGCGACGGAAATCTCGCGCGCGCCGAGCGCGGCTTGGGCGCGGCGCTTCAACTCGAGCGCCGTGCCCGAAGGCGCATCGTGTTTGGCGCGGTGATGCGCCTCAGCGATGTAGGGCTCGTAGGCGGGGAATTGCGCGAAGGCTTCGGCGGCGGCGCGGGAGATGCGGTAGAAAAGTTGAACGCCGACCGAGAAATTCGCGGCATAGACCAAACCCGCACCGCTCGCCTGGACCATGCCTCGCACCTCTTCCTAACGCCCGTGCCAGCCCGTCGTCCCGACCACCATCGGGCAGCCAAGCGCTGTGACGCGCCGGATATTCTCGACCGCTTCGGCAGGCGCTGTGAACTCCAGCGCCACATCTATCCCCTCAAAATTTTTCTTGCTGATGCCCGCGCCGTCTCGGTTCGATTTCGCAGTCAGAATCAGCCGAAGGTTAAAGCCGCGCTCGGGAGCCAGCTCCTCAATTGCCCGCCCCATCTTGCCGTGGCCGAGCAACGCTAGATTCAAGTGACTACCCTTTGCCGCTTCGATTGGGGGGCTCATCGTGGCCACTAGCCAAAGACCATGTTAAGGTTAAAGTGTAAAGGCTAAAGGTTAAATGATAAAAGCTTATCAACTACGTCCCGCCCCTTTCTTTTTACACTTTATCCTTTACCCTTTAAACTTTACCCTTCATCCTTCTCAATTCGTAATTTGGAATTAGTCAAGATAACCCTCCGACTTCATCAGCTCCGCGTTGAGCAGCGCCGCGCCCGCCGCGCCGCGAATGGTGTTGTGGCTGAGCGCGATGTATTTGAACTGGAGCACGGGGCAGGGGCGCAGGCGTCCAACAACGGTCGCCATCCCGCCTTCCACGGCCAAGCGTGGAGGGCAGGCCGCGCTCCTGCGGGACCGAGCGGAAACCGCTCCATGCTTCGACCAGGTCGCGAATGCTCGCTTCGGAGGCCAGCGCGACAGAAACAGTCTCCGTGTGCCCGTCTTCGACGAGCACGCGGTTGCAATGCGCGCTCACGGCAAAATCGCCCGGCCGCACCGCGCCGTCCACAAGCTTGCCCAGGAGTTTTTGAGTTTCCCGCTCGACCTTTTCCTCCTCCCCCGAAATGTATGGGATGACGTTCCCGAGGATGTCGAGCGTCGGCACGCCCGGATAGCCCGCCCCCGAAACCGCCTGCATCGAAGTCATCAAGACCTGTTTCAGGCCGAAGGCGCGCTCGAGCGGCGCGAGCGACATCGCCAAGCCCACCGTGGTGCAGTTCGGGTTGGTCACGATCATGCCTTTCCAGCCGCGCTTCGAGCGCTGCCCGCGCACCAGAGCCAAATGGTCGGGATTGACTTCGGGGATCAGGAGTGGAACGTCCGGCTCCATGCGGTAGTTCGATGAATTGGAAATCACGGCGTGTCCGGCGCGGGCGAATTCCAGCTCGACCTCGCCCGCCACCTTTGAATCGAGAGAAGAAAAGACCAGTTGCGGCGCCCCCGACGGCCGGCACGCCTCAACCACCAGCGAGCGCACGGCCTTCGGCATGGGTTCGTGCAGCCGCCACGAGCACGCTTCGCCATAGGGCTTTCCCGCCGATTTCTCCGAGGCCGCCAGCCAAGCCACTTCGAACCAAGGATGGTGCTCGAGCAGGCTCACAAACCGCTGCCCGACCATTCCGGTTGCTCCCAAGATGCCGACTTCGAGCTTTTTCATAGTGCCGTTTTAGATGCTTTCCTTCCTCTGCTCGTTTTTGAATCTTTAGCCGCGCGCATTAAGCTCTTTCACGAGGCGGCAGTAGAGCTCGACCGCACGCTCAAGGTCAGCCTTCCGGACACATTCGTGGTCGGTGTGGGCGACCTCGATCGAGCCCGGCCCCACGAGCATTGGCCGCCCCCAAGCCGTCAGGTTTGGCAAATCGGTCGTAAACGCCACGACCGCGGATTCGTAGCCGTCAAGCTTTCCGAGTTGCATCGCCGGCGTCGAGCGGACGAAGTCAAACTCGCACCGCCCGCGCAAGCACTCTTCAACTTCTTTCTGCAATTCGGCCGCTCCATTCACGGTGCGGAAAAGCACGTCCGCCCGCGCTTCGCCGGGAATGACGTTGGCCGCCGAGCCGCCGGAAATCACGCCGATGTTCATCGTTGAATCACCGAGCGCCGGGTCGCGCGGCAGCGGCAGCCGGCGAAGGTCCGCGAGAATATCCAGCAGCTTTTCGATGGCCGACTCGCCCAGGTGCGGGTAGGCCGAATGGGCCGTCCGGCCTCGCGCCCGGATGTCCACCCGCAGGATGCCTTTGGTCCCGAGCGCCAGCTTGTTTTCCGTCGGCTCGCCATTGATGATGAATTTCGAGCCCGGCGGGCGGAGATTCGCCGCCCTCGCGCCATCGCTCAACGTTTCTTCACCGACGAGGAACAGCAAACCAATATTTCCGACTCCGTCCGAGACGAGCTTCGCTGCGGCCACAGTCTGAGCGGCCACAATCCCTTTGGCGTCGCACGAGCCCCGGCCGTAGATGAACTCCGTGTCCTCGCGGGAGGGCATGAACGGCGGCACGGTGTCCATGTGCGTGCTCAGGACAATCTGGGGCGCGCCGCGCCGGGCGAAGACGTTCGCGCGTCCGCCCGAGACGGGCTGAAGCTCGACCTCGAAGCCGAGCCTCGTCAAATGCCCCTTCAGAAATTCCGCGCAGGCCTGCTCGTTCCCCGTTACGGAACTGATATCCACGAGCGCCCGCGTCAACTGAATTAGCTCCATAAAATCCGAGCCGGCTTATGCGCATTCCTCCGGGACCGTGACCAAAGGCGACCTGAACTGGCCTCGCTTGGCCGGAGGCTAGACGTTAGCCCACCCACCGAAAAGGCGCAAGGCTAATTGGCGCTGGTGTCACTTGGGATGGGGTCCCTTCCGAAACGCCGCCTTGGAGCGCCCATGTCTGGCAAATGATACCGGTGCCTTCTGTCTGAAATTGTGTCCAGTTTCATTTTCGCGCGATAGAATCCCCTCCATCAGATCGCGCGTTGGGAGGCGTTCATGCTCAACTCTGGGTTCAAGGCCGGCAGGCGGCGGTTCTTCAAGCTCGCAGGCGCAGCCACGCTTGCCGAGTCTATGGATCGTGAAGGCTTGACCTGGGCGGAACAAATCGAGCCGCTCCGGCCGCGGGGCCTCGCGCCGCTCAAGATCACCGACGTCCGCGTCATCGTCACCTGCCCTGA
>QHZO01000202.1:10965-13642 GCA_003224695.1 Acidobacteriota bacterium
CCTCGAAAAGCACATCGCGCCGCTGCTCGTTGGGCGCGACCCGGAGCAAATCGAAGATAGCTGGCAGTATCTTTACCGCGGCCCCTACTGGCGCGGCGGGCCCATCCAAATGACGGCGCTGGCGGGCGTGGACCAGGCGCTTTGGGACATCAAGGGGAAGCGCGCCCGCATGCCCGTCTATCAACTGCTCGGCGGGCGCACGCGCCAGGGAGCGCTCGCTTACACGCACGCGAGCGGCCGCGACTTCGCCGAGGTCGAAGACGCCGCGCGCCGCGCCATCGAGCGCGGCTTCAAGGCGGTGCGCGCCCAGGTGGCGATTCCAGGACTCGAAGGCACGTACGGAACGCCCGGCCGCAAGTCTTCCGAAGCGACTGCCGGGCGCGTCGCCCAACAAGCGGGCCTCCCTGCAACCGAACTCTTCGAGCCGGCGCCCTACCTCCGAACCGTCCCAAAACTTTTCGAGCACCTGCGCGCCAAGCTGGGCGAAGAGGTCGAGCTGCTGCACGACGTCCACGAGCGCCTGTCGCCGATTGAAGCGGCGCGCCTGGCGCGTGACCTCGAGCCGTATCACCTGTTCTTCCTCGAAGACCCGCTCCGGCCCGAGGACAAGCAGGGCTTCCGGCTGATTCGCGAGCACTCCACCACGCCCATCGCCATGGGCGAGCTTTTCAATTCGCTTTGGGACGGCTTGCCGCTCATCAGCCAGCAGTTGATTGATTACATCCGCTGCGACCTCGACCATGTGGGTGGGATCACGGCGGCGAGGAAAATCGCGGCGCTCGCCGAATTTTATCAGGTCAAGACCGCTTGGCACGGCCCGGGGGATATCGCGCCGCCCACGCATGCGGCGAACGTCCATGTGGACATTTCCATCCCTAATTTCGGCATCCAGGAGATGGTCTTCTTCCCCGACGTCGCCCGCGAAGCGTTGCCGGGCGGCCCGGTTTTCAAAGACGGTTATATGAATGTGGACGATACGCCGGGCCTCGGAACCGACGTGAACGAAGAAGCGGCAAAGAAATATCCCTACAAACGCTCGTATCTGCCCACCGCTCGCAGAAAAGACGGAAGCGTGCAGGATTGGTGATTTTCTTAGGTGCGGCCCGTAAAGGGCAAGGTTGTTTCAGGGGAGAGGGTATCTCGGGTTAAGAGCTGCAAGATCCGCCATGAACTGCTGCGTGTCTCCCAGCACTCGGAGGACTGTATCATCCAGCCGACGAATTTCACCCGCCTCGTAGTCTGCCCGCACTCGGAGCGCCAGCATGCGATTTCCTTCAACTGCGAGCTTCCGACAAGAGGAGTCGGGAGTCTCCGAGTATTTGCGCCAGCACCACTGATGATAGCCTTCCCCTCTTGGATAGCGGCAGCCAGCAGACTCCGCCCTCTCGAAAGCGAGGATGAATGCACAGTAGTACGCGCGGCTGATCGCGGTGCGTTTGGACGCCTCGTCCGTGCTCGCGGCAAGTCGTTGGGCAAGAGAGAGGAAGTCGTTCCAGTCAAACGGCATCAGATGAGCTCGAAGTCAAAATTCAGCTTGCTACGGGCCTCGTGAGCTCGCGGCAACCACCAGGATTCATCAAACGAATTTAGCCCCTCCCTTGCCTCGTCCAGGCCACCAGGAAACATAACGAGGCAAAATAGCGTGACAAATCCTTCGTCGTCCTCTACAAGGGTGAGCCTCTTCACGGACACTTCGCCAAATGCGGAGGCGAGCGGCACCCGCGCCTCCAGCAAGGGCCCTAGAAGCCGATTCCGCTTGATGAATTCGCTGATCGTCGGGCGGTCGTCGAGGACATAGGTCTGCTCCACCATCGCCAGCTCGAAGCCTGGCAAAGGCGGGTGATAGGGCGCTTCCAAAAAGGTATAGTATAGTACAGCTCAACGACCTGGACTTGCGCGTACTTTCTGGCACCTCCGAAAAAGCGCGTCGACTCCGCCGGCGAGATAGACCAGGTGTCCTCAAAGAAAACTATGGGCGACTCCACAGACCGCCGAACGTTGAGATCCGTAATCACCGATTCCGGGATCACCGTGCGCTGGGTGTGACAATCAGGCGCAGCATCTCGCGGCACGCCTAGGTGTTCGCTAAGCACTTGGCGCAACGAGGTTGGTTCGGGCGTGGCAACCGGAGGTTGCAATGCTGCCTCCTCGTAGCCCGAATACTGTTCCAGCACACTCATAAATTTCCTTCCAACTGAAGAGCGCCGAATTTGCGCTCTTCGTCATTCCGGAGGACCTTGGCGAGTTCCTCGAATGAAACTTCTCCCGGATGTTCGCGGCTGATTCTCACGAACAGACCATTGGCGATCCCGACGGAAGCGTCGATCAGAAACACCACCTTACCCCGCAATAGGATGACACCCGAAAAATCTGCCTCTCCGTCGAGGAGCTGAGATGCAACAGGACTCAACAGCGGGGCAGTTACATCCTTTCTCGGCCTGTCCTTCAATTGGATGTGCATTCCAACGACGAGTCGCTGCGACTCGATTTCCGCACCTCCGTTCTTCCGTACAACTTCGACGGCTGCCCGGTGCGAGGCGATGAATCGGTCTGTTTCTGTCCAGTCCAGATTCTCAGCCTTAATAAGCACCTTGCCGAGGCCCAAGGAAAAGCTGCGCGCCGGCTTGTCTGGAGTCGTCCGCCGGAACACGATCGCAAACTCATCCAACTTGGGCGC
>QHZO01000203.1:0-2763 GCA_003224695.1 Acidobacteriota bacterium
CTTCGTCCGCGCCAACTTGCGATGATCGCGCTCGGCGGCTCGATCGGCACGGGACTCTTTCTCGGTAGCGCCGTTTCGGTTCAGGCCGCGGGTCCCGGAGTCATTCTGAGCTACCTCGCCGGCGCCGTCGTGGCGCTCACGGTCGTCTGGGCGCTCGCCGAGATGGCCGTGGCGGTTCCCGTTGCCGGCTCGTTCGGCGTTTACGCCGAGATGTTTCTCCATCCCTAGGCGGGCTTCACGATGCGCTACTCCTACTGGCTCGCTCAGGCGGTGAACGTCGGAAGCGAAGTTGCCGCCGCTGCGATTTATTGCCGCTATTGGCTGCCTGAGATCCCCGGATGGTTTTGGGTGGCGACATTTTCTGCGGGCCTCATTTATGTCAATGCGCGAACCGTCGCGAGCTTCGGCGAATTTGAGTATTGGTTCGCGATGATCAAAGTTGTGACCATCGTCATCTTCCTGGTTCTCGGCTGGGCGCTCATTTTCGGCGCAGGTTTCACGCGGATCGGATTCGCAAATTACACTTCGCACGGCGGCTTTCTGCCCCACGGCTGGACTGGCGTCGCACTTGGCGTCTCGATGGCGACCTTCAGTTTTCTCGGCACAGAAGCCGTCGCCGTGACCGCGGGTGAAGCGAAGGATCCGGCTGCGGCGCTGCCGCGCGCCATGCGCTCGATGTTCGGACGCTTGGCGCTGTTTTACGTAGGCGGGATCGCCGTGCTCGTGGGCGTGATGCCGTGGACCGAGGCGGGGCTCGCCGAAAGCCCTTTTGTCCGGGTCTTTAAGACCGTTGGCATTCCTGCTGCGGCAGCCTTAATGAATTTCATTGTTCTTACGGCGGCGCTTTCGAGCATGAACACGAACTTGTATCTTTGCTCGCGGATGCTCTTCTCGCTATCGCGCGGCGGGTACGCCCCGGCCTTCTTGGGGCAACTCTCGCGCGCAGGGTCACCCGTCGGAGCGCTCATCGCTTCGAGCATCGGCATGGCGCTTGCGCTGCTGTTGCAGTTCTTTTCGCCAAAAACGGCGTACATCCAAATGCTCGGCGCATCGTTTTTCGGCGGGCTGTTTGTCTGGATGATGATTCTCGTCACGCATTTGGCCTTCCGGCGCCGCTTTACTGGGAAACTATCCTTTCGCGCGCCGCTATATCCTTGGGCTTCGGTGGCTGGCGTGATAGCGCTCACTGCCATCTCGATTTCGACCTGGTGGGTGCCGGGGATGAAGATCACGCTGGGGGCGGGCCTTCCGTGGCTTGCTTTCATCTCCGTGTGTTATCTTGTTTCGGCGCGTTTCGATCGGCGAAGAAGGGCGAAGCAGGCCGACGCAGGTTGAAGATGGACGAACTTCTCAAGTGGCGCGGGCAATTCCCGATCCTCGAACGGAGCACCTACCTCATCTCAAACTCCTTGGGCGCCATGCCGCTGGGCGTCTATGACAAGATGCGCGAATATGCCGACGCCTGGGCGACGAGGGGCGTGCGCGCGTGGGAGGAAACCTGGTGGGACCTGGCGCGGCAAGTCGGAGAACGGCTGGGACGCTTGATCGGCGCTCCTGGGGGCACCATCTCGCTCCACCAAAACGTCACGCTCACCGAGGCCGTGGTCGCATCCTGCTTCGATTTCCACGGCCCACGCAACAAGATCGTGCTCGTGGACGTGGAATTTCCGTCCATCATTTATTTTTACAAGGCGCAGGAAGCGCGCGGCGCCCGCGTCGAGATTATCGAAAGCGAAGATGGCATCCGCGTGCCGCTCGAAAAGCTGCTCGCCGCGATTGACGAGCAAACGCTGCTCGTGCCTGTCTCTCTCGTACTTTTTCGAAGTGCGGCCATCATGGACGCGCGGGCGATTGTGGAGCGCGCCGAGCGCGTGGGCGCGCGCGTGGTGCTCGACGTGTATCAAGCCGCGGGGACCCTGCCCATTGATCTCGCCCGCATGGGCACACATTTCGCCGTCGGCGGCGTGCTCAAGTGGCTGTGCGGCGGGCCGGGCGTCGCGTTCCTCTATTGCCGCTCGGACCTTCGTCGAGGCCTCGTGCCGGCCATCACCGGTTGGCTCGCGCACAAACGGCCTTTTGGATTCGAAGTCGGACCGATCGATCTCACCGAAGACGCCTATCGCACCATGAACGGCACGCCGCAGATTCCCGCGCTTTACGCCTGCCAACCGGGGCTCGAGATCGTCGCCGAAGCCGGCGTTGAGCGGATTCGTGAGAAGTCCATTCGACAGACCGAGCGGCTAATTCAAGGCGCGCTCGCCCGCGGCTGGCACGTCTCGACGCCGCTCAACGCGGCGGAGCGCGGCGGAACGGTTTCCATTGACTGCCCCCACGCGCAAGAGGTGATGAAAGAGCTGGTGGCTCGTAGCATCCTCGTGGATTACCGCCCGCAGGCCGGCGTCCGATTGTCCCCGCACTTCTATAATCGCGACGAGGAGTTTAACTTCGCCCTGGACCAGATCCAGGAAATTCTCTCTACGGGCGCCTGGGAGAGGCATTTCCAGTGGCGAACTGTCGCGTCTTAGTGGGACTCGGTAGATAACCGTCGGAGACGGCCGAAAAAAATTCTCGACCGGCAAACTCTTACGCGGCTCACAGGTAATTTTCGGCGCGCGGCAACACCTCAAAGACTCAGCCCGAATCGCGGCGGGCCGGCGAGCGGTTTGCAGATTATAGAGTGTGGGAGCTTGCTCCCGCTTTGGATAGCGGCGGCAAGCCGCCGCGGTCCAAACGCGCCGCTCGAAGAGCGGCGCTACAGCGGCG
>QHZO01000203.1:2819-9185 GCA_003224695.1 Acidobacteriota bacterium
AGTCTGAGATACTAGCGCGACCAACGGAGGAACGACAAAATGGCACACAGCCGAATTCGAACGCCAGGGATTCCCGCCTTCGCGGGAATGGGGGGCTCGCTAGCTTCCGGCTGCGCCGGGGTGACGGGCCGGCTAGCTTGCGGCTTCACGCGAATGACGGGCCCGCCAGATTCCGGGGGCCGAGGCTTTTGGGCAAGCCGGAAGATTTCTGCGGCAACGATTTTCCTCGCGGCGGCGGTCGTAGCGGCTCCACTTTTTGCCCAGGATAGCGAAGTCAACCCGCCGGGGCGAGTGGCCAGGCTCAGCGTCATCGAAGGCAAGGTGTCGCTTCAGGTCGCGGGTTCCGACCAGTGGAGCGAAGCCGCGCGGAACTATCCGCTCACCACCGGCGACCGGCTATATACCGATCGGGGCGGCCGAGCTGAGCTCCAGGTTGGCCCCTATGCGGTGCGCCTCTCGGAGGCGACAGATTTGACCGTGGCGAATTTGACGGACCAGCACATGCAATTGGGCCTCGGGCAAGGCACAATCCGCGTGAGCGTATACTCGCACGAGGAGGGAGACTCCATCGAGGTGGACACCACGAACGGCGCGCTGACATTCCACAGGCCCGGCGACTATCGCGTGGACTCCGACCCGAGCGGCAACGGGACACTGGTAGTTGTGGACCGGGGAAGCTTACAAGTGAGCGGAGGCGGCGCCGACCAGAGGCTCGAACGTGGGCAGGCGGCCAAGCTCGTGGGGACGGAATCCGTTCAAGTAGAGCCCGTCTCACCGCCGGCGCCGGACGACTTTGACCACTGGTCGGCGGAGCGTGACCGCCGCATCGAGTCGGCTCGTTCGCCCGAGTATGTGGGCCGCGGCGTTCCCGGCTCGGACGACCTCGACGAATACGGCCGCTGGGAGGCGGCACCCGATTACGGTCCGGTTTGGTATCCCTCCGCCGTTCCCGCCGGCTGGGTGCCCTACCGCTACGGCCGCTGGGTTTGGGTCGAGCCTTGGGGTTGGACGTGGGTGGAAGAGGAGCCCTGGGGTTTCTGCCCCTTCCACTACGGCCGCTGGGTGGTGATTGGGCGGCGCTGGGGCTGGATCCCCGGCCCCGTGGTCGTTCGGCCAGTCTACGCGCCGGCGCTCGTGGTGTTTGTGGGCGGGCCTAATTTCGTCGTCGCCGTCGGGAGCACCGCCGCGTGGTTCCCGCTCGGACCGAGTGAGCCGTACTATCCCTGGTACCATTACGGCGGAGATTACCTGCGTCAGGTCAACGTCACGAACGTTCGAAATGTAACGAATATTACGAATATAACAAACGTCACCAACATAAATAACATTCAATACGTGAACCGCGGGCGCGCCACGACGGCCGTGCCGGGGGACGTCTTCAGGACCGCCCAACCGGTCAGAGGCCATGTTCTTCGAGTGGACCCCCAAACGGTCGCCAGGGCTCAGGTCATTCCCCACCCCTCGATTTCTCCCGCCCGTCGGGCGGCTGTGGGGGGAGGGCCCGTGGTGCCGCCGCCCGCCCGGACTGCCCGGCCAATTCCGATAAGCCAACCGGGGCGTGCGACCAAGCAGCCGGGAACGCCTGTGGCTCGCCCGATTGCTCCCATCGAACGCGCCCCCGAGGCTCCGCGGGGCGGTGAGCCGGCGTCCCGGCCACGCGTGATCACTAGGACCCCGCCTCCCCCGCCGCGCGTGCCTTTCCCGGAGCGCGAAAAGGCCATGTCGGAGCATCCGGGCCGCCCGCTCGAACCTCAGCAACGCCAGAACCTGCGCCAGGGCAAGCCCCCCGGCCCCATGCGAGATCCGGAAATCCCGCCACACTCGGAACGTACAGCCAGGCCCGCTCCCAGTCCGAAACCCTCGCCTGAATCGAGAGAGAAGCCGCGGCGAGGAAGGGGGCTGTAGCGGGGAGCTGTGTCTCGCCGGATTGAAAGCGTCAATGGCGCGGCGAGACACTGCTCGCCGCTACAGGCGCCCGCCTGGCTAAACGATCCAATTTGGACGGCAGACAAATTGGACTAATTGGCTCTTTACATGAGTGCAGCCATGACTTAAATTGGTCTGGTCTTTTGATAGCAGCTAAGGAGGGCGGGCCCGTTGATCCTGACTTTAGATCCCAGTCTCCATAAGCCCCTTTACGCCCAGATTCGCGACCAGATTCGCGAGCGCATCGTCACGGGCGCGGTCAAAGTGGGGGAACGTCTGGTACCGAGCCGCGAGTTGGCCAAGCGCCTGGGGGTCCATCGGACCACGGTGGGAAACGCCTACGCCGACCTACAGGCCGAGGGCTTGATTGAAGGGACGGTCGGACGCGGCACCTTTGTCTCGCCATTCGCCGCGACGCTCACCATCCAACCGGGGCGCCGCGCGACGAACGATCTCTTTTGGGATAGCTATTTCCCGCCGAAAGACCGGGACGATTCGCTGGGCCGCCTGATGGCGAGCATACATGAACCGGGGGTGATTTCGTTTGCCGCTGCGCACGGGTCGGACGAGCTGACGCCGCTCGAACTTGTCCGCCGCGCCACGGATGCAGTGCTGCGCCGCGAGGGTGGAAGCCTGCTTCAATACGGTTCGAGCGACGGCTATCCCCCGCTCAAGCGTTACTTGCAGGCGCGGATGCGGCGCGACGGAATCGCCGTGGAGCCGGACGAGCTCCTGATCACCAATGGTTGCCAGCAATCGCTGGATCTGGTGCGCCGGTCGCTGGTTTCGCCGGGCGACGCGGTGGTTTCGGAAAATCCCACCTACACGGGCCTTTGGAACATTTTCGACGCGCCGGGCATTCGGCTGATTGGCGCGCCCGTTACGGGCGACGGCATGGACCTGGATTTTCTCTCCGCCGTGCTCGCGCAGACCAAGGTGAAGCTGATTCTGGCCAGCCCCAATTTCCAAAACCCCACGGGGCGCAGCATGCCGCTCGCGGCGCGCCAGCGCCTGCTGGAGCTGGCCAAAAAATTCCAGGTGCCGGTGGTCGAAGACGACGTCTACGGAGCGCTGGCGTTTAACGGCAGGGAGCTCCCGCCGCTCAAATCTCTCGACACGGCTGCCGCCTCGCGGCGCGTCATCGAACGCCTGACCGCGGCGAAGCAGCGCGCCGACCTCCACACGAATCTGCTCGGCCAGGCGGTGCTCGAAGAGCTTGGCCGGCGCGGCTGGCTCGACAAGCACATCCGGCGATTGAAGAAGCTGTACGAGCACAAACTCGCAATTCTCAGTCAGGCGCTCGAGCGGCACTTCCCGCCGGAGGTGAAGGTCAATCGTCCCGACGGCGGCATGGCCGTTTGGGTGGAGCTGCCGGCGGGCATGGATGCCGGCGAGCTGCTCGTGAAGGCGCGCGACCGTCATGTGCTTTTTGCCCCATCCCGGTACTTCTATTTCCAGAACGCGCGCCACAACGCTTTTCGGTTATGCTTTACAACTGTTTCGGACGACCGCATCGTCGGGGGCGTGCGCGTCCTCGGCGGGTTGCTGGGGGAAGAAGTGCGGAGGCTTGGGGCAGGGAAGCGGCGGAAGCCCGTGAGCCCGGAAGTGGCGCTGGTTTGAAGAGAGAAGTTGATAGTCGAGAGGCGAAAGTCGAAGGTGAAAAGTCAGGAGGGAGACTTCGACCAGAGAAATCGAAAGTCAAGAGTTGAAAGTTGAAAGCGGCAGTGAAGAGGCGAAACGAGCGAAGGAGCAGAATCACTCAACCTTTGACTCTCGACTTTCGACTCTCAACTTTGAACTCATTTCAAGGAGAATCACCATGTGGCAATACGATGAAGCGATGAAACTGAAAGTCGGATTGGCGGAAATGCTCAAGGGCGGCGTGATCATGGACGTGACCACCGCCGAGCAGGCCAAAATCGCCGAGGATGCGGGCGCCTGCGCCGTGATGGCGCTCGAACGCGTTCCGGCGGACATCCGCAAGGAAGGCGGCGTGGCCCGCATGGCGTCCATCAAAATCATCAAGCAGATCATGGACGTTGTGACCATTCCCGTGATGGCCAAGGCGCGCATCGGACACTTCGCGGAAGCCCAGGTGCTGGAATCGGTGGGCGTGGACTACGTGGACGAAAGCGAAGTCCTGACGCCAGCCGACGAGGAGCACCACATCCTCAAGTGGCCCTACAAGGTGCCGTTTGTCTGCGGCGCGCGGAACTTGGGCGAGGCGTTGCGGCGCATCGGCGAGGGTGCGGCCATGATCCGCACCAAGGGCGAGGCAGGCTCGGGCAATATCGTGGAAGCCGTCCGGCACCTGCGCGCCATCACCGGTGAAATCCGCCAGCTTACGACGCTGCGCGAGGAAGAGTTGATGGCGAAGTCGAAGGAGCTTGGCGCGCCTTACGATTTGGTGAAATGGGTCGCCGAGCATGGCCGGCTTCCTGTGCCGAATTTTTCCGCCGGCGGCATCGCCACTCCCGCAGACGCGTCGCTGGTCATGCAGCTTGGCGCCGAAGCCTGCTTTGTCGGCTCGGGCATCTTTAAATCGTCCGACCCCGACAAGCGCGCCAAAGCCATCGTGCGCGCCACCACGCACTATAACGACGCGAAGATTGTCGCCGAATGGTCCGAAGAACTCGGCCAAGCCATGCCCGGCCTGGATGTGGCCAAGATGAAACCCGAAGAGCTGCTGCAAACGCGCGGATGGTAGCTGTAGCGGCGATCTATGATCGCCGGCAGTCGTCTGCGAAGGCAGAAGGCAGAAGGCAGAAGGCAGAAGGCAGAAGGCAATTCCCCTCCTCGGCTGAGGAGCGGGCGAGGGGGTGATGGGGCGCAGGACGACGATCTCGCGTGGAGACCGAGACGACCGCCGGGCGATCCCTAGAAAGCGAAAGGAACAATCATGGACTTGCGATACCCAGTGGGCAATTTTAAATGGCCGGAGAGAGTATCCGAGGAAGAAAGAGAGAACTACTTCGAAAAAATTGAAGAGACGCCGGCGAAGTTGCGTGCGGCGGTGAAGGGGCTAAGCGAAAGTCAGCTCGACACGCCCTATCGCGACGGTGGGTGGACGGTACGGCAAGTGGTGCATCATCTTGCGGATAGCCACGCGAACGCCTACATCCGCTTCAAACTGGCGCTGACGGAGGATGAGCCGACCATCAAGCCCTACGAGCAGCAGCTTTGGGCGGAACTGCCGGACGCAAAAGCCGGGCCTGTCGAGACCTCACTACTGCTCCTGGAATCTCTGCACGAGCGTTGGGTGGAGATGCTCAGGGCCATGCAGCCTGCCGATTTCGAGCGCAAGTTTCGGCATCCCGAGATGGGCGTGCTCGACTTGAATAAATACTTGGCGCAATATGCCTGGCACGGCCGCCACCACGTCGCGCACATCACGGCGCTGCGCGAGCGGATGGGATGGGGAAGCTAGGATTCAGGAGTCAGGATTCGGGATTCAGGAAAAGAAAGGTTGAAGCACAAAGTCAAAAGTCAAAAGTCAAAGGTCAAAAGGCAAAAGTCAAAAGGCAAAAGGCAAAAGGCTGACGACTGAAGACCGACGGCAGAAGGCAAGAACCTTTCGTTGGAGTCTTTCATCAATACTTTTGACGGATGGAGCAAATAATATTCCAATACACAGGAGGAAATGACGATGCCAGTTCGAAATGCAGAGGCGGAGTGGAAAGGTAATTTGATCGAAGGGCAGGGGCACATGAAAATGGCCTCGGGCTCCTATGACGGCCCGTTCACGTTCAAGTCGCGCATGGAGAGCGGGCCGGGAACGAATCCGGAAGAATTAATCGCCGCGGCGCACGCGGGCTGCTTCTCGATGGCGCTTTCGGCGACACTCGCAAAGGCGGGCTTCGAACCCAAGCGCGTGCACACCAAAGCTGCCGTACGTTTCGAAAAAGTCGGCGTTGGCTTTGCCATTACGCAAATTGATCTCACGACGGTGGGCGAAATCCCCGGCATTGACAATGCGAAGTTTCAGGAACTGGCGCAGGGGGCGAAGGCGGGCTGCCCCGTGTCGAAGGCGCTGGCGGGGACGAAAATTAACCTAGTTGCAAACCTCGTGGGATCAGCCACAAATTGAGAATTAAGAATTATGAATTACGAATGCTGAAAAAAAGACGTCAGTTGTTCGTTGTCCGTCGCGAGGAACGGGTCAAATGTCCAGAGTCGAAAGTTGAACGTAAGGACTTTGCACTTTCGACCCGTGACTTTCGACCGATCAACGCGCAGCGGACAACGGACCACTGACGACTGAAAACTGACAGCTCGCAATGAACAACGGACACAAAACCGTGGGCATTCTGGCCGTGCAAGGCGATTTCGAGATGCACGCCAAGATGCTCGGGCGCATCGGCGCGCGATGGAAACTCGTCAAGGGCGCTCAAGATCTCGCCAGCGCCGACGCGCTCATCATGCCGGGCGGCAAGAGCACGA
>QHZO01000204.1 GCA_003224695.1 Acidobacteriota bacterium
GTTTTTGTTTTCCGTCCATCAAGCCGACGCCAAAAATCCCTCCCGTGCCGACTGCAATCATGGACTGAATAATCTGGAAGCCCACGCCCCGCGGGTCGGCGTACGGATCGAGAAAAGCCATGACGCGTTTATAGCGGTAGGCCACGTGGAAGACCAGCAGATAGAGGACCGGAAAGGCGGCCAGGGCGCTGTAAGTAAAATACCGCAAGCGCATCCCCGCCGCGAACAGCATCGCCGCGACGATGAGCAGGATGGCGAGGGAGGTTCCGAGATCCGGCTCCTTTAAAACCAGCAGCACCGTGGCGCCGGCCACCATCGCCACGGGCGCCAGCGTGTGCCGCCAGTCGTTGATATCCTTGCGGCGCGTTTCGAGAAAGTAAGCGATGAAAATCACCGTCACCAGTTTGGCCAATTCCGAAGGCTGGAAGCTCGCTCCGCCCCAGCGCAGCCAGCGATGGGCCTTGTGCGAGGGGGCGGCGAAGAGCACCGCGACGAGCAAACCTATCTCCACCGCCAGCGCCGGGAACACCACCACGGGACTCGCCAGGCGCGTGTAGTCCACGTTCATCATCACGATCATCACCATCAGGCCCAGCACTGCCCAGAAAGCTTGGCGCGCCAGAAAGTGGTAGCTCGAACCGAACTGCTCGGCGGCAAGGACGGCCGTGGCGCTGTACACCATCAGGCAGCCGAACAGCACCAGCGCCGCGACGGCCCCGAACAGGATGCGGTCGGATTCGAGTTGCTTGGCCATGGCTCCCTTCGACTTCGCTCACGCTTCGACTTCGCTCAGCGTCCCTGAGCAAAGTCGAAGGGAGGGAAGGTGAGTCCGTCGGCGGACGGATGTTGCCATCCGTCCGCCGACGGATCGAACCGTCAGTTGCGCCGCCGATTCGTCGCCGCCCGCCAACCAGCCGGAAGGCCGGTGGGAGCAGCCTCGCGCGCGTTGGACCGGGAGGGCGCCAGAGTTTGCTCGCGAACTTCAAAGGGCATCAAAGGGTCCGTCAACTCTTCAGCGGGTCGTTCCGCTTCCTCCGAAGGCGCCTCGCGCCGCGTTTCCTGCGCGTCGGAAAACTCCTCGGCGCTCGGGGGGAATTCCTCGCGGCTCACTTCGTAAACGTAATGCCACTGCTCGATTGACGATTGACGATTTTCGATTGACGATGGTCGAACGTCGGGACTCGAGCTTTGAGTTTCGGTTTTCGAATTTTGAGTTTCGAGTTCCGGATCGTCTAGTTGTTTCCCGACTCCCGGCACCCGAATCCCGATTCCGGGTGGTTCGAGCTCCAGCGGCTCGGCCTCGACGTCCCGCGCCAGCTTCTCGACCAGCTCCTTAAACATTCGCCCGCGGTGCTCGAAATCCTGGAACTGATCGTAGCTCGAGCAAGCCGGCGCGAGCAGAATGACGTCGCTGGGCGAAGCTCGCGCAAACGCCTCTTCGACGGCAACTTCGAGCGTCCCAGCGGGGACAATCTCCGCGGCGCCCGCAAGGTCCCGCGCAATTTTCTCGGCCGCCTCGCCGATCACCAGCACCTCGTGAACACGTTCCGGAAGGAGCGGCCGCAACGGGGTGTAAGGGGCGCCTTTGTCTTTGCCCCCCATGATCAAGTGCACGCCGCGCTCGAAGGCGGAAAGCGACTTGGCCGTCGCATCGACGCTCGTGGCTTTCGAGTCGTTGAAGAACTGGATTTTGCGGATCTCGCGCACAAATTCCAGGCGGTGCTCGACGCCGCGGAAGCGGGTGACCGCCGCGCGCAAGGCCTCCAAGTCCGCGCCGATGGTGGCCGCGGCCGCCGCAGCCGCGGCCACGTTCTCGACGTTGTAGGCGCCGCGCAACGGAATTTCGGATACCGCAATAAGCGCCCGCTCGAGGTTTCCCACGCGATAGCGGAGTTCGCCCTTGGAAAGGAAAACTCCGTCCGGAAGGTTTTGCCGCATGCTGAAGTAGATTTTTCGTGCCGCGATGGAGGAGGCGAGCCGCATCACGTTTTCGTCGTCGGCGTTGAGGATCGCGGTGTCGTCCGCGCTTTGGTTCGCGAAAATTCTGGCCTTCGCCGCGACATACGCCTCAAAGCTCGGGTGGCGGTCCAAATGATTCCGGCTGAGATTCAAGAGCACTGCGACACGCGGCCGGAAACTTTCGATGCCCTCAAGTTGGAAGCTGCTCAGTTCTGTGACCAGCCATTCGGCGGCCGGAACTCGATCCACGGCGGAGATGAGCGGCACGCCGATGTTTCCGCCGACAAAAGTTCGAAAGCCTGAGGCTTCCAGCATTTCCCCGATCAGCGAGGTGGTGGTCGTCTTGCCGTTCGAGCCGGTGATGCCAAGGATGGGCTGGGCCAGAAACCAACTGGCCAATTCGACCTCGGGTATTACGCGGATGCGCCGCTCCCGCGCTTTAACGAGCAGCGGCATGTCCCAAGGCACGCCCGGGCTCGCAACCACCAAGTCCTGCACGAGAAACGTCGCCTCCCGGTGGGCGCCGAGTTCCATGCCGACTTTGAGAGGCATCAGTTCCGAAATTTCAGATTTGAAATTTGACGGCGGCTTTGAGTCCGTGACGGTGACCACGGCGCCGCGCTTGGCGAGGCTCGCGGCCGCGGCGCGCCCGCTGCGCGCCAGGCCCACCACCAGCACACGCTTGCCGGCAAGGTCCATCACGCCGCCCTCCCTCTCCGCCCTGCGGCGGAGGCAGGACCGCGCGTGGCGGGCCGCCCGTTCTTGCGCAAGTACCCATTCAGGATTTCCGAGACCACCTCGGAAAGCGAGCGCTGCGCGAGCCGCGCTACGCGCCGAGCGCTCACCAGCGTCCGCCGGTCGAGCGTCAAGCTGACCCGAGTCGGGTCGCGAAACGATTTAGGTCTAGCCATAGCATTCGTAAATCGAAAATCGAAATTCGAAACTTGAAGATCGAAACAAACTGAAACTTTTCGCTCGAAGGCGGCTCAGCTTGGGTTTCTGGATCCTGTCTCCGGTATTGCCACCGTTAGTGCGTATTTTATGCGCACAAATTCCATAAGTCAAAGCGTTCTTGGTCCGTAGTCCCAAGTCCGTTGTCCGCCGCGCAGGGAAGAGTTGAAAGTCGAGGGTCGAAAGTCGAACACGACAACGTTCGACTTTCAACTTTCAACTTTCGACTTTCGACCGCTCGATTGACAACGGACGACCCACAGCGGACCGCGGACGTTTTCACCGCAGTTTCAACGTCGTCAGCGCAAAGAGCGCGAAAATCAGCGCCACGATCCAGAAGCGGGCGATGATTTTCGACTCCGTCCAGCCCGTCAGCTCGAAATGGTGGTGGAGGGGCGACATCTTGAAGATGCGCTTTTTCCGCAGCTTGTAGGACCCCACTTGCAGGATCACTGAAAGCGCCTCCACCACAAAGATTCCGCCCACGAACGGCAGAAGCAGTTCTTGCTTGATGGCCACGGCCACCGCGGCAATGGCCCCACCGAGCGCCAGCGACCCCACGTCGCCCATGAACATCTCCGCCGGATAGGCGTTATACCAAAGGAAACCCAGGCTCGAGCCCACCATGGCGCCGCAAAAAACCGTGAGCTCGCCCACGCGCGGCTGGTGTTCGACTTCGAGGTAGCCTGCGAGCACCGCGTGCCCCGCGACATAGGCCAGCACCGTTAGAGCCGAAGCCGTAATCACCACGCATCCAATGGCCAATCCGTCCAGCCCGTCCGTCAGATTGACGGCATTCGATGAGCCCACGAGCACCAGCACCACGAAGCCGAGGAAGGGCAGATAGGCCACAGGCCAAGTCCAAGGGCTCGCGAGAAACTGCGGGAGCACGAGCGCCGGGTGGAACCTCTTGAAGAACGGGACGGTCAGGTCGGTCGAATAGAACCCCCGCGCCGCGAACAGAATCAGCGCAATGCCGAACGTGAAGCTGACGAGAATCTGCGTCAGAAACTTTGCCCGCGCGCGCAGCCCCAAGTTTTTCCGCCGGCGCACTTTCTCCAGGTCGTCGTAGTAGCCGATGGCGGAAAAGCCCAGGCTCACCGCCAGCACCAGCCAAACGAATTCGTTCGACAAGTTCGCCCACAAAAGCGTGGGCACAACAATGCAAAGCATAATCAGCACGCCGCCCATGGTGGGCGTTCCGGCCTTGGCCTGGTGTCGTTTCGGCCCCTCCTCGCGAATGTACTGGCCGACCTGGAATTCCTTCATTTTCCGGATGACCCAGGGCCCGAGCAGCATGGACATGAGCAGCGCCGTCAAGCTGGCCAACGCCGTGCGAAAAGTGATGTATCGGAACAGATTGAAAAAGCGAATCTCGGAGTGGAACCAGGTGTAGAGAAGATAGAACATGCGAATAGCCTTCAGCTTTCAACATTCAGCTTTCAGTTTTCAGCTTTCAGTTTTCGGCTTTCAATCTTAACAGGCAGATGAAAAAGTGTTTTAAGCTGTCATTCTGAGCGAAGCGAAGAATCTCGGCATTATAAGAATCAAGCATTTGCGAGATTCTTCGTCGCCTCCGGCTCCTCAGAATGACACCGGAGGGCCATTTTTTCATCAATCTGTTAAGCGTGTTGAGCCGATAATCAGATTCTTCCTTGGCCAAATAAACCTCGCGCTGCACTCCGCTGTACTAACTTCTCCGATTTCTGGAGCCCGATGGGCTCCATCGGAGCCTTGAAATCGGGCAGACTTCGGACATCAGACTTCTGACTTCAGACTTCAGGCTTTAGGCTTCGGCCTTCAGATTTCTGGAGAGATTTGAGAACTTCGACGACCTTTTCTAAATGCACGCCTCGCGAGCCTTTGACCAACACCACGTCCCCCGGCCGAACCAGTTCGGCAAGGAATTCCGCCGCCGCTTCGGCTGAAGGGAAAAAGCGCAAGTGCTCAGGCGGGAGGCCCGCCTCGCTGGCGCCCTCGAGAAAGCACTGCGCGTTCCCTTGAACTCCCAGGAGCCACTCCACGCCCGACTCGGCGGCCTTGCGGCCAACCTTGCGGTGCCATTCGGGCGAGGTCGGCCCGAGCTCGAGCATCTCTCCAGCGACGACGATGCGCCGCGCCGCTCGCCATGAGGCCAGCGTCTCGAGCATTCGTTCCATGGCCAGCGGGTTCGAGTTATAGCAGTCGTTAACAACCGTGACTTGATCCGAGAGTGTAAGAATTTCACTGCGTTGGGGTAGATTTGCAAACCGCGCGAGCGCCTCGCGGCAATCCTTCTCTGGGATATTGAACACGCTCGCGGTGGCCAGAGCCGCCAGCGCGTTCATGACGTTGTGCCGGCCGGGCAGGGGCAGGTAAAACTCGCCGTCAAACGCTTTCCCTATCAGGCGCAATCGCCACCCAACAGGCACGGCTGCGGCCACTTCGATGGCGCGGAAAGCGGCGCCTTCTTCCAGGCCGTAGGTCACCACTTGCCCGTCAAAGCCTTCCTGGAACCTTCGCACCTGTGGGTCGTCGAAGTTCAATACCGCCGTACGCGGCGGCGAGAGGTTCTCAATAAGCTCTCGCTTGGCGCCGGCAATTCCATCCAAGGAATCAAAGAACTCGAGGTGAACTGGCGCGACGTTGGTCACTACGCCGGTTTCGGGTTCGGCAACGCGCGCCAGGCGGGCGATTTCCCCCGGCCCGGACATTGCCAGCTCCACAACCGCCGCCTCGTCCGAAGGCTCAAGTTGCAAGAGCGCTAGCGGCAACCCATAGTCATTGTTAAGGTTACCGAGCGATTTGAGGACCTTGAGCTTCGTCCCGAGGAGGGCGGCGATCATTTCTTTTGTGGTGGTCTTTCCCGCGCTGCCCGTCACGGCGACCACTTTCTTTCCCCACCGCCGCCGCACGCCGCGAGCGAGCTGCTGATCCGCGCTATCGAAAAACCCCTGCTCGACCACGGCCGCGACCCCGCCTCGCGCGAGCGCCTGCTCGACGAAACTGTGCCCGTCAAAACGCGGCCCGCGGATGGCGAAGAAGACTTGGCCGGCTTCGACGGTCCGCGAATTAATTGAGACGCCACGGACCGTGAGGTTACGAACTCCGCTGGAGGCGCCGAGAAGAGCGGCGAGTTCGGTTAGGGCAATCTGCATGACGGATTCTGTGCGGAGCAATCACTCTGCCAATCGGCATAGTGCTAAGAGCTGCGGCTCATTAAGGGCCGCGCGATGTGCCGCGACGCTTTACGGGCCGATGAGACGCGGGCCGTTCAGGGTGAACCCGTAAAGGGCCGCGCTACTGTCGTGCTTTGGCGGCATACCCCATCTCACCCAAGATGCGGCGAATGATTTGGCGCTCGTCAAACGGCACCGTGCGGTCCCGGAATATCTGATACGCCTCGTGACCCTTTCCGGCCACCACCACCACGTCGCCATCGCGGGCTTCGCCGAGCGCTTTGCGAATGGCGGCTTCTCGGTCCACCTCGGCGATGTAAGGATTTCCGGTTTTCCAGAGGCCGACCATCGCGTCGCTCATGATGCGGAGCGGGTCCTCGCTGCGAGGGTTGTCCGAAGTCAGCACGGCCAGATCGGCAAGCGAGCCCGCCACTTCTCCCATCAAGGGACGCTTCGCGCGGTCTCGGTCGCCGCCGCAGCCGAAGACAACGATCAAGCGGCCTTGCGTCAGCTCACGGGCCGTGGTGAGAACATTTTTCAGCGCGTCGGCGGTGTGGGCGTAGTCCAACAGAACCAGGAAAGGCTGGCCGGCATCCACGCTCTCAAATCTTCCGGGGACGCTCGAGAGCGTCGCCACGCCTTTTTCGACGGCTTCGCGGGAAAACCCCAAACCGAGCGCCGTCGCCGTTGCCGCCATGATGTTCATGAGGTTCGGCCGGCCAAGGAGCGGTGAGCGGACCTCTACCGGTCCTTCGGCCGTCGAGAGTACCGCCTGAAGGCCCTCCGCGCGGAACGTTTCATGTTTCGGCCGCACCTCGGCCTGGGGGCTCACACCGTAAGTGACGAGCCGGCGAAAAGAAATGTCAAGGAGCTTCCTGCCCCAGGCGTCGTCAATGTTAACCACGGCCAACGGTGGCGGCGACGTGCCTAAGCCTTCGAAGAGCCGCCGCTTCGCTTCGAAGTAAGACGGCATGTCCTTGTGAAAGTCCAGATGGTCCTGGGTCAAGTTGGTAAACGCCGCCGCGCTGAACTTGAATCCCCAGACCCGCTCTTGCGCCAGAGCGTGCGAGGAAACTTCCATGGCCGCAGCCTGGCCGCCGTGCTGACCGTGCTCGGCGAGATAAGTAAGCAGGTCCAAGGATTCGGGCGTAGTGTTACGGGCGGTGAGGACTTTGCGCGCAAAACGGTACTCAACCGTGCCGAAGAGGGCACAATCGAAACCCGCAGCCGCGCAAATGGATTCGAGCAAGTAAGCCGTGGTGGTCTTGCCGTTCGTGCCGGTGATACCGATGAGCTTTAGGCGGGCATCAGGTTGTCCGAAGAAGGCGTGGGCGGCTTCCGAAAGGGCACGGCGAATCTTGGGGATGCGGACCCAGCGCGTGGCTAGTTGCTGCGGGGCGGGACGCTCGCTTACGACGGCGACCGCGCCGCGCTCGATAGCTTGCGGGATAAACTTGTGGCCGTCGGCTTTCTCGCCCTGGATGGCAAAAAAAAGCGTGCCCTTTTCGGCACACTGCGAGCTATAGGCCAGCGAATTGATTTCGAGGTCCGGCGACGCGCCCCATTCCGCGCCGGCGATTGCGCCCAGAAGGCCGCCCAGTTTCATTCTTCACTCGCATTATAACGCCGGTCCTTTGTCATTGGTCCGTTGTCAGTCATGAGGTCGAAAGTCAAGAGTCGAAGGTCGAAGGTCGAAAGTTGAAGGTCAAATCAAATGTTGTGGCATTCAACTTTCGACCTTTGACTTTTGACTTTTGACTCTCGACTGTTAACTGTCGACTGACGTCGCCTCTCTCGTCAAAAGTCTAACTGCGCACCTACCGTGCAAACTCCACCCATACGGAACTATGCGCCGGCACCAAGGCGCCCGCGGCCGGCTTCTGTTTATGGCCGAGCCCTGAGCCCGCCACCACCAATTCCAAGCCGACGGTTTCGCATTTTTCGGCGGCCCAACGCACGGCCTGGCCCGAGAAATCCGGGACGGCAACCAGCGGGCCTCCGCTTACCAGCTCGGTCGCGCGGTCAGGCTCGCGTACGGCGCTTCTTAATGCAACGTTTTGTACGGGCGAGGCGGCAGCCACAGTTCGCTCAGAAACTGAAAGAGGAATGCCAGCCCGGCCCGCCCGTATCTGGCGGGGAGACCGGACCGGCGGTTGTGCGGCAAGCTGAAGCCACCGGGTAGGATTGTCTTGCGGTACGCTGAGATAATTCAGAGTTTGTTCTGCGACGGATCTGAACGCCGGAGCCGCCACCTCTTGCCCGTAAATCGCCCCCACCGGCGAATCGATCGCCACCAGGATGGCAATCGCCGGCCGACGAACGGGGGCGAAACCCACAAACGAAGCCACGTAATGAAAATGGGAATAATGGCCGCCGGGATCAATCTTTTGCGCGGTGCCGGTCTTTCCGCCGGCCGTGTAGCCGTCCAGGCGCGCGTGTTTCCCGGTTCCCTGCTCGACCACTTGTCTTAGCATCCCTTTCATCTCTTCCGCCGTGCGCACACTGACCACGCGCCGCCCCTGGATCGGAGGCGCCGTCTCATGCGTCTCGCCGCGGAAGACTTCGTGAACGATCCGAGGGGGGTAAAGGATTCCGCCATTCGCGACGGCCGAATATGCCGTCAGCAGTTGCACGGCGGTCACGCCAATCTCCTGGCCCATGGAGATCTCACCAATCGAAATCCCCGACCAGCGGCTTGGAGGCTTGAGCAGCCCGTGCTCTTCTCCCGGCAATTCGATGCCGGTCGGCTGGCCAAAACCGAAATCGCGGATGGTACGATAAAAGCGTTCCTGGCCCAGGCGCAGCCCGATTTTGATGGCGCCGACGTCGCTCGAGTTCACCAGGACTTGCTCGACGGTGAGCGCGCCGAAGGGCTTATGGTCATGAATCGTGTGCCCGGCGAGCACAATGCGGCCTTGCTGGCAATCCACGCTTTCCTGGGGAGTGGCCAGCCCTGCCTCGAGCGCGGCCGCAAGCGTCACCAGCTTGAACGTAGAGCCGGGCTCATAGACCCAGGCTACGCCGCGGTTTTTCCACTCCCTCGGCCGGAATTTCGAGTACACGTTCGGATCAAATTTTGGGAAGCTCGCCAACGCCAGAATTTCGCCGGTGTTCGGATTCTGTACAACAATAGTCCCCCCGGCCGCGCGCCACTTGCGCACGGTCTCGTCGAGAATCGTTTCGGCGGTGTATTGGATGTTTTCATCGAGCGTCAAAACCAGACTCTTGCCGGGCAGGCCCACGGACTCGCTCGAAGCATACGACTGCCGGTGGGCGTCGGTCGAGAGCACGATGTGGCCTGGGGCGCCTTGGACCTCGCTGTTCATCCCGTACTCAAGTCCGGCCAAGCCCTGATCGTCCATACCGACGTAACCGAGCACCTGCGCCGCCAGCTCGCCTTTGGGATAAAACCGCTTCATCTCTTTTTGAAAGTAGATTCCCTTCAGGTCGAGGTTCTTGACTTCCGCCGCTTCATCCGCGGTCACCTTGCGCTTCACCCAGCAAAACGAGCGGAAAGCCTCAAAGCGGCCGAAAAGCTCCTTGGCGTCGAGACGCAGAACGGAAGCCAGCCGGCGTGCCGTGTCGGGCGGGTCGGCAATTTCCGCGGGGACGGCAAAAACCGAATCAACGGGCAGGGTCATGGCCAGCGCGTGCATCTGGCGGTCGTATATCGCGCCGCGCTGGGGAGCCACTTCAACCACCCGCTGTTGCTGCCGTTCGGCCTGGCCGAGCAACTGGACGTAATCAATCACGTCTAGGTAATAAAGGCGGCCGATCAATCCCAACATCCACACCGCCATGATCACGCCGAGCGTCAGGGCGCGGTTTACTCCGCCTAATCCGGCGCCTTTCACCGACCGTGGCCGCGGCTTGCGAGAAGACATCACTGACCTCGAGGAGCCTCCGCGGCCCATTGTCGAGCGCCGCCCCTCGCCCTTGCCGGCTCTTCGGGGCTCCCCAGCGGAATGATTTGCTCGGGAGCCGGCGTCGCCAGGCCAAGGCGCTTGCGCGCGAGCTGGTCAATCCGCTGCGGATCGGCCAGCGACGCTTGCTCGAGGCGCAGCTCGCGGTTCAATTCCACGAGCGACGACTGCTGATTTTTGAGTTGCTGAATCCCATAGCCGAAGCGCACGCACTGGAAGTGCTGCCAGGCGAGCATCAGGAAGGCGCCGAAGACGATGCCGCCGAGCGAAAGCAGCGTGAAGCATTGACGCCGCCTTTCCGGGTTCACTTGCCGGCGCAAACGCGAGTTGTCAATGCGCTTGACGAAACAAACTTCCAGGAAACCCGCTCGGCGGGCGGGTGCCGGTTGCGGGCGCCGCACCGATCGCTTGGAGCGCCGGCGAGTCAACGGGAATGGAACGGTGGTGGTGGCCATGGATGATTTCTGGTCGGACGGCGGGAGCCCGGCGTCACAGCTTTTCCGCGGCGCGCAGCTTGGCGCTGCGCGCCCGAGGGTTTTCCCGCGCTTCCCGATCGCTCGGGCAGACCGGCTTCCGTGTCAGCAGACGGACGCGGCCATCGCGCGACCAGTCCGCGAAGGCGCGCTTCACCAGCCGATCCTCGAGCGAATGGAAGCTGATCATCGCCAGCCGCCCATCAACGGCCAGCACCGCAAGCACCCGGGAGAGGAAACCTTCGAGGTTTTCGACCTCGCGGTTGACGGCAAGGCGCAACGCCATGAAGGTGCGCGTCGCGGGATGAATTTGGTGGAGGCCCGCCCGGAAGGGGATAGCTCGCGTCACCACCTGCGCCAGCTCGGTGGTGGTTCGAATCGGGCGGGCCTTCACAATCGCTCGCGCAATGCGGCGCGAGTGGCGCTCTTCCCCAAACTTGAAAATCGTGTCGGCGAGATTTCGCTCGCTCGTGCGGTTCACGAGCTCTCCGGCGGTCAAAGCCGCGTCCGGACCCATGCGCATGTCGAGGGGTCCGGGCAGACTGAAACTGAATCCACGCTCGGCGTCTTCAAGCTGCAACGAACTTACGCCAAGGTCTGCGATGACACCCGCAGCGGGCGGCAGGCCGCTCTGAGCGTGCAGCGTAGCGATTTGTGCGAAGTTCCCTTCCATAACCATCAGCTTCTCGCCGTATTTTTTCAGCCGTTCGCTGGCCCGAGCGAGCGCCGCCGGGTCGCGGTCAAACCCCAGAAGCTTGCCGCTCCCGAGGCGCTTGAGGATTTCCTCCGCGTGGCCGCCCGCGCCGAGCGTCGCGTCAATGTAGGTTCCATCGGGCCGAACCTCCAAAAGCTTCAGAACCTCTTCGACTAGCGCGGGGACGTGCCCTTGGTCTGCCCGCTCCCTTCGACTACGCTCAGGGACGGTGAGCGAATTCGAACCGTCAGGGCCATGAGCGAAGTCGAATGGCATCAAACGCCCAGGTTGCTTAGCGTCTCTTCGTCCTCATCCGTCAAGGGATTCTTTTCCAGGTAGTCGCGGAATCGCTGGAGGTTCCAAACCTCCAGGTAATTCAAGTTGCCCATGACGGCCACTTCCCCCGTCATCTCGGCCGCCTCGCGGAGCATGGAGGGAATCAGGATCCGGCCTTGCCCATCCATCTTCTCCGCTTGCCCCCAGTAGTTCGTCCGGTCGAGCAGCTTTCGCTTCGACTTGTTCATGGAGGGCAGCGCCGCAAGCTTGACCTCGAATTGCTTCCAAACGGACATGGGATAAATCCGCACTGACTGACCGTTCAGGCTCGTGATGTAGAAGTCCGGACCGTAGCTTTCGTCGAGAATGGACTTGAATGCCGCCGGAATCTTCAGGCGGCCTTTTGGGTCTATTGTCGCGGGATGGTTGCCGCGAAGCACCAGCTCTCACCTGAAAGGCCCTTCCTTAGCCAACGTTCGGCTAGAATTATTCACTCTTGACTACTTTAGCCCACTCTCGGCCACAAATAGTACGGGTGCCTTTGTGCGTTGTCAAGGGATATTTCTCAACTTTCCACAGGATTTATGGGCGCGGAAGCAATTCCCGACACTTTGTGTTGTATTTTGTAGGAAACCCAAGGGCTTACGGCGAGGAGCGGATTGATCCGTGGCAGAATCCTGAAAAACGGTTCCGCGCGCTGTCATTCCAGTCCGTCGGCTGACGGAGAGGAATCTCGCTCTGAAACCAAGGCCCTTCGAAGATTCCTCGTCGTCCAGCAAAGCGGAACTCCTCGGAATGACAGGCCAGACGAGTTTTTCTGCATCCTGCTGGCCCAGCCGTGGGCCGTAACCCAAAGAAAAGATTTCAACACTGAGGCCACGGAGCTTCGGCCGTGTTCTCTGCGGTCTCAGTGGGTTTTGCTCTGTGTCCGTCGGCTGACGGATTAAGTACCTCTTCACGCGTCGAGAAGAAGTTCGAGAGTAGGGATACCAAGTGCCCCGTGGCACCAAAGGGCCTCAGGAAGGGAGTGGAGCACACGGGGGCCAATTCCACTTGCGCTCAAGAAATCGAGCGGCGAAGAATGGGCCTGGCTGGCACGAGTATAATGCTTCCTCAGAAGTACGGAACTCGGCTCTACGCTCGCTTTGGAAAGGTCGGAATGGAAAACGAACTCCTGGTCGCTGAAGCAAAGAAGCATGTCGGGAAGTTCCCGCTCTCGGAAGAGGGACTCACGGCGGGCGCTGTCGCGGCTGCCTTACTGACGGAGAAAGGAAACGTTTACACAGGCATCTGTCTGGATTTGTCTTGCGGCGTGGGTTTTTGCGCAGAACACGCCGCGATTGCCTCCATGCTCCTGCATCGTGAAACGGTCATCAAGAAAATTGTGGCCGTCAACAGCAACCGTATCCTGCCGCCCTGCGGCCGATGCCGCGAACTCATGGATCAAGTTGACCGGCGCAATGGCGAGTGCGACGTGCTTCTTCCGAACGGCACGACTCAGAAGCTTAGAGAATTACTGCCGTATAGTTGGCTGGATTAGAGTCGCTGGACTGATTAAGGCTTTTTTCCGGCTTCCGAAGATGAAGGCGTCAGCTCTTTATTAACTTCGTCGGGCAGTTTGTCGGCGTTCGCAAGCAGAAGCGAAACGGCCCACAATTGCTCATCCTTGAGAGAGGCCTGGAACCCCGGCATGCCGGAAAGCCGGATGCCGTTCTTGGCCTTCCAATAGGTCTCGCCCGGCGGATCATCCGTCACCATTTCTTTCGGGTCGAGGAGCTGCGGCGGGCGTGGAAACATGCCGCGGGCGATAGTCGGCTCAGGCTGGCCGATGAGCCCGTGGCAGACGGCGCAGTTTTCTTTGTAAACGCGCGCGCCCTCGAGATAGACGCCGGCATCCGCTTTGAAGGGCGAGGAGCGCGGCATCTCACGGTCGAGCCGCGCGTGGAGCGCGGTCTTGGCCATCAATTTCTCGAGCGGCAACGGGGGATCGGATGTTGCGACCGGCGGCTTGCCAAAACGGAAGTCGAGATACAGGAAACTCGGAAGGATGAGGACGCCCAGGAAAAGTCCTGCCAGAAACTTCATCATCGCGTCACCTCCCGCCGCGAACAATGT
>QHZO01000205.1 GCA_003224695.1 Acidobacteriota bacterium
CTTACTCCAAGCCGCAATGATTCCCTGAGCCGCAGCACCCGCGCCATCTAGCGACAAAGCCCTGATGGAAGCGCATCAATTTCGTCATGGTGGCTGTTCCATTCCGCCTGCTTTTTGGTTTAATAGGCAAGATCGGGAAACACGGCGCATGGGCATGGTCCACCATCATCCCGTTTTTATCGTAACTCTCACGATGGCGGCTTTTGCCTTACCCATACTCGGGCAGCAAGCCTCGTTGTCCCCGTTATCTCAGGCGCGCGAGCTGATTCAACAAGGCAATCTCCCCGAAGCGGAAGCGAAGCTTCGGGGCGCGGAAAAATCTGACCCGAACTCTCTCGAGATCCAGCGGCTTCTCGGTATGGTTTATGAACGTGAAGGAAAATACCCGCAGGCGGAGGCGGCGCTTCAGAAGGTCGTCCACTCCGGTCAGATAGATCCTCAAAGCTTGTACCTGCTCTGCAAAGTAAAATTCGCCCTTCAGAAGATGGATGAGGCCCTGGCGCTCGCGCGACAAATCTCTGAGCGGGCGGGGAATGATCCTCGGGCGCTATACGCGGTGGGCCGCTTGCTGCGGGAAAATGGGCATACAATGGAAGCCGTGGTCGAATTGGAAAAAGCCCATTCGCTGGCCCGGGAGAATCCTGAGATCACAACCGAACTCGCGGCGGCCTATCTCGACGAACAGCGCGCCTCGGAGGCCCAAAAAGTCTTTGCGCCACTGCTGGAAGCGGCAGGGTACGAAGACCTTCTCCAGGCGGGCTCGCGTCTGGCCGAGGCGAACCACTTCGATGCAGCGGTAGCCGCCTTCGAGCGCGCCGTCACCGTTCGTCCCGGCGCATACGATGGTTTATTTGATCTCGCCTTTGCTTATTACCGGCAGGGAAGCTTCGCAATATCTCTCGAGGTGCTCGACCGGATAGGCAATCTGCAAACATCCGAAAACGGGGATTACCATTACTTGCGGGGAAAGGTTGAAGCGGCGCTCCGCCACGACCGATCCGCCGCGGAAGAGTTCCGCCGTGCTTTGCAGTTAGAGCCAGGCAGCGAAAGCGTCTGCGTGGACGCCGGACTTTTCTTTTCCCGCTTTCAGGATTTTTGGAAGGCCCTGGATATATTTCAAACCTGCGGTCAAGAACTCCCGGATTCGGTCGCGGTGGAAACTGGGCTGGGCCTGGCGTATTTTCACCTGGGAAAATATCCCGAGGCCATCGAGACATTTCGAAAAGTGCTGAGCCTCAATCCGCAGATGGATGCGGCGCGCGAAGCCTTGGCTTTCTTGTTCTACACCTCCGAAAAGCTGCCCGAGGCACAGCAGGTGCTCGAAGACGGCATAAGCCGTCGGCAGGCGGATTTCTACCTCTACTTTCTGCACGCGCTGGTTCTCGAGCGGCTGAGCAGGCAAGGCAACCGCGAGGCAACGGAGTTGTCCCTCAACGAGGCGTTGGCGCGTAACCCCCACTTTGCCCCCGCCTACTTCCAGCGAGGCAAGATAGGGTTCGATCGCGGCGACCTGGCGCGCGCCTTGGCTGATTTCGAAACGGCCACGCGGCTTGATCCGGCCTACGCCGAGCCTTACTACTTAATCGCGCAGATCTATTTCAAGCAAGGAAATCGTCCGGCCGCAGAGCAAGCCCGAGTCAAGTTCAATAGCCTGAGTCGTGAGCGAGAAGAGAAGGAGCAGGAACAACTGGTGGAAAGCCGCCTTGTGCAGGCGTTGCACTAAGCCCCGGCGATTAATGATTTTCATCCGCGTATGAGAGCACTTGTCTACACCGCCCCCCGCCACTTAGAAATTCAGGACTTGCCTTCGCCTGAGCCGAAGCCCGGGGAATTCCTGGTGAGGGTGCGCGCTGCCGGAGTCTGCGGCTCCGACCTGGACGGCTTTCTAGGGAAGAGCAAGAAGCGCGTGCCTCCGCTAGTGTTGGGTCACGAGTTCAGCGGTGAAATCGTGAATTCCGGGAACGGCGCTCCCGACTTCTGCGCGGGCGACAGGGTGGCGGTGTTCCCGCTGATTTCCTGCGGCCAGTGTTCCTACTGTCGCTCCTCGCGTCATCACATTTGTCCCGCTCGGCGCGTTTACGGGCTGGATTTTCATGGCGGATTGGCGGAATGCGTATCCGCAGGGCGCCTTGGTCGAGCCGCTCGCCAACGCCGTCCACGTGCTGGGCCGCTTGCCCTCGGTCCAAGGCAAGACGGGCGTGGTGTACGGCGCGGGCCCCATTGGCGCTCTGGTAGGCTGGGCGGCAAAGTACTTTGGCGCGAGCCGGCTCGCGGTGGTGGATATCAATGCAAATCGCTTGGAAAAGATGAAAGGCCTCGGCGCTGACCTCGTGATCCACGGGCGAAGTCAGGACGTGGTTAAGGAGGTGGTCGAGTGGGCCGGCGGGCAAGGAGTGGACTTTGCCGTCGATGCGGTTGGCCGCCCCGCCTGCCGGCGAAACGTCCTTGCGATGTTGGCTCCCGGGAGCACAACAGTCTGGATTGGCTTGGGCGAAGACGCTTGTGAACTCGACGGGCGCGCCATCGTCACCCGCGAGTTGGAGATCAAGGGATCCTACGCTTACGGCCTGAAAGATTTCGCGCGGGCTCTGAACATACTTGCTGAACGCGTTTTCCCGATACAACAATTTGTCTCTGAAAAACCTCTCGAGAGCGGCCAGCAGATTTTCGAGGAACTGGCCAGCGGCCAATCGGCGCTGATGAAGGTGGTTTTCAGGATTTGAGGGCCGGGCTCTCGAGAGAAGGTTCGGAGCCTTCGTTCGATCGGTCCGGAGGGAGAAATTATCGAAACGGGGAAATCCTCACCCGTTGACAATCCCCTTACTTTCCTGAACCACGATCGTTCGTCCGGCTCGCACGTGCCGGAGGCGGTCCACCTGGCCGCTGGGCCAGCGCAAGATGATCTCCTCGGCTTCCCGATGCTCTCCCAGGCCGAAATGCAGGCGCAAATCGTTTTGCGAAATGTAACTGCCGCCGCTTCGGATCTCATCGGTCTGCTCGAGCGGGCCGGCGCGTACTTCCACGCGGGTGCCGATTCCGCTGCGATTCGACTTTCGGCCGATGGCCTTGATCTTAATCCACTGATGGCGGTTGCCGCCGTCATTGCGCAGCAGATGGGCGGGGCCGTTCATGTTGTTGACGACGATGTCCACATCCCCGTCGTTGTCGTAATCAGCGAAAGCGACGCCGCGGCTCGAGCTCAAAAGCCGAATCGCCGGGCCGGATGAATCGGAGACGTCCACAAATCTTCGCGCGCCTTCCGGGCCAGGCTGGTTGTGGTAGAGCAGCTTCGGCTCCGCGTAGGTGGAGTCGATATGGTACTGGTCAATGAGGCCGTCCAGATGGCCGTTGGCCAGGAACAGGTCCGGCCAGCCGTCGTTATCGAAGTCGAGAAAGCCGATGCCCCATCCCAGGTAGTTGGGGTGAGAGCCCAGACCCGCCGTGAACGTCGCATCGCCAAACGTTCCGTCGCCGTTGTTATGGAAGAGGTTAGGCGTGTCGTCGGAAAAGTTGGTCTTGGCGAGGTCGAAGTGGCCGTCGTGGTCGTAGTCCCCCGCCGCCACGCCCATGCCCGCTTGCGCCTCGCCGTCGCCGCTGTAGGCAACGCCGGCGACGAAAGCCTGATCGGTGAACGTCCCGTCATGATTGTTGCGATAAAGGATGCTGGCGGTGGAATCACAGGCTACATAGAGATCCGGCCAGCCGTCGTTATCGTAGTCGACGCTGATCACGCCGAGCGCGTAGTGCTTCTCAGGGAGCAGTACGATTCCCGATTTCTCGCTGACGTCGGTGAAGGTGCCATCGCCATTATTGTGGTAGAGATAATTTCTTCCAGTCGGCAGCCCGCGAGGTCCGCAGGCCATCGGAATGCCTTTGTACTGGCAGAATTGTCCCGAACCGGGCTGGGGAAGAAGATGGAAGTCTCTGCCCTGGTCGACATAGTTGGCGACGAACAGGTCGAGAAACCCGTCACGATCATAATCGAAGAATGTGCATCCGGTGTTCCAACGCCAGGCGCCACCTGCGACTCCCGCGCGCTCCCCGACTTCTGTGAATGTGCCGTCGCCATTGTTGTGGTAAAGGAGATTCTTCCCGTAGCACGTCACGAAGATGTCGTCCCGGCCATCGTTGTCATAATCTCCCACACAAACACCCTGTCCCCAGCCCGAATGCAGCAAACCGGCTTTCGTGGTCACGTCCGTGAATGTGCCATGGCCGTTGTTGTGATAGAGCCGGTTGGTCGGGGCTTGACCGGGAGGGAACCCTTCAACGGTAGTGCCATTCACGAGGAACAGATCGGGGAAGCCGTCCCCGTCGTAGTCGACCCAGGCAACGCCCGAGCCCGTGGTCTCAAGAAGATAACGCTTGCACCGGTGACCTTGGCCCGCTTGGTGCGTGACCCTCTCGCTCCCAAGGCTGTATGGTCCGCGACCTGGTTCCGCAGTTGGGCCGCCAGCCCTGATCTGATCGGGGCCCCGGACAGGGCGGCGGAGAGCACGCCGAGGAACCGCCTGCGGTCCATCAGGCCCACCTCGCCGCATGGACGGAGTCCAAACCGCGGCGCAGGCCGGCGTGGACGAGCAAGTTTTCGCAAACCCTCGAAGCCTCTTCGAATTGAGCCATCAATTGGCAATTATACATAAAGCCGGGAGAGTGCCGTAGTTATGCGGATGCCAAAAGATACATGGGCCACGCAGAATCAATCTTGACATCCATCGATAAGTGAGTAAGCTCGCGTGTGCTCAGATCTAGTAATCCCTAGCGGGGCTGCCAAGTGCGGA
>QHZO01000029.1:0-7626 GCA_003224695.1 Acidobacteriota bacterium
TGAATTCCTCGACGATCCAGTCTATGATGCGCTTGTCAATGTCGTCGCCGCCCAAGTGCGTATCGCCGTTCGTGGACTTCACCTCCACCACGCCTTCGCCGACTTCCAGAATCGAGATGTCGAATGTGCCGCCTCCGAAGTCATAGACGGCAATGGTTTCGTCCTTCTTCTTGTCGAGCCCGTAAGCCAAAGCGGCCGCCGTCGGCTCATTGACGATGCGGAGAACTTCCAGCCCCGCGATTCGGCCTGCATCCTTCGTCGCTTGCCGCTGGCTGTCGTTGAAGTAAGCCGGGACGGTAATCACGGCCTGCGTAATCTTTTCACCCAGATATTGCTCGGCGGCGTCTTTCATCTTCTGGAGAATCATGGCGGAGATTTCCGGAGGCGAGTATTCCTTCCCTTGCGCGACCACGCGCACGTCTCCGTTCGACCCCGCGATCACTTTGTAAGGGACAGTCTTGACCTCGCTCTGCACCTCGTCGAAGCGGCGGCCCATAAAACGCTTGATGGAATAAACCGTGTTTTCCGGATTGGTGATGGCTTGCCGCTTGGCCACTTGGCCGACCAAGCGCTCGCCCGACTTCGTAAAGCCCACCACCGAGGGCGTTGTGCGCCCACCTTCGGGATTGGCAATGACGATGGGCTCTCCCCCTTCCATCACCGCCACAACTGAGTTGGTTGTACCGAGGTCAATACCAATAATCTTGCCCATAAGTCCGAGCCTCCTTGTAGAATCCTTATCTTCGACGCCCCTTTTCAGAAATGTTAGATGCAGCCGCTTAGGGGCCGGTTATAATAAATCTTGAGCCTAAGACTGTCAAGCAATTTCGTAAGTTGCTGAAAATTAGACACTTTATAATTTGGCATGCCGGCCATTCAGATATGCTATCCTTGGCGTTAGGCGCGTTTCTCGGCGCTTCGGGTAAATCGAGGTGAAATCATGCCAAAGAGCAACCTACTTTACACCGCGAACCACGCTCGCTCGGGGACCAAAGCTGCGTTGCCTGAAATTGAGACTTGGCCGAACCAATACCGGGGGTATGAGATCACCATCTCCATTCCCGAATACACTTCGATTTGCCCGCGCACGGGCCTGCCCGACTTCGGGACCATCACCATCCATTACTTGCCGGCGAAGCGGTGTCTGGAGCTGAAGTCGCTGAAGTATTACATTCTCGCTTACCGGAGTCTGGGGATTTTTTACGAAAATGCGGTCAATCGGATTCTGGACGACGTTGTCCGCGCCTGCCGCCCGAAGTGGGCCGTGGTGCGCGGAGAATTCACCACCCGCGGCGGCATGCGCACCACGGTCGAGGCTCGCCACCCGCGCGGCCGGTCGTAGGAGCATTTCACGGTTCGGCAGGTCACCGTCCTGAGCGAAGTCGAAGGACGAATTGCCCCTACGTCCCTCCGAATCCTTTATGCCGCACGCGCATCTCTCAACCGGCAGTCTGGTAGAGCGGAAGGCCGCCCGCCAGCCGCTGGGAGGTGGCGAAGATGCGCCGGCATCCCAAATTCTTTCTTACCGAACATCCCTCAACCATTTGGCGACTTTCCTCTGATTGGGGATGATTTTACGCGCCCAAACGCCTAGAATACGGCGTTCCCCCATCGCGACGAACGGACAAAGCCAAGGAGGAGCCATGCTGGATTATTTAATCACGCACGTATTACCCGTCGTGTTGATAGTCGGAGCGCTTTGGATTTTTTGGATGTCGTTTTACAGCATCGGTCCGACTCAGGTGGGGCTGGTTCGGAAGCGATTCGGCAGGAAGTTGCCGGGCGACAACCCGATCGCCTTTCGTGGAGAGGCCGGCTATCAAGCCAGCCTCCTCATGCCCGGCCTGCGCTTCCGTTTCCTCCCGTTCTATGCGGTGACCAAACATCCCTGGGTCCAGGTGCAGGCCGGAGAGATTGGCGTGGTGATCGCGCAAATTGGCGGGCCGCTGCCCATCGGCGCCAAGTCTGCAGTCTATACCCCAGCGTTCGGGAACTTCACCGACCTCAGCCTCTTCGTCGGCGGGGTGCGCGGGTCTGACGGCCGCGAGATCAAAGGCCAAAAAGGCGTTCAGCGGCCCGTCCTGTCGCCAGGCACTCTGGCTCCGATTCATCCTGTGGCGTTCCTGGTGATCACCAAGCGCCAAGTCTACGGCGTTCCGGTCTTCGAAGAGCTCCGGCGGCTCGCGAAGGGCTGCCGGCTCACCGACGAAGAATTCGGGCTGATGGAGAGCCAGCTCGAGGTCACGCGCATCGAGCCGCGCGCTACGGAAAGCGGGCGCTTGGTTGACATGATCGGCGTCGTGACAACGCTCGAAGGCGACCCGCTTCCGGCAGGCGACATCGCCAGCCGACTGGGCGGATTCAAGGATATCGAGGACTTGGAGAGGCTGGCCAAAGAAGGCGGCAAGGGCGGCTTGACCAACGCGCAACTGATTGAGACGATCCTCGGCAGCAAGAATGACCAGCACAAGTCCTACCAGGACTTCCAAACATTCCTCGACAAAGGCGGGAAAATCGGCCTCCAACACGACCCATTGCTCTACGGCGCCTACAACCTGAATCCGTTCCTGGTGCGAGTGGAGCAGGTTCCCATGCTGGTCGTCGAACAGGGCCAGGTTGCGGTGATTAAGTCCTATGTCGGCTTGCCGACGGAAGACACCTCCGGCACAGAATTCAAATATGGAAGCCTTGTGAAGCCGGGCCATCGCGGCATTTGGGAAGAGCCGCTGCGGACCGGAAAATATCCCATCAATCCGCGCATCTATCAGGGAGAGATCGTTCCCACAGCCATCCTGAAGCTCGATTGGGCCAAGGGGGTGACGGGAGCGCATGGGTTGGACGCAAGGCTTGAACCGATTGTGGCCAAGAGCCGGGAAGGTTTTGTTTTCGAACTCGACCTCCAAGTCCTCATCCATGTGCCGGACACCAAGGCGCCGCGGGTCATCTCGATGGTCGGGAGCATGCTGAACTTGGTGAATGAAGTCCTCCAAGCCGCTTTGGGGAACCACTTTCGCAACAAGCTGGGCATGATGGAAGCCGTAGCCTTTATTCAGGGCCGCCAAACCGTGCAAGAGGATGCGACCAAGCATATGGCCGGGCAACTCGCCCAATACGATGTGGAAACGAAAGGCGTTTACATCCAGGACGTCATTCTTCCCCCGACGCTGGTGGAGGTCCTGACCCGCCGCGAAATCGCCAACCAGGAGATTGAGACTTTCAAGATGCAGCAGAAGGCGCAGGAGCAGCGTGTCTCGACCGAAGCGACAACCGGAAAAGCGGACATGCAGCGAGACTTGGCGAAGTCGGCGATCGGAATTGACATCAACAAGAACAACGCCGACGCGCGAGTCGAACAAGCGCGTGGCGAATCAGAATTCATCAAGCAGACAGGCACCGCTCAGGCGGACGTCATCCGAGCTCAGGGCGTGGCCAAAGCCGATGGGTTCAAAGCCCAAAACGAAGCGATTGGCGCGGCGAGCACGGCACTGGTCAACGTCGCCACCGTGCTTGCCGACAAGGGTGCCCAGTTCGTCCCGCAAATCCTGGTGACGGGCGGCGGCGCCGTGGACGGTCTGGCCGCGACTTTGACCAAGCTGCTGGCAGGGAAGGCGGGCTTGCCCGGGACACCGAACGGGCCCAAAGGGGCTTAGTCAAATGCGCTGGTGGCACTACCAAGAGTTCGACGTCCCGGATTTCACCGCCATCGGACCCTCATTCCTCGCCATTGGCCAACGTGGGCCTACTTTGGCGCAGGATGATCTTAGGATGGCGGTAAGCGATTGCGCTAGAGAAGCGCGAGGCGGGCAGTTTGACGCCGAACGTATGCGTTCGACCGCCGCGGCCCTCGGCGGCGTTGCTGCCCTCGTATTTCCAATCGTCCTCTTTGAGAAACGCGACGTCCACCCGCCAGATCACGACTTTCTTTCCGGCTTTAATCATCCCCGTTGGGTCAACCAGATAACGCCAGACGATATACCAGCCAGCGTGGTTGTAGTGCGACTGCAAGGCCCATGGGCGGGTAGTGCCCTTTGATTCGAGCGCCTGTTCAGGCGGCGGGCTCAGCTTTCCGCCGAGCGAGAGATCGGGAAATCGCTGCTGCGCCACATCGGGATGCTTATGCTTTTTGTAGGGACTCAGGGCGTGGAGAGCGCGCACGCCGAAAATTCCCACCAGCCCGCTGAAGACGTTCGCCTGCTCGAAATAGACTTCGATCAGCTCGCTCGTCTCGCGCTCGATGTAATCAATGGCCCTGCGGATGTGAGCGATCTTGAGTTCAGGCGGCAGCGGCACTTTTCGGTCAAAGCCTTCGGCGTCAGCGGACAAGCGTCGCTCCTGTAAATCGCTCTTCCCTAAAACTGAAGCGGCAAGGGAAGAATCGAGCTTGTGTCGTGGATGCGCTGGGGGCGCTTCGCGGCTGGCCGCGCTGTCGGGACGCCGAAGTCGGCGAGCTTGGGAATGGCGTGTTCGGCGACTTTGAAGAATGCGGGGTCGTTTTCGATGCCGATGCTGTCGTAGCCGGTGGCGAGCGCGGCGGCGATGGTCGAGCCCGCCCCCATGAAGGGGTCAAGGACGATTCCCGAGCCGAGCGGCAGCGCGGCGCGGACAATCTGCCGCATAAAGGCCTGGGGCTTGAGCGAAGGGTGCGGAGCGATCCGGCGCTCTTCGGGACGCGTCGGCGCCGAGCGGATGACGTCCTCAAAAGGCTGATGGGCGGAAATGCGGCGCAGGCCGCCGGTTTCCCATTGGCGCAAGTTGTCCTGCACGCGCCCTTCGCAAGGTTTGCGGAAAAGGCCCCAGGGCTCCCAGGCGGAGCGTGGCATCACCGTGACTTCCGCGAACTCGCCGTGGGCGTTTTTGGGACGGTCGCCGCCGCGCAGCGTTTTGACCAGGCGAATGATTTCGCCGCGCTTTTCAAAACCCGCCTCCAGTAGAGGCAGATAGACGAGGTGTGAAAGCAAAGGATTCGTGGCGATGAACAAATGCCCGCCGGGAACAAGCACGCGCCTGGCGCGCCGCGCGAATTCTGAAAAGAACTCCCGCAGCTTCGTTCGATCGCCGTCCGTCAGAACCGTAAAGCGCGGCAGCGGGCTGCGCTTGCAGCCGTCGAAGGATGGAGGAATTCGCCACACGCCGCCATGGCCGTTGCGGAGCTTCGTCTTTTCCTGCGCCGTGTATTCCTTGAGCCCATAAGGGGGGTCGGTGACGATGGCATGAATGGAATTCCCCGCTCGCTCGTCCATCCAATCCAGGCAATCGCCGAGGTGCAGGCTGTAACGCGCCATGCACAGTCCTCCATCTCGTCCCCGGAGATATTACCACGAATTAAGGCGCGCCCCCCATCACCCGGTGGGGCGGGTATCTTAACCCGCCCCTACAGCCATCCTCCGGAGATGGTTCTTATTGCTTGCCGCGAATGAAACCGCCACAATAACCCCCACACATGAAAATCTGCTTTTTCGAACTGGAAGACTGGGAACTGGAAGCGCTACGCAAGACGCGCTTCGAGGGGCAGACGGTGGAGCTTTCAGCCGAGCCGCTCGGCCCGCGCGGGCTCTCGCGAGAGGGCGATGCGGAGATCATTTCGACCTTCATCCATTCCTCGCTCGACGCGGCAACGCTCGAAAAGCTCCCGCAGCTCAAGTTCATCGCCACGCGCTCGACCGGCTACGATCACATTGACCTGGCGGCCTGCCGCGAGCGTGGCATCGCCGTTTCGAACGTTCCCTCGTACGGCGAAAACACCGTCGCCGAACACACCTTCGCGCTCATCCTGGCGCTCTCGCGGAACATCCACAAAGCCTTCGTCCACACGCTCGCCCACGACATCCCGTTCAAAGAGCTGCGCGGGTTCGACCTGGCGGGGAAGACCTTGGGCGTGATCGGCGCGGGCCGCATCGGGCTTCATGCCATCAAGATCGCGAAAGGCTTCGGCATGCATGTGGTTGCCTTTGACACCCGGCGCGAGGCGTTGCTGGCTGAGGTATTGAACTTCCGCTACGTCGAGCTCGACGAGCTTCTGGCGGTTTCCGATATTATTTCGCTCCACTGCCCTTACACCTCGAAGACCCACCACCTGCTGAACCTCGACAACATGCGCAAGGTCAAGCGCGGGGCGCTGCTCGTCAACACCGCGCGCGGAGGCCTGGTGGACCCGGCGGCGCTCGCGCGGGCGCTCGACGAAGGGATTCTCGCCGGGGCGGCGCTCGACGTCCTGGAAGGCGAAGAATTGCTCAAGGACGAGCGGCAAATCCTCGAACAACCCCTCGCGCAGGACAAACTTCGAACCCTGCTGCTCAATCATTCGCTTCTCAATCGCGACAACGTGGTCATCACGCCGCACATCGCCTTCAACAGCCGTGAGGCCGTCCAGCGTATCCTCGACACGACGGTCGAAAACGTTCGCGCCTTCCTGAGCGGGAAGCCGCAGAATCTCGTGAAGAGTTAATCGGGACCGTCTATGGCTTACCTGGCCGGAGAGAATGGATTAAAACTGCTATCGGACTTTCGGGGGCGACTGGACAAACTGCCAGCCGAAGCGTCCTTTGATACAAAGATGGCCGTGGGTTACATCTTCGTCGAGAGGCGAGGTGACTTTCACAATCTTTTGATCTTGGACGTGGAGCGTGACCGTGCAGCCCACACCGCAATAGGGGCAGATGGTGTTGGTGCGGGTCTGCTTCGACTCATCCCAGGCTCCCGCCTGCCGCATTTCATATTCGCTTACGAACATCAGCGCGCCGGTAGGGCAGACGCCAATACAGTTGCCGCAGTAGACGCAGGCCGAATCCGGCAGCGGCGCGGCATATTCGGTCGAGATGCGCGCTTCAAACCCGCGCCCCGCCACGGCGATAGCGAAAGTATTCTGCGCGTCTACGCCGCAGGCCTCAACGCACTTGTAGCAGAGAATACACTTGGCGTAGTCGCGCAAATACAGTTCATTGTCCCTCTTGGCGGGCTGTCGGACCGTGGCTGCTCGAGAACCGTCTGCGGCGGTGTGGTGGCCGGGGCGGGCCACGTCACGAGATTCGGTGGGCGCAGCCTGCGGGCCGTAGCGTTCGGGCGCGGCTGAATATTGCCGTATGTACTCCTGTATTTGCGGCGCGGTAGAAACGTCCACCGAAGAAGCCAGAGCAGGCAGGAACAAGCGTGCGCGAGCCTTCAAGCTCGACCACACAAATGCGGCAGACATTGACTGGCGTCAGCGTTTCGAGGAAGCAGAGCGTCGGAGTATCGATCCCTAACTGACGCGTGGCTTCGAGAAGCGTCGCCCCTTCGGGCACCGATAGCTTTTGTCCGTTAATCGTCAGGTTCACTTGCCGTCTTGGAAGCGGCGGGGGAAGGACGGGGAGCGGGCCGCGCGCGAGAGGGGTCTTCGACATCGTCGGCTGGAGCGGAACTGGATTTGGCCTCTGATCGCTCACAAGGTATTCCTTCCTCGTTCCTTCGCCAAACGGAGGCCTCGGCGCCGGCGGCCGGCGGCCCCGCCGTTGCAGTGCTAAAACAGACGCCAACGGCCCAGCGCCGATTCGACCGCGCTTGAAGCCGTCTGTCCAAGGCCGCAGATCGAGGCGTCACGCATCACCTGTCCGACCTCTTTGAGCAGGGCGAGCTCTTGTTCCGCTGAGC
>QHZO01000029.1:7677-10932 GCA_003224695.1 Acidobacteriota bacterium
AAGGCGGCTATACGCAAAAGGATTTTGCGCAGGTCAACGCGGTCATCAAAAAGCATGACGACGCCCGAACCTAATACTGCACCGATAGCGCGTGTGCCTTCAAAAGTGAGCGGGGTATCAAGCTGCTCGGGCGAGACGAATGTTCCAGCCGCGCCACCGAGCAGAATTGCTTGCAGTCGCCCGCTCCCCCCGACCCCGCCCGCGAGATCGATCAACCGGCGGAGGGTTGTTCCGAAGGGGACCTCATACACACCCGGACGAACCACGTGTCCTGAGAGGCAGAAGAGCCTTGGGCCGGTGGAGCCCGCGGTCCCGATCCTTCGATAGCGCTCGCCGCCTTCCTCGACGATAGCGAGCACGTTGATCAGGGTCTTAACGTTGTTCACGATGGTGGGCTTTCCGAAGAGGCCGACCTGGGTCGGGAACGGCGGCTTGTTGCGTGGCTCGCCCCGAAATCCTTCGACGGAATTAAAGAGCGCTGTTTCTTCCCCGCAGATGTAGGCGCCTGCGCCGTGTCGGATTTCGATGTCGAAGGGGACGCTGTGTCCGAGAATGGCTTCTCCCAGGAAGCCTCTCGCTTTCGCGGTTTTGATTGCGTGCGCGAGACGCTCTCGAGCGAGCGGGTACTCCCCGCGCAAGTAGATGTATCCGCGCTCGCAGCCGGTCGCGAATCCTGCGATGGTCATCGCCTCGACGAGAGAGAAGGGATCGGCTTCCATGAGCACGCGATCCTTGAAAGTCCCGGGCTCCGACTCGTCGGCGTTGCACACAAGATACACGGGCCGATTGGCCGGGTCCCACTTCTTGCCCGTGGGGAAGGCCGCTCCGCCTCGCCCAACCAACCGCGAGGCGACGACTTCCCGCACCACCCAATCCCTGCCCAAAGACACGGCTCGGCGCAGAGCCGCGTAGCCGCCGTGGGCGCGATAGTCGTCGAGGCTTTCCGCATCGACGCGTCCGACCCGCCGCAGCAACATCAATTCCGGCTGGCCGGCCTGCGGAGCAGAGACCTTTGCGTCAAACCGGTCCGCGGACTCGACTGCAAGACTTGGCTGTGCGGCGCTCAACGCCTCGCCCATTTCATCCCAGCCTGCCGGGGCAAAAACCTTTTCGCAGGGGTGTTCTCCGGCAAGCGACAGCAGCGCCGCCGGCGCGCGCTCGCAGAGTCCTAAGCAAGAGCTCCGGTACCATACGGCCTTTCCGTCGAGGGCGGGCGTACCCGGAAGGCCGAGCTTTCGCTCGACGCGGCTGCACAACTCTTCCGCACCGTGCGTGAGACAGGCGATATCGTCACAGACGTGCAGCGCTCGAGCAGGACGAGGCGTCACGGAGAAAAGGCCGTAGAAGCTCGCGACGCCGTATGCTTCGGCGGGGGGAATATCAAGTCGTCGGCAGACATAGTTGAGCGCACCGGGTGTGATCCAGCCAAGCCGCGCTTGGATGGCGTGCAGCGCGGGCAGGAGCATGTGTCGCTCGGCCCCCGCGCGTTGACCCCCGGCAGCGGAATGACCCTCAAGATCGAGGCGTCTCTCGCCGCCGCGCCAGCCCGAATCGGGCGCACCCAGAACGGAGTCAACGGCTTGCCGCTCTTCAGCAGTGGGTGCGGACTCAGGAAGGTGAATGTCCAATGCGGTCTCTTGTGCCCCGTACCCCGGCCCCTTTCCTCGAAGCCGGGGTCGGGTGCGGGTCTATTAACGGGTTGGCAAGACTTGTTCGCGAGCCCCCGCCATTTTTGCAGCCGGCCGCGCTTTAACCTTGTCGATGCGAATAGCCGTGGCCTTGAATTCGGCCGTCCCCGATTTCGGGTCCGTGGCGTCGATCGTCAAGCGGTTCGTCGCCACCTGGTCTTGGAAATGAATCGTCAGGAATGCGAGACCAGGCCGCAACGAAGTGTCAAACCGGACGTTGGCCTCTATCGAGCCGCGGCGGGAACTGACGCGCACGCGCTCGCCAGCCATCAAGCCGTATCGCTCGCCGTCTTCGGGCGACAATTCGATCCTCTCCCTCTCCCGCATCGGCGAAGAGTAGCGCGACGTCTGGACACCTGTGTTGAAGGAATCCAGGCGGCGGCCCGTCGTGAGCCGGATGGGATAATCTTCGTCCAAAACGTCCACGGGAGGGTCATGCTCGACCACGCTGAATTGTGCGCGCGGCCCCACTGCGGGCCTTTGCCAAAGCCGCCCATGCAGGAAAAGCTCCCCGGGATGCGACTCGTCGTAGCACGGCCATTGAATGCCGCCCAAAGCTTCGAGACGCGCGTAGCTCATCCCGGCGTGCATGGGGCTCAGGCCTCGCACCTCATTCCAGATCTGCTCAGCGGTGGGATGGCCCCAGTCGCGTCCCAGATACCGTGCCAGGTCCGAGAGAATGTCGAGGTCGTTACGCGCGCCGGGCGGGGGGTCCAAGGCCTTGCGCACGCGTTGCACGCGGCGCTCGCTGCTCGTGACCGTCCCTTCCGTTTCGCACCAGCCCGCCGCGGCCGGGAGGACCACGTGCGCGAGCTCCCCCGTCGGCGTCAGAAGAATATCTTGAACGACCAGAAACTCGAGTCCCTTGAGCAGGCGCTCCGAGCGGAGCTGGTCGGCCTCGGACTGCAAAGGATTCTCACCGATCACGTAGAGCGCGTGGAAGTCGCCGCGCTCCATGGCGTCAAACATGCCGCTCAGGTGCCATCCACTCTTGGGCGGAATTTTGAAGTTCCACTCTTTTTCGAACTTGGCGCGCAACGCCTCGTTCTCCACATGCTGGAAACCGGGCAGGCGGTCCGGCAGGGCGCCCATGTCCCCCCCGCCCTGCACGTTGTTCTGGCCGCGCAAAGGATTCAGCCCTGAACCGTAGCGGCCCACATGTCCGGTGAGAAGCGCCAGATTGATCAGCGCGAGCACGTTGTCAACCGCGTTGTGGTGCTCGGTGATCCCCAGCGTCCAGCAGAGCTGCGCGCGGTCGGCGCGAGCGTATGAGTGCGCGAGCTGGCGGATGACATCTGCGGGGACGCCCGTCACCTTTTCCGCATATTCGAGCGTGTAAGGCTCAACTGCCTCGCGGTAAGGTTCAAACGCCGAGGTCGCGTTTTCGATGAAAGCGCGGTTCTCGAGTCCCGACGCAATGATTTCCCGAGCGATGGCGTTGGCGAGGGCGATAACCGACCCGACATCGAGCCCCAGCCACACGTCCGCCCAGCGCGCCGAGCTCGTGCGGCGCGGGTCAACCACATAGAGCTTCGCGCCCCGCCGCACCCCCTTGAGCACGTGTTGG
>QHZO01000029.1:10975-27185 GCA_003224695.1 Acidobacteriota bacterium
CCGCCGCCAGACCGGCGACGCTCGGGGCGTGTCAAGTGCGGTTGCAACTGTCGATGTTGTTGCTGCCGATCACCGTTCGCGCGAATTTTTGGGCCAGGAAGTTCAGCTCATTCGTCGTCTTCGAGCAACTAAACACACCAAAAGCCTGCGGCCCGTGCTTCTCCACCGAGCGGCGAAATCCTTCCGCGGCGCGGTCGAGCGCCTTGTCCCAACTCGCGGGACCGAGCTCCCCGTTTTCGCGCACCAGCGGAATTGTCAGCCGATCTTTTACCTGCTTCGCCATCTTCCACCTTCTGTTTGAATCTCCGCCTCCAGAAGACCCAGCACGCGTTGTGTGCTTTCAACAGGAGTCTACTTTCTTCAAAGCACGCGCGCAAGGGGCGCGACGCTTGTCAGATTGTAAACTGTGCCACGGCGAGGATCGGATTGCAGGATGCAGCCGCGCTATTCATGCCTCAGCGCCGCCACTGGGTTCACTTGAGTGGCTCGGCGCGCGGGCAAGAGGCCTGCGAGCAGGGCAACTGCGGCGAGCAAAACCGTTGCGGAGACAAGCGCGATGGGATCTGCGACCCCAACACCGAACAACATACTCCTGATCAGCCGAGTCGCCCCAAGCGCCAGCGGCACGCCGCAGGCGATTCCGATGGTGACGAGAAAGAGGGACTCGCCCAGGAGCAGCCAGAGGACATTCGCAGCGCGAGCGCCCAGGGCCATGCGGACTCCGATATCTCGCGTGCGGCGTGCCACGTTATAGGCCATGACGCCATAAAGTCCGACGCTCGCGAGCAGCATTGCCAACAGGCCAAACGCGCCCGAGAGCCGGGCAATAAACTGGTCGGTGTGGAGCGAATTGTCCACCAGCCCCGCCATGGTCTCAATCTTGATCGGAGGGATGGCGGAATTGGTCTCCTCCACACTCTTGCGCAGCGCCTTGCTGACGCCACCGATATCCGCAAACGTCCGGATTTCGTAAGAGACCGCCTGGTGCTCCCACACAGGATTGAAGGCCGGAAAGTAGATACGCGGCCGCGCCGGTTCGCGCAGGCTGTTGGATTTGACGTCCGCCACCACGCCCACTATTTCGGCCCCTCCTGGATTCCCAGGGTACGTATCGCGCACTTGCTTGCCGAGCGGATTAGTGTTCGGGAAAAATTTCCGGGCGAAGCTTTGGTTGATGACCGCAACTCGATGAATCCCCAAGGCGGAAAAGTAGCCGGGACCGACGTGGTCCATCCGGCAATGAATCTCCTCGCCTCCCTTCGGCGTGTAGCCTTCGATGGCGATTGGATCGCCGGATTCCGAGCCCTGGAACAGGCCGTTGGTTGAAAGTGTGGCTCGGCGCACACCGGGGATGGCGGAAAACTTGTCGAGCAACTCCTGGTTCAGTTGAAGAAGTGCGGGCCCCTTCAAGCCGGCCGGGGCCGCGTCCACTCGGAACAACAGCAAGCTCTCGCGATCGTAACCGAGATTCACTTCGCCAAGTTTGCGGAGGCTTTGGACAAACAACCCCGCGGCAACGAGGAGGATCATCGAGATGGCCACTTGCGCGCTCACTAAGAGGCTGCTTAAGGACATGCGGAAGGGCATGGTCTGGCGCGTCCTCCCCGCAGGAGCCGACTTAAGCGCCGAGGTAATTTCAAGGCGGGTCGAGCGCAGGCCCGGAATCAGGCCGAACAGGATAGCTGTGAGAACTGCCGCCCCCAATGTGAAACCTAGCAACGGCGCGTCGGGCCGGAGGTCAAGCTGGACTATTTTCGGCCCTGAGGGGACGCCGGAAGCCATGCGAAGCAGCATCACGTCCGCCCATTGGGCGACCACGAGCCCCAACGCCGCGCCGAAAAACGCCAGCAACAGGCTTTCAACCAGGAGCTGGCGAATCACCCGTGACCGCCCGGCGCCGATGGCGACGCGCACGGCAAATTCTTTTTGCCGGGCCGAGCCGCGAGCGAGCAGTAAATTGGCAACGTTTACGCACGCAATGAGAAGGATGAGCCCCACGAGGCCCATCAGCACTTGAAGGGGCTTCGAAAAAGGCTCATGCACACTGGACGAGCCTCGGGCAGCGGGTTGCAACTGGATTCGCTGGTCGTAATATCCGCGGAGCTGCTCCGCCGTCAGCGTAGGACCGACGGCGGATTCGAGCATCCGTTTGAAAACCACGTTCAGCGGGGCGTTTGCCTGCGGGAGCGTCACGCCGGGCTTGAGCCTCGCTATGACCTGGAGCCAGATGTATTCGCTCATCATCGCCGGAACGGGGCTGAGAAGGTCCCTTCCCGGATAGATCGCCGATTGCATGGTCAGTGGCACCCACATGTCGGGCGCGTCTCCCACCGTTTCCCCGAAGAATCCAGGCGGTGCGACGCCGATGATTTCAAACGGCGTCTCGTGAATCTGAATATTCTTACCCAGCACTGAGGGATCGAGGCCGAAACGCTGTTTCCAGAAGGCGTAGCTGATCACGGCGACGGGGGAGGCGCCTCGAGCCCGGCCAACTTCGGGATTAAACGTCCGGCCGGCCGCGGCGCCAACTCCGAGCGTCGCAAAATAGCCGCCGCTGACGAGCCGGACTCCGACGCCCTCCATTTCTCCTCCGCGGCCCTGAGAGGGGTTGTTGATTCTTGCTTGGACCGTCGCAACCTGACTGTCGGCAGCGAACATGCCGGAGAAGACGTCATTGTGGTCGCGCAAGTATTCGAATTCCCAATAAGCCAGGAGCGACCGCACGCCCCCTTCATTGCCATACGACCTGCCGTGCGTGTCGGGGTCCGTCAGCGCGACCAGTTGTTGCGGGGCGGCTACAGGAAGCGAACGGAAAAACACGGCCTCGATCACGCTAAAGATGGCGACGTTTGCGCCCATGCCGAGCGCCAGCGTCAGAACCGCCACCGCCGTAAACCCGGGATTCTTCCGGAGCTGCCGCAGACCGAAACGAACGTCCTGCCAGAGGTGGTCCCACCCAATCCATCGGCCCGACTCGTAATAGCGTTCTTCGGCGCGCGTCACGTTGCCGAAAGCGCGGAAGGCCGCGGCGCGAGCATCCTCATCGCTCAGGCCCTGCCCCTTGAGGCGCTCACGCTCAAGTTTCCGCGTTCGCCCAAACATAACCCCTCCTCCGCCGCGCCGCCGGACGCTGGATTCCCGCCCTTCGACAGGCTCAGGGCAAGCCTTTCGCCATTCGACTTCGCTCATGGCCCTGAGCGTTCAGTCGAAGGGCGGGAATGACGCCCAGAGCGGCAGGGACAATCGGCCATCGCCAATCGGCAATCGAAAATCTCATCCCTCCTCGGCCTCGGGACCGAGTATCCGTCCGATGGCCGTCGCGAACCGCCTCCACTTCGTCGCTTCACGAACCAGCTGTTTGCGCCCGGCCTTTGTCAAAGTGTAGAAACGCGCCTTGCGGTTTTTATCGGAGGTGCCCCACCGGGCCGCGATCCAGCCGCGCGCCTCCAAACGCTGGAGCGCGGGGTAGAGCGCCCCGTGTTCGACCAGCAGCTCCTCATGGGACGACTGTCCGATGGCGCGCGCGATGCCCTGCCCGTGCTGCGGACCGAAGATGAGCGTGCGGAGGATTAGCAAATCGAGTGTCCCTTGTAAAAGCTCCAGGCGTTCTTTCTCATCTCGGGTAGACATACGACCCGAGTATCCGCGCCTTCGGGTAAGGTGTCAACCCAAAAAGACGACCGGCCGGACCAGGACCAAAGTGTCGCAGGAAGGCACAAGCAAGCTGATGAAAAACTGCCCGCAATGTCATGCTGAGCGAAGCGAAGCATCCCGGCATTGGTGGAATCAACCAAATACCGAGATCCTTCGTCGTCCCGATGAAGTGAAACGGGACACCCCAGGATGACAGCTTGCGGGGCACTTTACGTCGTCCTCAAAAGACGCGCAGGCATCCAAAAGCATATAATCGCAATGGGGAGGCGGATTCGCCGGTATGGGCAGCCCGAGGCAAAGTCGAGCCGGAGCATCGCGAATGCGCCCCCGGAAGTGGTGACGGTGAAAACGCTCGACGACTATCTCGTGCTGGCCCGAGAGAACCACGGCCACTTGTGTCCCGGCCAGGTGCTGGGCGTGCGGATGGCGATCCTCGGGTTGAAATCCATCGGCATAGACGACGCGGATAAATTCCGCAAGCGCCTGATCACCTTCGTGGAGATTGATCGCTGCGCGGCGGACGCCGTGGCGCTGGTGACCGGTTGCCGCCTGGGGAGGCGAACGCTCAAATTTTTCGACTACGGCAAAGTGGCGGCAACTTTTCTGGACCTCGAAACTCTCCGCGCCGTGCGCGTCGTGGCGCGGGACGACGCGCGGGAAAAGGCCCGCACGAAGTTCCCCGATCTCGGCGAGGCGCACCGCCAGCAGCTCGAAGCCTACAAAGTCATGGACGATGCCGACCTGTTTCGTGTCGAGCGAGTCGCCGTAACGATTCCGCCCGAGGACTTGCCGGGCCGGCCGCGCTCGCGCGTTACCTGCGAGGCGTGCGGCGAGGGCATCAACGACGCCCGCGAGCGGCGCGGCCAGGGCCGCATCCTTTGCCGGAGCTGCGCCGGTGAATCCTACTTCAAGAGAGTGACCACTGAGGAGCCCGCCTCCCGTTGAACGAAAGGCGATCCCCCGACCCCATGCCCGACTCACCGATCCGATTTCAAGTCTTGACGCCGCACTTCGAAGTTCGCACATGGCGGCCAGTCGGGACCGAGACCATTCTTCTTGTAACTTTTCTAGTTTTTCTGGTCATGACGCTGACGGACTTTTTGTCGCACCCGTCGCTCAAGGATTTTCTTCTGCGCACGTTCACAGGAGTCTCGGCGGACCCGGAATTGCTCATTCAATTCGGCGCCTCTTATGGACCTTACATCCGCCGCGGCGAATATTTCCGTCTGGTCATGCCGATGTTTTTGCACGTCGGCATGCTCCACCTCCTTATTAATGGCTATGCGCTCTACATCCTCGGCCGGATTCTCGAGCGGATGTACGGCTACGGGCGGTTCGCTCTGATTTACGTTATCTGCGGCATGGGCAGCGTCCTGCTTTCGATGTCTTTGACGAAGAGTGTCGCGGCGGGCGCCTCGGGGGCGATTTTCGGGATTTCGGGCACCATGCTTATGGCCGGCTTCCTCCATCGAGACGAGGTACCGCCGCACTGGCGTCGGGCTTTTGGCCGGGGGATTCTGCCGTTCATCTTGCTCAACCTGGTTCTCGGATTTACGATCAAGTCGTTTCTGCCCATTGACAACTGGGGGCACGTCGGAGGGCTGCTCACAGGCATCTTGCTGGCCGTGGTTATTCCTCCGCCGAGATCGGAGCGAGAGGAATGGCTCGACCCTGAAGCCCCGCGGCCATGGCAGTATTCCGTCCTAATCCCCGTGGTGCTCGTCGTTGCCGCGTTGGTCTGGACGGGCAAGTACTATCAAACCTTCGGCCGTGTCACAAGGCTGCTCGAGCAAGGCGAGAAACTTCAGGAGCAGCACGAGACCGAGCGGGCGGCGGCGCTTTACGAGCAGTCGCGGCGGCTTGCGCCTCTCGACGAGCGCCCGCACGAAGAGCTTTCATCGCTCTACGTTGACGAAGGCCGATTGAGCGACGCTATCACCGAGGCGAACGTTGCCCTGCGGCTCAATCCGGACTCGACGGGGGCCGAGGTCAGCCTGGTCGCAGCCTACAAGCGGCTGGGCGACGTGGCGCACGTCAAAGCGATCCTGAAAGAATTGGAAGATGCGCTGACTCCCGGCGCGGAAAGCCAAATCGCACTCGCTGGGCTCTTTGCACGCCAGAAACTCTATGCCGAAGCCCTCCGGCACTACGAGGCCGCGCTGGAATTGAAGCCCGGCTCCGCCGGCGCTCACAATGACTTGGCGTGGCTGCTCGCCACAGCCGACGACCCGGCGTTCCGCAACCCCGCGCAGGCGCTCGAACACGCGAGGCGAGCCGTGGAACTATCGAACTGGAAAACCCCCGCAGAGATTGACACCCTGGCTGAGGCGCTCTATGCGAGCCACGATTACCAGCAGGCCGTTGAAATCGAGGCCAAGGCGCTCGAGCTCTCTCCCGACGACCGGGAATACCGCGACCACATGGATCGCTACCGGAAAGCCGCGAGCGCGACAAAATTGTAGACGTTCTTGCGACCGGTACCGAGATTAAGATAGCATCAACTTAAAGGACGATGGGAGGTGTGCTCTCATGAGGGCCGCAAAGCTTGTCTTCGCTGTTTCATTGATGTTCTTAGGTGTCGCTGCCGTCTCCCCCAAGGAGACCTTTGACAGCACGCCGTTCCAGAAGTGGACGCAGAAGGATGTATCCAAGATCCTCTCCGATTCTCCCTGGGCCCAAATATGGGGTACGGGCGAGGCTTTCGGAGGCACGCATGAAAATAACGCCCAAGCGGAGCAAGGCCAGGATGTGGGGCGGTACAGCTTTACCGTGCGTTTGATGTCGGCGCTGGCGGTGCGGCAGGCCTATGTCCGCTGGCTCGAGATCCGAAACAACTACGATTCAATGTCCCCGCAGGGCAAACAGGAATTAGACTCCAAGGTCAACGGCCTTCTGAATGCCGACGTCAGTCAGGAGGTGGTGATCGCTGTGTCGTTTCAGTCAAACATGCCCGAAACCATGCGCGACATTCAGCGCTTCTTCGATACAGCAACCGCCCCCACTTTGAGCCAGAGCGCTTACCTGTACACGCCCCGCGGGCGCGTTGACCTGCTCAAATACTTCCCCGCCGGGGGCGAGGCGACGGGCGCCCGTTTCATTTTTCCTCGGGTGTTGAACGGCCAGCCGCCTCTCCAGCCGGGGGACAAACAAATGAGATTCGAAGTATACGTCCCTCCCATCAATAATACGGTCCGGGTCGGGTTCGACCCGCGGAAAATGGTTTTTCAGGGAAAGCTCGACTATTAGTTCCTCGGGGCCGGAGGCGGAGTCGCGGTTTCACCAAGGGCCGCGGCGGGCCTACGATTGAAAGCCGGCACGTTCAAAATTTTCCTTCTCGGGAATTTCCCTTTTTCGGAATCCGCACGGCTCGACCACTCTCCTGCGGGCCCGGCCGCGGGACGCCGAGTCGCGATTTCTCGAGCGCCACGCGGCGGCTCAACCGTTTGCCAAGTTTCTGATTGAGGAATCGCCCTTTCGACATGGCCTTCGCGTTGTAGCGGCGAGCTATGCCTCGCCCCAATCCATTTGGTGTAGCGGCGAGGCGCAGCTCGCCGCTACAGCGATCTTAATCCACTTTTCGAGTGGTCACAAAGGTGCTCGAAATATGGTCGTGCCAGCATAAAGACTCGCTGTCCACAAACGCCCAGACGAAGCCCAGCATCAACGCGGCGGCGGAAACCAAATATCCGAAAGCGCGCCACAGCGATTCCCGCGTGGTGGGAAAATGGCCTTCCCAGTTGCGGACCTCGAGGCCGAAGAGCAGAAGACCCGGCGTGGCCCCGGCGAGGGCCGTGAACGCTCCAAAATAGGCCGTTAAAAAGAATGTAGAGACGAAGCCGAGGACGGCGAGATTGAGCGGGAGAAATGAAACGTGGCCCCCCGCAAACCAGAAGATCAGGCTGAAGAGCCCTGCGCCGATGAGGAGAATTCCCAAATCCGTCAGGCCGGCCACCAACCGTCGGCGGAGCGGCGCGAGGGGCAGGACGGCGTGGAACTCCGCCGGCGTGGCTTCGGGGAGAGCGGATGAATCGAGAACAACTTCCACCGGCTCGGCCTCAGGGGGCTTCATTTCCAGCTCCCCGGCAGCGACGGCCGGGCTCTTCAGAAGCGCCGGCTCGGAGGCTTTTTCCGCGGTCAGCATATCAGGGAAGCGAGTCTCTGCATCCAATGGCGGGAATTCCACCCCCAAGGCCGCGCCGCGCTCGGAAAACTCCACGACGCGTGCGCCCACGGAGGCGCTGATTACTTCGTCTTTAACTGTTCCGAACTCGAGGGCGAGCGAGGAATCTGGATCGAACCCGCCGCGCAGCCGCGCGCGTCGCCGGCGAAAACTCTCGACGCGGTCCGAAAGATCCTCCCCCAATCGGCTCGGGTCTCCATCGGGAATCTCGTCAGCCCTCGGTGCCGCTTCCGGGGGGGCGTCGTCCGGACCAGCCAAGGGTTCAAGCACCGAGCCTCCAGGTTTTCCAATGATCGGAACGGGCGAGGCAAAAGAAGCAGCAGACTCATCGGACGAGGAGTCCGATGAGCGCGAGAAAAGAGAGAAGAAACGGCTGGCGGAGCTCTTTCGCGCCCCAGGGACAAAAGAATAGCCGCACTTCTCGCACTCGGTCAGTCCGGAATAACTATCGAACCCGCATTTCGGGCACTTCACTCTATGCTCTCGACCCTTTGGGCAGCTTTCCCTGGCGCTCCCTGCATCTTAGCAAAACCGAAAGTGAGAGCCAAGGGCTTTCGAGTAGAATGACGCTCGGGTCAACCGGATGAGACCAATCGCGCTGCCGACGGCCAGGGAAGTAGGGTCCGCGAGACGCCTGGCCTTAGGCTTGGCGCTCGTGGCGGTCGCGCTCCCGGCGGCGCTTTTCGCCGGACAAAAACCCCAGTTCCCGGCGGAGTTCCAGAATCCCCAATCCACGGTCGGCATCCGCGCCGATTCCCAGGAGAAAGCCGGCGACCTGTACAAGCTGCGCGGCCATGTGGAAATAACTTATAAGGACATGAAGCTCTCGGCGGAAGAAGTGGCCTACAACGACGCCACCGGCGACGCGGATGCCCGCGGGCATGTGGTCTTTGAGGATTCGCGTTATTTTCACGCCCACATGCGCGCCCGCTCGCGCCTTTTGACCACTGAAAACCCTTTCTATTTCCGCGCCCGCCGCGTCGAACGTCTGGGCGAGCAGACGTTTGCCGCGCGCGGTTGCGCCCTGAGCACCTGCAAAAACCACCGCACCGGCTGGGAAATCGGCGCGAGCCGCGCCGATATCCGTGTCAGCGACAAAGTAACCAGCCACGGCGCAGTCTTCCGCTTCCTCGGAGTTCCGCTGTTCTATTCGCCCTTCCTCGTGAACTCCATCGCGGCGAATCCCCGGCGCTCTGGCTTCCTTTTGCCGCACGTCGGCAACGGCACGCAGAAGGGCTTTATTGTCGGGGAGGAATTCTTCTGGGCCATCAATCCCAGCGCCGATTTGCTGGTGGGCGCGGAGAATTACAGCATTCGCGGCGTGGCCCGAAGGGGCCAGTTCCGCGCCCGTCCTTCGGAGGGCAGCGAAATCACGTTGGATTATTACGGCGTGAACGACAAAGGGAGCGGGCGGCTTCGCGCCCTGCGCGCGGGCGGGCAAAGCATCCGCGCGGTCGGCGAGGCTCGGGACCTCGGCTACGGCTTCCGCGGCGTCGTGGACGTGGACTATATTTCCTCGCTGGCTTTCCGGGAAACTTGGTCGGAAAGCTTTACTCAGGCTGTGGCTTCCGAAGCGCGGCAAACCGGCTTCGCGACGAAAAATTTCGGCCCGTACAGCCTCAACGTCTACGCTTCCCGCTATCAGGACTTCCTCTGCGCAAAGGGCAGCGTAGCCGCCGGCTCACCTTCCTCGCTGCCGTGCGTTCCGTCCTCGGCTCCGCCCGGAAGTTCGGTCTCCATCCGCGAGCTGCCCAGCTTTTCTTTCAGCGGCATGGACCGACAAGTTGGGAACTCGCCCCTCTTCTTTTCCTTCGACACTTCCGCGGCGGCGGTCGGGAGGGCGGAGCCGGGTTTGGAGACGGGGCTGGCCGAGCGCCTGGACTTTCACCCGGCAGTGACTTTGCGGACTCGCCCCTTTTGGGGCTTTCACCTTACGCCCACGTTGGGCTTTGAGGCCACGCGCTATGGAACAAGCCTCCGCCCCGATCGCGGGCCCATTCAACGCGGCCTCGGCGAAATTTCCGCCGACCTTCGCCCCGCATCCTTCGACAAAGTGTTTTCGAAGAAGTTCAAGGGGTATCGCGTGAAGCATGTGATCGAGCCGGATATTCAATATCGCCTGATCCGCTCGACGGACCGCGAAGATTTTGTGAACATCGTCCGCTTTGACGAAATGGATGTCCTGACGGAAACTCACGAGGTCGAATACTCCCTGACCAACACGCTCCTGGCGCGGAAAGACGCCTCGGACGCGGATCCGTCAGCCGACGGACCGCCGGCCCACGCCATTGTCTCCTGGCGCATTGCGCAGAAATATTATTTCGACCCGACGTTCGGAGGAGCCATCCAGCCCGGCCAGCTCGGCGTTTTCGAGCCCGCGCTGGATTTGACCGGATTCGCTTTCGCGCGCGGCCGCAGACTCTCCCCCATTGACACGGTTCTGAAGTTTGCGCCCTCAACGAGCTACGACACCGAGCTCCGCGCCGACATCAATCCGAGCGGCGGAGGCGTCTTAAACGCCGGCATGACCTCGCACCTCCACCGGGGGCCGCTGGGCGTGGCCCTGACCGATTTCTTCATCAACAAGACGGCCGCGCTGCCAGAGCCGCTCGCCCAGATCACACCGCTTTCCCAGCTCCCCTCGTTCAATCTCCTCCGGGCCGTGGCCACTTACGGGACGGTGAACCGAAAGGGCCTGAGCGGCGCTTTCGGCGTGGATTACAATTTCGCCGAGGGAATTACTCACCAACTCGTCAGCCAACTCAGCTATAATTTTGGCTGCTTCGGTCTCGACTTCGAGTACCGGCGCATTAACGTGGGCATCCTGCGGAACGAGCAGCAATACCGTGTGGGGCTGTCTTTGGCCAACGTCGGCTCCTTCGGGAACTTGAAGCCCAGGGAACGGTTGTATTGAACGACTCGACTCGGGCCGCGAACCAGGTTGTACGATTAACCTCGTGGCGGGATTGTCCGCTGGATCCAAAATGCGATTCTCCGTGTCCTCGGCACGTCTCAAGTTTTAACACCGAGCACACAGAGCGTCTCAGTGACCTCAGTGTTGAAGCCCTTCTGACCACAGAGGACGCGGAGAGACCACCGGCGCGAGGAAAACATCTCGCCCGGCCGAAGGTACTTAAGGATCTGTAGCAAGGGCAAACTGGAAGCGCGATGCCTTTCCCCATTCAACGCCCGCGGCGGCTGCGGCGCACCGAAGCTTTGCGCGGCTTGGTCCGCGAAACCGCGCTGAGTGCGCGATCGCTCGTTTACCCGCTTTTTGTGTGCCCGGGGACGAACGTCAAAGAAGAAATCCGCTCCATGCCCGGCCACTTTCGCTGGTCGGTGGACCTCGTGGTCGAGGAGTGTCAGCGAGCGAACGACTTGGGGATTCCAGCGGTCATTTTGTTTGGAATCCCCGAGAAAAAGGATGAGGCCGGCTCGGGCGCCTACGACCCGGATGGCATCGTCCAGCGCGCGACTCGCGCCGTGAAGAAGGCCCGCCCGGACCTGCTGGTTATCGGCGACGTCTGCCTTTGCGAGTACACAAGCCACGGCCATTGCGGCGTGCTCAATGGTGGCGAGGTGGAAAACGACCGGACCCTCGAGCTTCTGGCCAAGACGGCGCTGACCCAGGCGGAAGCAGGAGCGGACATCGTGGCCCCGTCCGACATGATGGACGGGCGCGTGGCGCGCATCCGCCGCGAGCTTGACGCTCACGGATTTAATGGGACGCCCATCCTCGCCTATGCCGCCAAGTACGCCTCAGGTTTCTACGGTCCCTTCCGCGAGGCGGCTGGGTCCGCCCCCCAGTTCGGCGACCGCAAAGCCTATCAAATGGACCCGGCGAACCAGCGCGAGGCGCTGCGTGAAATCGCTTTGGACATTGAAGAGGGCGCCGACGTCATCATGGTGAAGCCGGCCCTGCCGTTTCTCGATGTGCTCGCCCTCGCCCGCCGCGAGTTCGACATCCCCCTGGCCGCTTATCAAGTGAGCGGGGAATTTTCGATGGTGGCCGCGGCCGCGGAACGCGGCTGGATTGACCGCGAACGCATCCTGATGGAATCTTTGATCTCCATCCGCCGCGCTGGAGCGGACTTCATCTTGACCTATTTCGCCAAGGAAGCTGCCCGCCTCTTGAAATGTTGAGACGACAACTGTCTCCGCGAACCTTCTTCGCCTGCGCGTTGATCGAACGTGGCGCCGGATGGCGAAGGCGCTTGCGCGCGATCCTGCCCCTCGCGCTGGCCGTCTTGTTCATGCCGATTGGGGGATGGGGGGCGCGCCATCGCCGTCCGTCGCGCGCGCTGCCCCTCGACCGGCAAATCAATATCATTCTCCACGACGCAGACGCCGACCGAGGCAGTTGGGGCATTGAGGTCGCGCGCCTGCCGGATGGGAAAATCCTTTATAAGCGCGACGCGAATCACCTTTTTCATCCAGCCTCCAACATGAAGCTCTTCACGACCGCGGCGGCGCTCGAACTGGTCGGACCGGACTTCATCTTCCGCACCACTGTCGAAACCGGAAAATCGCCCGACACAGCCGGACGGGTCGGGGATCTCATCTTCGTGGGGCGTGGCGACCCGAACCTCAGCAACCGCGTGCTCCCCTATCATCTCGAGACAGAAAAGCAGGGCCCCATTAACGCGGTCATTGAACAGTTGGCAGACCAGGTCAAGTCGCGCGGCGTGCGCGAAGTCACGGGAAACCTCATCGTGGATGACCGCTTCTTTGTGGATGAGCCTTACGGTGAAAACTGGGGCATTGAAGATATGCAGTGGGGCTACGGCGCGCCCGTGACTGCCGTGGCCTTCAATGACAACGAGCTGATTTTCCACGTCTATCCCGCAGAAAGAGTCGGCGACCCAGCCGTCGTCATGCTCGACCCGAGCCCTGAAGACCTTCGAGTCGTCAACCGTATTCAGACTGTGGATGCGGCGGGGAAAGCCAAGGTTCTGGCCGAGCGACTTCCGGGCTCCTTGGAGCTCGACCTTTGGGGCCAGGTCCCGCTCGGCGGAGGAGTTCACGAAGACACGGTGGCCATTCCAAACCCTCCTCGTATTGTCGGGAGCCTGCTTCGCCGGGCGCTCGCCGCGCGCGGTATCACCGTCCACGGCGACCTGGAGGTAATGGAGTTGCGGCGCATGGAGGCGACAGGCGCGTTGCCCTCGTTTTCCGGCTCCTCGGGCCGCGTGGTCCTGGGCGAGCACAATTCCCTGCCTCTGCGCGAAGATATCAAGATCATCAATAAAGTCAGCCAAAACCTGCACTGCGAAATGCTCCTGCGGACGATCGGCCAGGTGACGTCCGGTGAGGGCAGCCCGCGCGCGGGCTTGGACGCGCTACGGGCGTTTCTCACTCAGGCGGGCATTGACCCTGAGGACTTCTATCTCACCGACGGCTCGGGGCTGTCGCGCACCACCCTCATCGCTCCGCGAGCCATCATCAAGTTGCTCGAAGCCATGGCGCGCTCCCCGCATTTCCAGGACTATTTCGACTCGCTTCCGATTGCGGGCGTGGACGGGCTCCTCGAGGGCCGGCTGGTGGACACGCGCGCGGAGGGGAAACTCCATGCCAAGACCGGCACGCTGACCCACGTCAACGCGCTCTCCGGCTACATGGACTTGCCGTCCGGCAAGCGGCTCGCCTTCTCGATTATCGGCAACGACACCCTGCTCGATTCTGAAGACGGCGCGCGCGCGATTGACGACATCGCCCTCGCCATCTACGAGAAATTTGCCGGGCCGGCGCGAACTCATCGCAGCACGGCGGCAAAACGAAAGCGCAAGGCATCGGAGTAAGCTCCCGCGCCAGGCCTTCATCAGTTCCGATTGGAGTAAAATCTTGGACGATCGCGCCCCGTTCACGCTCGACGCTTTCTCACGAGAGACGCTCGAATTCCCCGCCGTCGTGACGCTTCTCGCGCGGCGGCTTTCGGGCCCCTTGGCCGCTCCGCTGATGGCCCGGCTCGAGCCGGGGACGGACCTGGATGCGATTCAGCGCGAACTCCAGCTCGTCGGCGAAGCAATGGAGTTCCTGAAAGCCGAGTCGCGCCCGAGCTTCGCGGAGATGGGCGACCCGCGAGGAATTCTGGCGGGGCTGCGGGTTGAGGGCCAGACGTGTTCGGCCGCCGAAATCCTCAGTCTCTTGGCGCTGGTAGGAGCGGTTGCGGATGTCCGGGCGCTCCTCGCAAAGTCTCTCCTGCGGCTGATGGGCGAGCTCGCCCGCGCGTTGGCGGACTTCCAAGTGATTTCAAAAACCCTCGAAGGGAAGATATTGCCCGATGGGACGCTCGACTCTTCCGCCAGCCCCGAGCTCAAGCGTCTGCGCCTGGCAATCCTCGAGACGCGCGGCGAGATCGAGCGTACGCTCGAGAAATTGCTCAGGCGATGGGAGGCGGCCGGCGCGCTTCAGGACGCCGTCGTGACGCTTCGCAACGATCGCTTCGTCCTGCCGGTGAAGGTGGAAGAGAAGCGGCGCGTCGAGGGCGTGGTTCACGGCGCGAGCGCTTCCGGCGCCACGGTCTTCGTCGATCCGCTCGAGACGCTTCCGCTCAATAACGAGCTTCCAGCGCCTCCTCGCCGTCTGGAGCGGCATGTTTCGCGAGCGCCTGCCGGAGCTCCTCGGGGCCGTCGAATCGCTCAGCCGGCTGGACCTCGCGTTCGCAAAGGCTGAGTTTGCGCGGGCGTACAACGCCTGCTTGCCGGTATTTGAGAAGCGCCGGGCCATCCGCCTCGAAGAAGCGCGCCACCCGTTGCTTGAAGCCGCGCTCGCCCTGAAGGGTCGTCGCTCAGTCCCAGTGAGCGTCGAGCTGAGCGAGCAGAAAACGCTTATGGTGATCAGCGGGCCGAACACCGGCGGCAAAACCGTCACGCTGAAGACCGTGGGCCTCGCCGCGCTGATGGCGCAGGCGGGCGTGCCCGTGCTCGCCGCGGAGGCGCGCCTGCCCGTCTTCGGCCGCGTGCTTGCGGATATCGGCGACCAGCAATCCATTGAGGCAAGCCTCAGCACCTTTTCGGCGCACGTGGCGAATATCGAGGCCATGGCTGCGGTCGCGGGCCCGAATGACTTGGTGCTGCTGGACGAGCTCGGCGCGAGCACGGACCCGAACGAGGGCGCGGCGCTTGCAATCGCCGTCCTCGAGCATTTCCGCCGCCGCCAGGCCACCACCATCGCCACCACGCATCACTCGCGCTTGAAGGCCTATGCCGCGGAAACCTCCGAAGCCGTCAACGCCGCGATGGAATTCGACGAAGGGACCCTTGAGCCAACCTACCGCCTGCTCATCGGGCTGCCGGGAAAATCCAGCGGCATCGAGATCGCCGAGCGGCTGGGGCTTGAGCCTTCGATCGTCGCGGACGCGCGCCGCCGGCTCGACCCGGCGGATATGGAAGCCGCAACGCTCGTCGCTTCGCTCCACGCGCAGCGGTCAGAGCTTGAAAAGCAACTTGTCGAGATGGGGCGCAATCGTCAGGCGCTTGCCGAAGAGCGCGCCCGTCTCGAGGAAGTCGCAGCCCGCGAGCGCCGCGCGAAACTTGCCGAGCTCGACAAGCGCCTGGAAGAAACCATTCGCGAGCTTGAGAAGAAATGGGAGCAGGTGGTAGGGGCGATTCATGAATCGCCCCTACAGCCGAAGCGCGGGAAGGCGGAGAGGCTGAATCGCCAGCGGGCAAGCCTCGCCGCCGGCACCCGCGAAGATTGGAACACTCAAGTCCTCGAAGCGCTCGGAGCCTCAACCACGGAGAACAACGCGCCCGCTAAACCGCTCGCCGCGGGAGACAAGCCCGGCACGGTCATCGCTGTGGCGGCCGACGAGGCAGAAGTGGAAGTCGGCCGGTTGCGCATGCGTGTGCCGCGCTCCGAGTTGCGAGCGATTCAGATGGCGGCGGAAATACGCGCGGGGAAGTCGGAGACCGCGCAGGCGTATGCGCCACGTTTCGAGACAGCGCCGATCCGCAAAGGAGCTGATGCCGAATCAACTGACGTAGGGGCACGGCGCGCCGCGTCCCTACGGGAAACAGAGGCTGCCGCGGAGATCAACGTCATCGGCGCGACTGCGGAAGAGGCTCGCGAGCGCGTGGATAAATTTCTCGACGAATCCTACCTCGCCGACCGCTACCGCCTGCGCGTGGTCCACGGCCACGGCAAAGGCATCCTGAAAAGAGCGCTCCACGAAATGTTCGCTTCGCACCCGCACGTCGAAAAGTTCTATCCCGCCCCGCCCCGCGAAGGCGGCGCCGGCGCCACCATCGTCGAATTGAAAGCATGACGCCTTAACTGTAGGGGCGATCTATGATCGCCGAATCCATCAGCTGCCTGAAATCGCTCCAGTCGGACAGGATTCCACTCAGGCTGAGTCATTCGCCGGTGATCCGTCGG
>QHZO01000206.1 GCA_003224695.1 Acidobacteriota bacterium
GGCGGTCAGGGTCGTGCGTCAACGTCCAGGAGAGGAGCTTCAGGATCCCGACCGCGCCGAGGGCAGAGAGGGGCGATGTGTTGACGGTGGCGAGGAACTGCTCGACCTGCGCGAACACTGGATCGGCGATCACTTACTCCGCGCACGCAGTGCATGGCGAGACCGGCAGGTCCTTGAGGATCACGATCCTCTAATCACCGACCTTGAACGGGAGAACCCGTTGTGGTCGTGTGCAAGGCGCTGGCGCACACTCGACACTTCATGATGATGGCACCGCTCACGTTGCTCGCTTCGAGAACTGCCTTTCCGCAACTTCCAACAGCAACCGCAGCGCCCGATTGACTGAGGACGCGTCCGGGAACGCCTTGGCCACGTCTGGGTCGAGTACGACGACGTTCGTGCCGGCCTTGTATGCGAGATAATGCTTGCCGCGCACGCCGCCGGAAAAGTCGTACTCTGCGCGCAACTCGTCAGCTTTTCGATTTTTTGCCTGACTCATACGCTCTTCGTTCTTTGGCAGCCACCATCCGAGCGTGGATGATGCGAATCTTGCCCTCGCGCTCAGTGTACGCCACAACGAGCAGCCGATCCGCAGTCGACATACCCAAGCTCAGGAAACGAGCCTCGCCCTCAGAATGGTCCGGATCCGGAATTGTTATCAGGCCGTGGTAAAAGTCTGCACGGCCCTGCCGGCTTCCGGGCTTTCGGCTCTGGGCTCTCGGCTCTGGGCTCTGGGCTCTCGGGTCCACAGCGGTCACGGGTTCGCGGTAATCGTGGAGAGTCGA
>QHZO01000211.1 GCA_003224695.1 Acidobacteriota bacterium
TGGCTGAGGCTTACACCGAAGTCCGGCAAGTGCTGCGCGAGGCGATGGCCGAATTGGTCGCTCACATGCGGGACCGGCTTACGGACCAGGCAGACGGCACGCCGCACCGGTTGCGCGAGTCCACGGTCCAGAAGCTGAGAGAATTTCTGGACACGTTCGATTTCCGCAACGTCACCAATGACGAGGAACTGAAGGAGCAGGTCGAGCAGGCGCGTGCGTTACTCACAGGAACGACCACGGACGCGATCCGCAATACCGCCGAACTGCGGTCGCGCGTCCGCGACGGAATGGCGGACATTGCGAACCGCCTCGGGACGATGGTGTCGGATCGCGTGGGGCGAAAGTTCCGGTTTGAGGCTCGAGATGAGGGATGACACGACTGATTGATCGCACGAGGCGGTTGGTGTTCGAAACTCCGCTGCTGATTGGCAAGCGGCCACTGGTGGTTCGGGTAGAGCCATGGGGACTTGGCCTTCGTCAGAAGGGGTCCCAATGGTGCCGTTCCATTACGTGGGCGCAGGTTTGGAATCGGGCCGCAATCATTGCCGTAGAGCTGAAGCGTGCTGAGCGCAGCAAGCGAGGTTCGAGGAAAGAAAAAGGATTCGCAAAAGGAGACAAATCGTTATGACCGTGAACAAAGTGATCTTGATTGGCCATTTCGGCAAGGATCCGGAAGTGAAATACGCAGCGTCGGGTGCCGCCGTTTGCCGCTTCTCGCTGGCGACGAACGAGACCTTCAAGAACAAGGCCGGCGAACCCCAGAAGCGGACCGAGTGGCACTCAATGTAGGTTACGTGGAATATGAGTCCTCCGAGGCAGGCCCACGAGAGAGTGGTGCTCATTTCTCTTGAAACCAGTCTAACGTTTTCGCGGCGTTTCGTTGCAGGCAGGATGAGAGTGGGTTAAGGCTTGGACACAGGATGTCGGCACGCATTGGGTATCATCGCCGCCGGCGCGTTGGGGGAACAGGAGGATTTGGCAGGATTAAGATCTCGGAGGCGTACAGAAGAGAACTCCGCTTGTTTCCGCAACCGGGGTTTTTCATTGGTGGCCCCGACCCAAGGACCTCCAAGTTCGTTCGCGGAAGTCATCCTGCCACGATCGTCGCCGGCTGTCCAGTGCTCCGTTTCGCAGGGGTGCGCGAAATAGAATTTGGGGTTTTATGTGGTTTTATGGACAGGGCGCCTTTTCTTCGTGTGTCATATACACTTAAGATAAGGAAGTTTCCATGTCCGAATCACTCCCCGCTTTGGAGAAAGATCGTTGGGAGGTGATACACCAAATCGCGCAGTTGGGCGATTTCCGTCCGGGATCGATTCTGGGGGTTAGGGGGCGCTGTAGCAAGCCCGACTACCACTGCGCCTAGCCCAGCGACCCTGGCCAGGGGCCCAGCTTCCGCCTGACCGCAAAAGTGAAGGGCAAGACGGCGGCGGAAACGTTGAGCACCGCCGCCACGCTGCGCAAGGCACAGCACGAGGTGGAGGAGTTCCGACGCTTTCAATGACTCAGCGCCGAACTCATCGCCGTGAACGAAAAGATTTGCCGCCTGCGACCCGTCGAGGAGACAGGGACGTGGACGGCAGAGGAAAAAACGGCTGCGGCGATCCATCAGGAAGTGGCGCGGGAAATAAACCAACTTCTGGGTCGCATCTTCACGGAGCGGGGCAAAGACGGCCACTTCGATCTGGAAGCGGTGGAAATGGCGATGCGCTCAGCCCTGCATCGGGCGGGGGCCGCCGCCCTCAGCGCACTCTTGCGATTCCCCGCTCCCGGCGCCGACCAACGTGCCATCCCTTGCGCTTGCGGCCAGCAAGCCGGCGAACTTTGTGTTGAGGTCTTGTTGCCACACAGTTCGCCACGTCGCCGCGGAAGTGAAAAAGGCCTTGCGCGTGGTGGCCGTAGCGATAAGATTTCGATTGCCCGAAGAGTTTTTCCATAATGCACAGAGTTGCGTGTGGGGTCGAAAAAAAAGAAGAAGGTCCTGGCATCAAGGGAGCCTTTTTCCTGCCGGCACTTCTGGCCCTGTGTATCACGGGGACGATGCTGAATCCCGCCGCGCAGTCACCCGACACCGTTCCGAGAATCCAGCAACTTTTGCAGTCTGGAGACACGGCTGCTGCTCAGACCCTGCTCTCACGGGCATTGCAGGAATCTCCTGGTGACGGAGGCCTCTACGCTCTTCAAGGGGTCCTCAAGGCTCAACAGGGCGACTTCGTCGCTGCCGAGGCCAACCTCCTTAGGGCTATCCAGCTTGCACCGCGATTGGAAGGCGCTTACCTGAATCTGGGACGCCTTTACCAGGAACATATTTCGAAGGATCCAGGCTCGCGGGAGAAGGCGCTGGGCGTGTATGCCGGCCTCCTCCGCTTCGCTCCCAACCATCGGGAGGCGAACTACCAATGCGCCGTTCTCCTGATGCAAAAGAAAGAATACGCCTCGTCGCTGCGCCACCTAGCCAGACTCCCCAGCGAAGTTCAAAGCCATCCTCAGACCCTGTCGGTCGAGTGCGGCGACTACGCCGGATTAGGACAGCTCGACAAAGCCGCTAGGGTGGCTGACCAAATGCTAGGCAGTGCGGGTCTGGCTGAAGCCGATGTAACGAGCATTCTCCCTGTCCTGGCGTCCCGAGAGAACGCTGCCCTGGCGATCAAGCTCCTGCAGGGCCTCGTGACACGCCAGCTTGCGTCTTTTGAATCTCTCCGCAGCCTGGGCCTCCTCTACCAGAGCGTCGGGCGGCTGGGGGAAGCGCGCCAGACGCTGGCGAGCGCCGCGCAGCTCCGGCCGGGGTCGGTCCCTAATCTGCTCGACTTGGCACGAGTGGCTAACGCGCAAAAGGACTACCCCGGTGCGTTGGGGTACCTGGCCCACGCGCGCGATCTCGAGCCGAACAACGCGTTAATTCATTTCTTCTGGGGAATCGTCTGCATCGAGCAGAGTCTCGCCGAAGAAGCGTACCAATCACTCAAGAAGGCAGTCGCGCTCAACCCCCAAAACGCCTCTTACAATTACGCCTTCGGGGTCGTAGCCATGCAGCGACAGTATGCTAACGAATCCCTTCCCTACCTCAAAAAATATTGCAAGTTGAAACCTCAGGACCCTCTTGGGCGCCTCGCATTGGGCGCGGCGTATTTCAACAGCCACGACGACGAAGCGGCGGAAAAAGTTCTGTCCGCCGCCACCCGCGATAGCCAGACAGCCGCGGCGGCCTACTTCTACCTGGGAAGAATCGCCAATCGGCAGGGCCAATATCCCGAGGCCCTTCGCGATCTTGACCGGGCAGTGCGCTTACGCCCGGACTATGCTGATGCCCTTGCGGAAGTAGGAATCATCCGTTTGAAGAGGCGACAATACGCCGCGTCAGAGCAGGCGCTTGAAAAAGCGCTCCAACTGAGCCCCGACAACTACGCCGCCAATTTGAATCTCATGATCCTGTATCAGCGAACCAAGAATCCGAAGGCAGAGCAGCAGGCGAAACGGTTCGAGCAAATCAAGGAAGAAAGCGCCAAGCGGGCCTTGGAGTTTATGCGCACGATTGAGGTGAGGCCGTGAGAACAGCAGGCGTAAAGCAGTAAGCAGAAACCTGGGTAGTGTCTCAGTTTGAAATATCCGCCGGATGGAAAGCGACCTCTGGTTATTGGTCACACCGACGATGCAACTCGCAGGTCGATTGAACCAGTCCCTGGACGGCTACGTCGACCACCTGGAAATGGGACCGCCGGACCCCGTGCTCTTTCGTCACTTCATAGAGCAGGTGCGCGGCTTGACGGGCATTGTGTACGGTCGCCGCATGTACGAGATCATGCGTTATTGGGACGATGACCTTCCGGACTGGGACGCGGAGGAACGCGACTTCGCGGCGGTGTGGCGGAGCCAGCGGAAGTGGGTTGTGTCGCGCTCGTTGAAATCGGTCGGCCCCAACGCCACACTTGTCGGCAATGACTTCGAGGCGGCGATACGTGGGCTGAAGGCTCAGCTAGATGGGGAGATTGACGTTGCCGGACCAGACTTGGCAGGAAGCCTGACCAGCCTGGGTCTTATTGATGAGTATCGACTCTACCTCCATCCATTCGTGCTTGGTCGTGGCACGCCGTTCTTCGCCGGTCCCCGGCCGCCGCTCCGCCTTGTGGCCAGCGATCGAATTGGCGAGGACGTGATTCGGTTAACGTACGTTCCTGCTTAATCGCGCGACTCGCCCGACGGACTGCACCGACTCGTCAGGTCCGCTTTGGGTCAAATCCGAATTTCAAACTGAGACATTACCGAAACCTGCAGCCCAGAAAGACCGCGGAAGACCCCCCGGCGACATGTCAAGGCATTAAGGTCGAACTCGTTTCATCGGCTACGCGCGAAGCGCTATCAGGCTTTCCCGTACAGGCGCGGTCGATCCCCGAACCACCAGATGCGTTTCGACAATGTACTCGGACCCCCGATGACTTTTCGAACGCAGAATTTTGTGCAAGGCTTCGAAGGCCAGCCTGCCAATCTCGCATCTCGGGAGGTTGACGGTGGTCAGCGGCGGATGGGTATAGCGGGCGAAATCGATGTCGTCAAACCCCACTACGGAGACCTCTTCGGGAATGGAAATCCCTGCCGCTATCAGTTCGCGCTTGGCGCCAATTGCGGTCAGATCGTTGATGCACAGGATTGCCGTCGGGATCGGTTTCGAGGCCAGTAAGGACTTGGCCGCCGCCGGGCCCCCATCCACTTGATGGTTTCCCTCGGCCGTGCAGTCTGCGCGCAGCCCATGCTCGCGGAGCGCCAGCGTGAAGGCGTCGCGCCGAATCACCGCGGAGCGGAGGTTCCGGTGGCCGGAAATGAAGCCAATGTTCCGATGCCCGAGCCCGAAAAGATGGTCGATGGCCTCGTGGATGCCCTGAGCGTAATCCACTCGCAGGTTGGCGACGAATCTTCGAGCGGTTCCCAAGTCCAGAAACACCACCGGCACGTGGCGGGCGGTAAGTTCTTCCACCCGGTCCGACCTGATCTCAGAGGTCATCACCGCCACTCCCGAAACCTTGTTCTCAATCATCTTGCGAACGGCCCCGGCCGTTCGGGCCGGGTCATAGTTCGTGCTGCATAGCAGGAAATCGAATCCCTAGTGAAGTGCGGAAGTTTCAAAGCTCTTGACGAGCTCGGGGAAGAAAGGATTCCCGATATCGGAAACAATCAGGCCCAGAAAATTGCTGCGCCCGTTGCGCAACATCCTTCATGCGTGTGGTCATAAGCGCGCCTCTCGTTTGGGATTTGACCGAGCCCAGCAGACTTCCGGGTTCTGCATGGGGCTTGGATGGGACGCCGCTGGCGAGCAATCGCCAAGCGGAACTGGGACTCTAAGCGGAATTCGAGGGTCGAATAGCATTTTTTCCTTGACGATCTAATTTGTTTAGTCTACAAAAGCAAGCGGTTTACGCAAGCGCTTGCGCGAATCGCTTGCTTGGGTCAATTAGTTATTGTCCGGTCACTTCGGTCTGCAAAATCCGAGAGAAGGTAGTTGACTCGAGACAATACTCCAAGATTTCACTGATTCCTGATTTGCTTGCGTCGGGTCTTGATGATTCCCAAAAGGAGGTATCCATGCGGGGAAAAGGTGTACTTTCCTGGCTTCTCTTTCTTACCGTCCTTGGGATTCCCGCTTTAGGCCAAGCACAGAACTGGAACGCAACAATCGGCGGAACTGTGATGGACCCCACCGGAGCCGCGATTCCAAACGCCCAAGTCACACTGACCCTGGTTGCCACGGCAACGGAGTCACACACGGCCACCGAGCCGAACGGCCTTTACGCATTCCCCAACTTGCGGCCGGGGATTTACCAACTGAAAGTATCCGCTGCGGGTTTCCGGGACTACCTGCAACGAGGAATCGAGTTGGCCATCAACGACAACATGCGGCAGGACGTGAAGCTAGAGTTGGGGACTGCCATCCAAACCGTGGAAGTCAGTGCCAACGCCTCGCCGCTCAACTATGAAACGCCGTCTCAAGGGGGTGGCATCACCCCGGAGACCCTTAAGGAGTTACCCTTGCTGGTTTCCGGCAACCCGCGCTCGGCGATCGCGTTTGCCATTCTCGAGCCCGGCATCACCACGGGAGGAACGGCCAACCCCTTCGATGCGCGCATCAATGGCGGACAACAGTCGGGCGACGAAGCCACAGTGGACGGCGTGAGCATGCAAGAAGGCTTCATGAACCAGAACGGCATGGTCTCGCTCTACCAGGACTGGCCTATGACGCCGGATATGGTGAGCGAGGTGAAAGTCTTGACATCTAACTACGACGCGCAGTTTGGGTCGACGAACTCCGGCGTTCTCATCGCGGTGACCAAATCGGGTACCGACGCCTATCACGCTGGCGGATATGAGTATCATCGGAATACTTGGCTGAACGCTCGACCATTCGACTCTTTCAATCGCGTGGACAATGGGCTGGAAGTTCCGGGGACTGCGCGGCCGAAAGACCTTGAGAACGATGTAGGCGCCTTCATCGGCGGGAAGGCGAAGGTCCCCGGCCTCTGGTCTGGCCAGAAGAGGACTTATTTCTATGTTAATTTTGAGGCCTTTCGAATCGTCGGCGGCGTCAACCGTCCGACCCTCAACCTCCCCACCATGCAGGAGCGGCAGGGGGACTTCAGCGACTGGAAAGACGATAAAGGGAACCTTATTCCAGTCTATGACCCCGCGACGACTGCCGCTAACCCGAATTTCGACTCCAGCAAGCCGGTTGATTACACCAATGAGCCTTTCACCCGCCAGCAATTCATGGGGTGTGATGGCGCGCATCCCAACGTCATCTGCTCGACGGACCCGCGGTTGGCAAATTCGCTCGCGCCAAAATGGCTGCAATTTCTGCCCCAGCCAAACCTACCCGGGACGCTCAACAACTACCGGGTGCCGACACCAGTTCCAGACACCATCCTGGCGCAGACCAACTACTGGCTTTTCACCGTGGATCACTATTACCATGAGAATCACCACTTCAAAGGGATGGTATGGTATCAGGGTGCGCCCCCTAAATTCCTCTCCGTGCTTCCGCTGCAACTCGCGCAAGAAACCTTCTCGGCGCCTCAGTATACCTTCGTGGACCGGTTCAACTGGGACTACACGATCAGTCCAACGCTTCTGAACCACACGGCCTTCGGGTACCTCGACCGGAATGAAGGTTACGGTTGCGTAGACGAGAAATACGCCGACATTTTGCCGAAGATACCCGGTGTGCCGTTGGCGAACATTCCCCCCGCAATCGGGCTCGGGGAATTCAATGGTTTCGGATGCACTGCGGGCCTCAGCAACGGGAACGTCACTCGGCGACCCACGGCCATCACTAACGACATGCTGACGTGGGTGCGGGGCAAGCACAAGTTAGAATTCGGTGGTGAGTATCGCTGGATTGCCGGCTACGTCCATAGCAATGGCGGCCAGTCCGGCTACTTCAATTTCTCGGACGCGGAAACCGGTCTGGCGGCGCCACCTGCAGGAGCCACTGCAAGCGGCAACGCCTTGGCCAGCTTCCTACTCGAGCAGGTGGACAACGCCGGAGCTACTTTCTATGCAGTTCAGTCCAATTATCCACGCCAGCACGCGTGGAGCTGGTTCGTCGGCGACACCTGGAAATTGACTCCCAAGCTGACCGTCGACTACGGAATCCGCTGGGACACGTTTTCACCTTCTACGGAGAAGCGGGACCAGATGTCCTTTTTCGATCCCTCGGGGGCTAACCCCGGTGCCGCGGGGCGGCCGGGCCGCTTGGCCTTTGCAGGAACCAAGTGGGGGGCGGCCAGCTTCGGTCGGCGCCAGCCGGAATACATTTGGCACAAGGGTTTCGGTCCCCGCTTGGGTGTCGCCTATGCGATGACACCCAAGACGGTCATCAGGGCTGGGTACGGCGTCTTTTACCAGCAGGCGTTTTATCCTGGCTGGGGAGGCGGGATTGCTCAGGAGGGGTTTGTGGCTAACCCTTATTTCCCTGCCACGCCGTACGGAGCGCAGGCCGCCTTCAAACTGAGCGACGGGATTCCGGCTCCTGGTCCGAATACCTTCTCTTTGCCGCCCTTCATCGACTCGACGTTTCTCAACGGGCAAGGTGCTCCCAATTATCGGCCCTTCGATGCCAATCGCCTCTCTTACGCTCAACAGTGGAACCTCTCCGTGGAGCACCAGTTCACCAACAACTTCTATGTGAACGTGGCCTACGTCGCGAACAAAGGAACGCGTTTGCCTTCGCGGAATGTTCCACTTAACGTGCTCAATCCTTCTCTACTCGCCCAGTATGGACCGGAGCTGAGCGATACGTTCGGGTCGACGGACACCGTGGTGGACGGAGTGCCAGCGCCTTACACGGGGTGGGCCGACCAGATGCAGGCTTGCTCGCCCACGGTCGCCCAGGCTTTGCTCCCTTACCCTCAGTACTGCGGGAACATCCAAGGCCTGAATGAAAATGCTGGCAGCTCCACCTACCACTCCCTCCAGATCAAGGCAGAAAAGCGTATGTCTAACGGCATGTCTCTCCTGGGTTCTTACACTTGGTCGAAACTCCTGACTACCGCTTCCGAGAACACACAGGCCGACGCCACGACGTGGAGCGGAGCGCAGGGCGTGATCTCTCCCTTCGAAAGACACCGCAACAAGGCGCTGGCCTCTGACGACGTTCCTCAAGTGCTTTCCTTGACATACGTGTACGAAATGCCCTTCGGAGGCGGGAAGCGATTCCTGAACCGGGGAGGTTTATTGAACAAGGCCGTCGGAGGCTGGGAGATGAGCACCATCTTCCGAGCCTCATCGGGCCTCCCGTTCTTCTTCCGCTCCGGTTACTGCAATGTCCCGTACGAATTCAGGCAGGGGTGTATTCCGGGAATGATCTCGGGAGTCGATCCTTTCGTCCAATCCAAGTCGGGTTACGATCCGGGACGTGGTTTGGATCCCTCAACCGGGTTGGCGACTCCTCTTCTCAACATCAACGCCTTTGAGTCCAAAGACCTCTTCAGTGGTTTCTACTCCGGCAGCGGCTCGCGCATCACCACTCTTCGCGCGTTCAGTTATCACAGCCACAACCTGGCGCTCATCAAAGACACCAAGCTCACGGAGAAGCTGAACTTTCAGCTCCGATGCGAGTTCTTCAACTTGTGGAACTGGCACATCCTCAATAGCTCGGGTGAATGGGGAGGTCTGGCCTTCAATAACGACGTGGGCGATCCCACCCATTTCGGCCAGTGGAACGGCTCGGTAACTGATCCCCGCAACATCCAGATTGGTGTTCGGCTGGAGTTCTAGGAACGGTTTGATAGTTTGATCTGTTCAGGCGCTATCCCGACCTCCGTCGGGATAGCGCTTTTTTGTGTACGAGCGTTGGCATGCCTCGGGTTGAGGCGAACGCGAGGCCTTCGCAAGCTGGCTTGGTTCGTTGACCTGGCTCTACAGGTGTTCTACCATCCCTGCGGTGATCGATGAAGGTCCGACGGATTCCTAGAAGACCACGCCCTTGGGACGCGACACAGGTTTTCTGGCCCCTTTTGCTGGGCTTTGCCGTCGCGAACCCAGCCCCTTTGTGGGCGCAAGCCCCGCAGGAGCTGAGCGAGGGGACCAAGGCGCTTTACAGCGGCCAGTATGAAAAGGCAAGAGATCTAGCCTCGAAGTACCTGGAGGCTTATCCCCACGATGCCCCCGCCCGCATCCTTCTGGCCCGAGTGGAGATTGCGGAAGGCCAGTTCGGGGCCGCCCAGGAAGCCTTGCGCACGGCTGTGAAACTTGCCCCTTCGAATCTTGATGCCCTTTATTACCTGGAAGGATTGTGCGCGATCCTTTCTCAGAGAGAGTTTCAGAAGTTGCTCCAAACATTTCCCGACTCTTTCCGCAGCCATCAGGTGCTGGCGGAGTCCTACCTGGCACAAAACAACAAGCAGGGGGCCGAGGAAGAATTTCAGGCGGCCCTAAGAGCGAACCCGGAGTCTGTGGACATCCTGAACGCCCTGGGCGACCTCAGGCGATCCGAATACAAGCTTGACGAGGCCCTCGACTATTACGGG
>QHZO01000207.1:0-4884 GCA_003224695.1 Acidobacteriota bacterium
ACCATTAGCGAAGTTTTGTCGGAAAACTGATGGTCAATTTTCACGATCTGTTCATTCACGTCCACCGGGGCTGTGACCCCGCCAATGGCCTGCGTCCCGCTGTTCGGCGGCAAGAATAGAAAGCCCGACTTCCCGAGAATCAACCCATTCGCATCCTGCCGGGGGCCGGGAATAATATTGCCGGCGAAGGGCAAGAAACCGGCTGTGCCGTCGGGCAGTGTTACCGGCTGGGTGTGATCGAGAATCACAGGATTGCCAATGCCCGAGCCCGCGCCGCTGGTGGAAAAGTCCCCGGTCGTCCAATTCACCGGCGTGCCATTTCCGCTGAATGTGGAGGCTTGGAGGAGCCTGCGCCAGTCAATGGTGGTGAAGAAGAAAGTCTTGTTATCGCGCCCGGGCTTGCCGATGGGGCCGCCGAGGTTGAATCCGAAGTCGTTGTAATTCTCATAGGGCCGTTTCAGATGCGCCTTGTTTGTAAAGAAGGGCTGAGTTTCCAGCGCCCGGTTACGATTGAATTCGAAGGCCTCGCCGTGAAATTGGGACGTGCCGCTCTTGATTTCCATTTGAATGTGCGCGGCAGAGCCGAATCCCAGGTCCTGTTGGGCGTTGCTGGTCAACACCTTGAATTCCTGGATGGCATCCTGGTCCGGAACTATTTCAATGCAACCCCCGCAACCGCGGTCGTAGTTCTCCTGGCCGTCCACGGAAAAGACGTTGTGAGACTGTCGTTCGCCGTTGAAATTGATTCCTGCATTGGCGGTAACGCCCACGGGCGTATTAAAGGAGCCGACCAGCGATTGCCCGGAGGCGCCCGGAACTAAGTTGGCGAGCTGAATGAAATTGCGGCCGTTAATGTCAATGGATTCCACGCGAGTGGAAGTCACTTCCTGCCCTACGGTGGCGTTCTCCGTCTGCAATATGGCAGCCGCGGCGGTGACGGTCACTTCCTGTTTTACAGCGCCCACAGACAAGGTCAAGTCCGCGCGCACGTCGCTGCCCACATTAACCACCTGGTCCGCGTGAACTGCCGTGGCAAACCCCTCCTTCGAGGCACGAATCGTGTAGGTGGATATCGGGAGGCCCGGGAGGGCATAGTTCCCCACCGAGTTTGTGGTGGTGGTGCGCACCACGATCCCATTGCGTTGGTTGGTGGCCGTGACCTCGGCGCCAGGAACCGCAGCGCCGCTGGAGTCAGTAACCGTTCCCACCACCGAACCGAGTTCCTGCGCTTGAAGGCCGCGAGCGCTGGAAAGTAGCAAAACGACGACACCGATAAGTAAACGTTTAACCACCCACACACCGACACCCCCCAACCCCGCTTCTTTCATGATCTACTTCCTCCTTGAAGACTCCGCCCCGACGCAAGAGTAATGTTTTAATATTAGGGCGCATCAAGTGTCCAGAGCCAGCTTGCGCCAAAACTTGGACATTTTGCGTCACGCCTCTCCTTGCCGCTCCGCTTCGAAATTCGGGCTTGAAAATTACTACCAGGCCCGATATAAGAAGGGGGCGCGGTTAATTTGCGGCACTCAAGGGTTGGTGGTTGCTGCCGCAAATCAGCGCTACCAGCCGAAAGGTTTGGAAGGGGGGCTTTCATTCCAATCCAGATCGCCAATTGCTGATAGGATGAACTGGTCTTTGAAACTGCTTTGTTCATCAGCAACCGGCAGATGCGGCGTTACCACCGCGCCGCCCAGCAAGAGGCCGTACCTTTGAGAGCAATTATAAGGACAAATCACCGCTTCACACATACCCCTCAAGTAGCCCTGCTGATTGAGACTTCGACGGAATATGGCCGGGGTCTGTTGCGCGGCATCCTGCGTTACTCTCGCTTGCATGGCCCCTGGTCCTTGCATGTGGCCCCCGGGCACCTCGATCAAGTGCTGCCCAAAGCCAAGTCATGGAGCGGAACTGGCATTATCGCTCGCATGCGCTCGCCGGAAATGGAAAAACGGATCCGCGCCACGCGCCTTCCCTTCGTGGCCTCAAGCCTGGCCGAATCACATTCACCTCTCGCCGGGAGCAAATACGGCGAGATTCGCACGGACTCCGAGGCCATCGCCAGTATGGGGGCAACGCATCTCCTGGAGGCCGGTTTCCGCCGCTTTGCCTTCTGTGGATTCGCCAACTGCCACTGGTCCACGGTGCGCGAGAAGGCGTTTATCCAGTTCGCCAACCAAGCAGGCTGCGAAAGTTCGGCGCACCGCATTACCTTGGCCAACTGGATGCAACGGCCGGACTGGATATCGAATTGGGAGCACGAGGAGCCCATCATGAGCAAATGGCTTAAATCTCTGCCCAAGCCGGTGGGGGTGATGGCGTGCAACGATGTTTGCGGACGGCAAGTTCTGCAGGCGTGCGCGGCCGCCGGCCTGCGAGTTCCCGATGAGGTGGCGGTGACCGGGGTGGACAACGATGAAATGATGTGCGAGCTCTCGAACCCTCCACTCTCGAGCGTTGCTCTGGATGTCGAAAGAGGGGGGTACGAAGCTGCCCGCCTGCTCGACCGGATGATGAGTGGCCGGTCGGGAGGAGGTGAAGTTGTATGGATCAAACCGACTCATGTGGCCATCCGCCGGTCAAGCGACGTCATTGCCCAGGAAGACTCCGTGGTCGCCAAGGCTTTGCGATTCATCCGGGATCATGGAACGCGGAACCTCAGCGTGAGCCATGTCACGGAGGAAGCCGGCGTGTCTCGCCGCACGCTGGAAAGGCGATTCATACGCGCCATCGACAGGACGGTGCTTTCCGAAATCACGAGATGCCACCTGGGCCGCGCCAAACAATTGCTGCTGGAAACCGACTTGTCGTGTCACCAGGTGGCCGCCGAAGCGGGATTCGGCAGCATGAAAACATTCAGCCGTACTTTCAGCCGACAAGAGGGGATGACACCGCAAAACTTTCGCCGGCGCTCGAAAATCATGGCCTTGCACCTGTTGGCCAAGTCGCTTCCGGCGGCCAAGGTTCTCCCCTGCTGACTTGCGCTGCGGTTTCCAACCTAGGGGTTGGTGCAGCTTTCAGCCAGCTTCACGCGGGCGTCGTGAGGCCGCAGATCGTTTATTGAGATGGCTTACATTCCGTTGGATCAAGCTGTCCGTAGACGCCCAGGCGCATATTGCGAAAGGAGCGGCGGGTGGAATTCCTAAGCGGGCTCCTTCTACTACTAAAGGTCAAAATGTTTGCGCCTTGCACAGATTTTCCTTGCTTGCCACTTGCCACTCGCCACTTGCCACTCCGAGCAATTAGGTTGCGGCCACAGGGCCGCGCTGCGGCCTGTAAGGCGTTAGGTTGGAGCGCCATTTGCCTGTTGTCGGTTTTAGTGGCGCCTGCTACTGAAGACTTTTGCTCGCCGCTTCAGTCTCCTTTGGCGATTGCTCATCAATCTCAAACGCAGCTTCTTCACCAAGCTCAAGCGCTGATGGACCATAAAGACTATCCTGGAGCGGCCCGCATTTATGAACGGATCCTCCGAACCGACCCGAACTCCTTTCCAGCTCTCAGCAACCTTGGCGTGGCGAACGCCCAGATGGGGAATTACAAAACGGCGGCCAAAATGTACGACCGCGCCCTAAGGTTGCAGCCGAAATCATACCCTGCTCTATTGAACCTCGGGCTTTGCTACTTCAAAGCCGGGGATTTCCGGAGCGCCGTCGCACCCCTCAAGGAAGCTGTTCAGGTTCAACCCGACAATTTCCAGGCGCGGTCACTGCTGGCCATGTCTTACTATTCACAAAAGGAATTCAGTCGCGCGAGCAGGGAGTTTGAAAAACTGATTGCGGTCCAGCCCGATAACGCGACCCTCGAATACCTTCTGGCTGAAAGTTATTTGTGGAGCGGGCAGGAACGGCAACTGTTGGATTTTTTCAGCAAGGTGCTGGAACGGTCGCCTAATTCCGTCACGGTTCACATGTTAATGGGCGAGGCGGATGACGGTTTGGACAAAACGAGCGATGCCATTAAGGAATTTGAGGCAGCCGCGGCCATTTCACCCCACACGCCGAATGTACACTTCGGGTTGGGCTACCTTCTTTGGAAGGATAAACAATTCGACAAAGCGTATGTTGAGTTTCAGCAAGAAGTGGAAAGCGATGGATCCGTTGCCAAGTCAAAGGCCTATCTGGGCGATATCGAGATGAAGCGCAACCGTGACGATCAGGCGAGAGTCCTTCTCGAACAAGCGGTCAAATTGTATCCCCAGATTCGCATCGCGCATTACGACCTGGGCGTGCTGGACGCGCGCCAGAGGAACTTTGATGAGGCCGTTTCCCAATTCCAGCAGGCCGTGACGATGGATCCCAAGCAGGCGGACGCGCATTACCGGCTGGCGGAAGTTTATCGGGCTCAGGGGAAGACACAATTAGCGCAAGAGGAATTGAAAAAGGTAGCCGAGATTCACGAGACCGAGCGCACCAAATTGCTTCACGAAATTTCCGAGACACCGCCCGCCGCGCCGGAACCTTGACCCTTGAACCGCGTGGCGCCGGTGTATTCCATAGACGCTCTCAACAGGCCGCGCTCTGTTTCAGCGTTTCGGCAGTTCAGGATCTCTTGGACGCGCCACCATGCTCGCGCGCCTTTTCGGTACATGAGGATAGGATAGGCCAATGTTTCCTGAGTGTCGCCGAGCACTGGCGGCGTTGTGCGCTCTCGGATCGCCCGTAATCTTTTACGCCCTTCCCGCACAAGGGCCGCAAAAACGCCGAGAGACGCATCCTCCCGGCGGCCTCGTCCAATTCAGGAACACCTCTCCTGCAGCAGCCTACGTCGGCTCGAAAGCCTGCGCGGAGTGCCATAGCGACATCTACCAGAGCTACATGAAGACCGGCATGAGCCGCGCCATGGCTCTCCCGAGCAGGTTTAAAGAGCTCCAGGCCCTCAACCATC
>QHZO01000207.1:5185-12343 GCA_003224695.1 Acidobacteriota bacterium
GCAAGTTCAAAAACCCGGCATTTCTCGAACTGTCAATCGGCTGCGAGAACTGTCACGGCCCGGGCGCCTTGCACGTCAAAGAGCGGCGATCGGTCGCGCCGCTCCACTGCAATCTGGATACCAGCATCGTCAACCCCACAAAAATTCCGGGCTGGCTCGCCGACAACATCTGCATGTACTGCCATCAGGGCTTGGATGCCAGAGCCTTGCTTCCCGGCAAGAGTTATGCGGACTTCCGGCCCGGAACTCCTTTGGCCGACACGCTGGCGATCTTCGTCATGCCTATCCGCCGCGGTGAACCGCCCGGCGACCCGCTGCTTGAGCACTTCGTACCCAAAAGTCTGAGACAGTGTTTCCTGCAAAGCGGGGGCCGGCTGACTTGCATTACCTGCCACGATCCGCACTATCAACCCGCGGCACGGGAGGCTCCTGCCTACTTTCGAAGCAAATGCCTGACGTGCCACACGGAGAAAAGCTGCACGGTGCCCATCGCCGCGAGGCTTGCCAAAGCTCCGCCGAACGATTGCGCCGGATGCCACATGCCCAAGCAAACCGTAGCGCAAATTTCCCATTCGTCCCTCACGGATCATCGAATTCTCGCGCGCCCTGGCGAGCCCTTGCCGGAAATTGCCTACCACATGACCACGCCCGAATTCCCGGGTTTGGTGTTCCTCGACGCGATTCCTCAAGCCGCGCCGACGCCGGTTCCGCCGCTCACCCTCTTCCGAGCTTATGCCCAATTGGTCCAGTTGGACAGTGACTACGCGCCGGGCTTTGATTCCGAGTTGGATTCGTTGGCCAAGTCCGGAAACCAGGATCCGGCTGTCCTCGGGATGATGGGACTGAAAGCAATGAATGCGGGCACGCCGGATTCCCTCAGAGCCGCCGCGCAATTTTTCGTCCTCTCTATCCAGGCAGGCTCAAACAATCCGCAGAATTTCGAGCTGCTGGCGACTATTCAGGCTCAGGCCGGACAGACGCAGGATGCAGTCACTACGCTCCAGCAAGGCCTGAAGTCGAGCCCGTATTCGCCCCGGCTCTACCGGCTGCTCGCCGCGCTTTACGTGGCTGTCAATGCGCATGAGGATGCGCTGAAGACGATGAAGAAGGACCTGGAGTTGTTTCCCGAAGACTCTTACATGCGCTCGCAATTGAAGCGAACTGAAAATCCGGGCGGAAGCCCCGGCGCCATTCCTCCTGCGCCGAAATGAGCCGCGTTAAAGGGTCGTTCGATTGTCGCGCCGATCCAAAATATTCTAGGAGCGCCATTGGGCGTTGCATTCAAAGGACTCACGACATAAAGTACGCCGTCGTGGCCGCCCCCCTCATGAAATTTCTGATTTCCTTGACGTTGTCGCTTCCCACCAGCCTCTGGGCCCAGCAAAGGGTGAGAATCCAAGTGCATGCCGATAACCGGCAGGGCGCGTTCAAAACCAATTGGGCATACTTCGGACACGACGAGCCGAATTTCACCTACATGAAATATGGCAGACAACTCCTCTCCGAGCTTTCGGCGATAAGCCCTGATGCGGTCCACATCCGAACTCACAATTTGTTGACCACGGGTGACGGCGCTCCGGCCCTGAAATGGGGCTCGACGAATGCTTACACCGAAGATGCGTCGGGGCGCCCCATTTATAATTGGACCGTTCTCGACAAGATTTTCGACACCTACCATGCCGCCAGGATTACGCCGTTTGTGGAAATCGGTTTTATGCCCAAAGCCTTGTCTGTCCATCCCGACCCCTATCAACACGACTGGCCGAAAGGCGCCTTATGGACCGGATGGGCTTACCCGCCCAAGGATTATGCCAAGTGGGCGGAACTCATACGCCGCTGGGTCCTCCATTCGGTCGAAAGATACGGCCGCCAGGACGTTGAGTCATGGGAATGGGAGGTTTGGAACGAGCCGGATATAGGTTATTGGCAAGGTACACCGGAGGAGTATTACCAACTTTATGATTATGCCGTTGACGCGGTGAAACGGGCCCTGCCGGCGGCGCGCGTGGGAGGTCCCGCCACGACCAACCCCGGCAATCCCAAAGCTGCCGAGTTCCTGAGGAATTTCTTGACGCATTGCCGGCGCGGGAAGAACTACGCCACGGGAAATACTGGAGCGCCTTTAGATTTCATTTCGTTCCACGCGAAAGGCAGCGTTCGCATGGTGGATGGTCACGTACAGATGGATATTCGCCGCCACTTGAATAACATCGCCAAAGGTTTTGAAATCGTCGCGAGTTTCGCTGAATTCCGCACATTGCCCGTCGTCCTCAGCGAGTCGGATCCCGAAGGCTGCGCGGCTTGCTCGGCGGCAGCACATCCAGAGGACGCCTACCGAAATACGCCGCAGTACGCCAGTTATACCGCGGCGGTACTTCAGGGCGCCGGCGAATTGGCCAAGCGGTACAAGATTGACCTCCAGGGTATCCTGACTTGGGCCTTTGAATTTGAGGATCAACCTTATTTCGCCGGCTTTCGAGCGCTGGCGACCCGGGATATTGATTTGCCGGTCTTCAATTTGTTCCGGATGCTGGGCTTGATGGGTGGTGAAAGAATTCGAGCCGAAAGCAGCGCGGCATTGGGGCTCGATTCTGCGCTAAATTCCGGAGCGCGAACGGCTCCAGACGTAAATGCGCTGGCGACCCTTAACGACCGCCAAGTGACAATCCTTGTTTGGAACTATCAGGACGATGATGTTGCCGCGCCATCCGCAATCATTGATTTGACGGTCGAGGGGATTTTGAGACCCATCGAGCAAGGCCTCCTCCGACACTTTCGGATCGATCAGACCACCAGTAATGCCTTCACAACATGGAGGGAGATGGGGTCTCCCGAGGAGCCACGAACGGAGCAGCACGCTCAGCTGAAGGCGGCGGGGCAGTTGCAGCTCGTGTCGCCTCCGCAAAGGCTCGAACTGACAGGACATGCGGTGCATCTAAACTTCGAGCTACCCTCGCAAGGGGTATCGCTCATTCAGTTGAGTTGGTAATAATCGCCAATTATTTGCCTTTTTGCTTTTTCATTGACAAGGCCAGTTCATGACAGCATTAGGGGATGCTGATTTCCTGTTAAGTTTCGCGGGGGAAGAGAGTGCGGGTCCCGTTGCACATCGTGCCGGAAACGTGATATGAGCGTCGAGATGAGGCGCGGTTAAGCGCTTTATCAAATCCCGCCTTCACCGCAAAACGGCAAAGAGAGGAACATCCCCATGGCGAAGATTCCCCGAAGACGCTTTCTGAAACAAGGCGGAGTCGCGAGCGTGGCGTTTGCCGCCGGCCCCTTGCTGAGCCGTGCGGCGCGAGCCCAAGGCATGGCTGCGACGGCGACCCGCCTGGTCATTGACCCCTCGCGCAGGGTCTCGACGCTCGACCGCCACATCCTCGGATCGTTCCTGGAGCAGCTTGGCCGGGCCATCTACACGGGAATCTACGAACCCGGCTCCAAACTCGCGGACTCGAACGGATTCCGCACCGACGTCATGCAGGAAATTCGTACACTCGGTGTTCCGATCATCCGCTGGCCGGGTGGAAATTTCGTGTCGGGCTACAACTGGCTGGACGGGGTCGGCCCCAAGCAAGACCGCCCGCGCGTTTTGGATCGCGCCTGGGACACTCTCGAAACCAATCAGTTTGGAACGAGCGAGTTCGTCACGTGGTGCAGGCAGGTGGGAACGGAGCCGTTGTTTGGGCTCAATTTCGGCACGGGCTCGGTGGAATCGGCGCTCGCGTTGGTTGAGTATTGCAACGTGGACAAGGGGACCAAATGGAGCGATCTGCGGCGCCAACACGGCTACGAGGCGCCTCACAATGTGAAGTACTGGTGTCTCGGGAATGAGATGGACGGCCCCTGGCAGATCGGCCACATGACGGCGGTTGATTATGGACGCAAGGCCACCGACGCGGCGCGCCAGATGAAGGTTCTCGACCCCGCGGTCAAGCTGATCGCCTGCGGGTCGAGCGGCCCGTTCATGCCCACTTACCTCGAATGGGACCGACAGGTGCTCGAAGAGTGCTACAACGTCGTGGATGGCATCTCATTGCACCGCTACTTTGGAAACGCCGGCGAGACGGGCGGCGACAGTTCGAGGTACCTCGCGATGAACTTGGCTATGGAGCGGCAGATTGAAGAAATCGTGGATGTCTGCGACATGGTGCGCGGGCTGAAGCGCTCGGACAAGCAGCTCTGGCTCTCCTTCGACGAGTGGAACGTCTGGTACAGAGCCCGAGGGCCTGCGGCGAGTGACGGTCATCGGCAGGAAGCCCCCCACCTCCTCGAGGAAGTCTACAATCTCGAAGACGCTCTCTTGGTTGGAGGGCTCATCAACTCATTGCTGCGACACTCGGACAGGGTTCGGGTGGCCTGTCTCGCCCAACTGGTGAACGTCATCGCGCCGCTTATGACCAATGAAAGCGGAGTGCTCCGCCAGACCATCTATTATCCTTACGCTTGGGCTTTGGAGAGCGCGCGCGGCAGCGTTCTCAGCTTGGTTCCCGAGGGACCATCCTACGAAGTGGCGCGTGCAGGTCGGCCGATCGAGGCAGGAGGGTTGCCGATGCCCGCCCTCGGCCGTGTGCCGTATCTGGACGTGACCGCCACGTTCGACCCTGAAGGCAAGACGGCTACGCTGTTCGTGCTGAATCGGGACTTGGAAAAGCCTCGCGAATTGCTGGTGGATTGGCAAGGGTTGACGCCGAGCAAAGTCACGAATTCGGAGGTCATCAGCGGCTCGGACTTGAAGGCCACGAACACTTTCGATGCGCCCAAACGAGTGGTCCCGCAACCGCTCGAGCCCCTGCGCGCGGGCTCCCACATGACTTTCGAGCTCCCCGCCCGTTCTTACACGCGAGTGACCGTGGCCGTGTAAGGTCGCCGCGGTGGACGCCTGACGCATTTGTTGTGTGCATGCAAATCGAGTGCTTAGTAAAAATGCGGATGAGATGTTGGGGATTGTTGAGATTCCAGACAGTCTCTGCCGAAGCGTTCACCCAAAAAAATTGGGAACAACTTGGGAGCAATAACACCCAACCACCCCATAAAACTGACTAGGCAGACCGAAGATAATGCTAAGCGAGCCGACAAGATAACATTTCTGGGTTAATCAGTAAGTTGGGGGTTCGATTCCCTCCGAGCTCACTTTCTAACGTGTCCATATTCAGCGAGTTGTGGGACGTCCAGCGTGTGGAGCTTGACGATTGAACCTTATTCCCGCTCGACGGGGCGTGGGTTGTGGGAACACGTGAACGGCGCTGATTTTCCGAGAAGGCGAATTATCAGGCCGAATCCTGAGCGGGATTCCAACTTTCCCGCCAGCAGCGACTTCTAACGAACCGAGTGAGGCGGCGAGGTACCGCCCGAGTTGGGATCATGCCTCAGCGAATTCTACTAAATCGACGAGCCTCCCACGGCGTTTCCGCAAATGGGGAAATCGGTTCACATCTCTGGTAAGCCGACAATACAACCAAGTAACGCAGACGACCGTGTAACCCCAGTTTCCGGGAAGGGCGTATACCGTCAAAGTGCCGCGCATGGCGGGACCATGGGCGATTGCTAAACGCTTGCCGGCTAGGCCGGACCTATATCGTTGGGCCCCCTCCGGATTCTTTGTGGGAAGGGCTGTTAGCGACCATTACCACGAAGTCCAATCGCTTCACTATTGCTTCATTCGATGAAAATGCGTCTCCCTATTAGTCGATTACGGTCACACTGATTATTCTGCCTTTGCCTCCAGCAGCAGGTGTTTCTCAAAATGGGCCGTCCATGCAACAACGGGACCGCGAACCGTTCCCAACGCCTCCCCGGTCTCATAGTTCGTCAGGCGATAGGCTTGCTTTTCCAAACCTCGCAATTCCAGTTCGCCGCTCCAGTGGGGAGCGTAGAAGGCGTAATACATGTTCCCGTTCTTGCGGATGGCGTGGGCTTCCGGACGGTCAAAACCGATATCATACAACCCTCCCAGGTATTCGCCCTTGGAGAGCATTTCGGCCTTGTAGATTTTGATCCATTTGTCCCAGATTTTTTCCTTCTCAGGGGTCAAATCCCGGCTGGGCCGCCGGGCCGAACCCACTGGCCAAGTGAAATTGGTGCCTACCACGCCGCCCACTCCAATTGTGGAGGCAAAGTCGTCACCGCCATCGCTCATGTCCACGTGGTCTCCGAAGTAGGCGATGGAATCGCCCAACAAGGCCTTGAGGGTTTTTCCCTTCAGACGGACCTGCCAAGAACTCTTGGGGTCGGAAGCCACTGCCATGTTCATGAAGGGCAGGGTGAAGAACGAGTACGCGGTCCCGCACGGGCAAAACTCAACTAGCGCATCGGGCTTGATGCTGAGCGCCGTATCGTAGATCGCCTTGAAGAATTGGGGCAGCGCCTCCACCGCCTCCTCGGGCATCGCGTGATGGTGGGCGGGGTTGTAACAGGGGGGGACACCATTCATGTGTTGTCCATCGAGCTTTAAGCCGTCAAAGCCCCAATCCCGCATGGCCTTGATGACGAAGGCCTTGTGGTACTCCACCACGGCCGGAACGGCGGGACAGAGATACCACGCGTTCCAATAGGAAATCTTCTGCTTCGATCCATCGCCATTGAGCAGCAGATATTCGGGGTGCTGCCTGATCAGTTGGGTGTCCGGATTAACAGACAAAGGCGCCCACCACAGCTGAGCCTTGAAGCCCTCGGCGTGAATTCGGTCCACCATCGCTTTTATATCGCGGTCGCCACCGGGAAATTTCTCCGGGTTCAGGAACCAATCCCCCTCGGCGGTCTGCCATCCGTCATCCAAGGTGACCCACCGCAAGCCCAGTTTTTTCACGATCGGCAAGGCGTTGTAGACCTGCGCTGCTGTAAAGGTCCTGCCGTAACCCCAGGCGCACCAGATGGGACCGAAGGCGTCATCTGGCGCGGGCTTGAACACCACACCTTGTTTGACCATCGCCCGCCGATACTCCGCCAGGCTTTGGAAATAGTCACCCTGGTGAACCGTGACGAAAGTCCGAAACGTCTTGATCGTTTCTCCCGGTTTCAGTTCTCTATTCAGTTTGAAATGCACGGCCACCGTGGCGTGCTCCTGGTCCGGCATGACGACGGGCAGAGAGACCAGCTTGGGACGCAGCTCGAGGTGACCCACAGCGATACCCACGTCCCTCCGCCAGACATCCACGA
>QHZO01000207.1:12355-14631 GCA_003224695.1 Acidobacteriota bacterium
AAACCTGCCTTCAACGGCAGCACCCAGTCCGGTCGCTTCTCGTAAGAACCGCTTTGGTACGACCAGAACGTCGGCTCGCCGCCGCCCTGACCTGCCGAGAGGGAGTAGCGCTGATTCGTCCAGCCGTCCACGGAAAGACTAGAGTCTCCCGTGTTTGTGTACTGCACTTCGAAAGCGGCCATCTGCGGAAACTCGTCGCAGGTCGTCAAGGCAACAATCTTCTTCAGGGACGGGGCGACCCCGGCCAGGGTGACGCGCTGCCCGCCACACATCGCATCCCCGACGCTCTCGCGTTTCACCTCGCGCAAAGTGAAATCACGGATGTCCTTTCCCGCAACCGTAATGAACTCCGAAGGGGCGAAGTCGCCGATCGCGATTTCTTTCCCCTCGAACTTGGCCACCACGCGACTGTGCAGCGTTTCGTTGAACTCGATGCGGATACTCCTGCCATCCGCTTGAGCCCTCTGCGAAGCCGGGGGGCTGGACCAATTCGCCAGCCACGCCGCAAGCACGACGACAACTAGCTTCCATGATTTCATTAGCATGATGACCTTCTCTCCCTTTGGCGAAAGCGATTTGCGGATTGCGGATGCGGTCTACTCCCGGCAGGGTCAAGTCCCAGCCTGGCGACAAGTCTGGTGTGAACCCCTTAAAGTCAGACCGCCCATCAAGACACTCCTTATCACAAAATGGCAGATCCTTGTTCTGTCACGGGCAAGCGATCCCCTCGTGTGCACGCCCGGGGATGGTGCGCGCACGAAATGCCATTGTCAGGGAAGGGCGTTTATCAGGCCATTTCAAGCTTGTGAGGTGGGTTGGACTGCTTTCCCGAGGAATTCGGTAAACGCGGAACGAGAAGGCATGACTAAACCGAAACAAGGCGGGCCAACTTCCAAGTCGCCGACGATCCGCGAAGAATCGTTTCGATCTACCGCACTCGATCGCGTCAAAAACGGAGCCGGCGCTTTTCCGACGGCTGGCCGGATGACCTCACGAAGCCTTATTCGCGCAATACAGATACCTCCGCAGGCGCCGCTCGGTCGTCAAGCCATTCACACAGAGCAGAAACCGTTGCACCCCTTCGAAGTTGCTGTTACCTTCGACCGCGACCAGTGCCTCTTTCCTTTTCTCGCGAGCGTCGTACCAGCGCTTCGCGATTCGGGCCGCGCTCTCAGTCGTGTCCGTGGCACGAATCTGCTGAAACCCTGCTTTCTCCATCAATCGTTCATTTTCTCCGGGGGGTGTGTACACGTAATAGCCGATGCAGCTGCGCGTGGCGATTTCTTCGTGCGAAAGCATTCCGGCCACGACCAGCGCGTCACTGAATAGCATGCGCCCGCCCGGCTTCAGTACCCGAAAGATCTCGCCTAATACTCCTGGTCGTCGCGGAAGATGGCACAAAACATCATTCGAGAACACGGCATCGAAGGTCTGGTTGTCGAATGGGAGCTTCTTCGAAACGTCACACTGCTCAAAACGTGCCTGTGAAATGAGGCCCCTTGCCAGTGCAAGTTGGTTCGCATTGCGAACTCCCGATGCGTTAACATCCAACCCCAGAACGCGGCAGCCCAACGTCTCCGCGAGGTGCAAGGCATATCCACCCGAGCCGCACCCCACCTCCAGCACAGACGAATTGAGTTTCAGGTCAAGCATCCGGGGAATGTCCTGGGACTCTTCGGTTGTAACCCAACTCGTTTGTCCATAATCTTCACCGTACGTCTCGATGCGCACCTCTCGGTACACAGCGGCCCCATAATTCCTATACGCACTGTCGTAGAGATCTACCCTCTCTGACAAGCGGGACACCCTCCTCGATTTGGTCTCATCACCCGATGCGGTCTGCAACATTACCTAAAGGAAAGCGTCCTGACTTGTCAAGTCGGAAAACCAAATGGACCTCCCACCTTGTCGATCCTTGGCGTGTGACGGCGAACTCTTCCACAATCGGATTAGGGAAGAGTCGCCGACCACACGCCCAGAGGCAGCCATAGCTGGGAAACTCCAGCGCGATTCTCTGCAGGGCGTCCCGCAGGGCCATGTCCCGATCCGGTTCCGGCGGGGCAGGCGGAAAGCGATAGAACCCCGCCCGACTCACTCTCGCCAACGCGCACATGCGTTCCACTCTCGAGCTTTCGCCTCCGTTCCTTTGGGTTTGGATCTGCCCGTAGACAGCGGGTTTCCACTTAAGGCCTGCAGCTTCCGCTGCTCGTCGATGCGCTGCAAGCCCACCTGCAAGAAATCAATCTCCAGCGTCTGCTGGCCGATCTTGCGCTCCA
>QHZO01000208.1 GCA_003224695.1 Acidobacteriota bacterium
ACCTGGCGTTGGCCTATGCGGCTATCCTGAATCAAGAATTACGCGAAGTCGTGAGCGCGGGTTGCGAATTTATCCAGTTCGATGAGCCGGCGTGGACTGCATTTCCAGAGGAAACGCTGTGGGCTGCCGAAGCCCTGAATGAAGCTAGGGAAGGTCTCAATGCGAAGATTGGATTGCACGTGTGCGGCGGGAATGCGCGGCGAAAGCGCGTCTACTTCACCCAGTACGACGAGCTCGCCGCGGCCTTTGCATTTGCGCGCATCGATCAGGTCTCGCTCGAATATTGCACTCTCAATTACAACATGCTGACCCTTTGGGACAAGTGGGATTTCAAGGGGGAGTTTGCCGTTGGCGTCATCGATCAGCGCAGCGACACAATGGAAACGCCCGAGCTGGTGGCCGCACGCACCCGGCCAGTTCTGGAATATTTCAGCCCGGAACGGCTTTTGTTGGCATCCGAATGCGGGTTCCAACACGTTCCACTGGATATTACGCGTGGCAAACTGAGGGCGCTGGTGGCCGGCGCCCGCACCTTGCGCGGTCAAGGATAAGGGTGACATGGAGACTTCAAGGATGCGAGGGTTCATCTTGGCGTCCGCAGCGCTTGCAATCGCCGGCTTCTGCCATGCGGAAGCGCCGCGTTCCGGTGAAGCGGTTGACCTTGCCGCCTTCGGGCATCCCAAGTCCTGGGATGGGAATCCTGGTGTCGAGTGGGACGAGCCTCGCGATATAAGTCGCGTCGAAGTCGATTTTCCGCCGTCTGGACCCGCTCCCGTTGCCGGTTCCCTGAAGATTGAATACTGGGTCTCAAGCTGGCCTCCCGAGCCGAGCGGAGGCTGGACCAAGACGGACACGCCCTGGCAAGGCGAGTGGCGGACGGTTGAGGACGACGAGGAGACAACGGGCAACACGATCGTCTGCCGCTTCAAGCCGCTTTCCGAGGCTGAAAATCCCAACGCGCGCAATGTGCCCGGCTACACTCCGGAGTATCGCAAGACCTTGAAGCTCAGACTACGCTTCGCCGGCGATTACTCCGATCCCTCAGCCCTGCGGATTTATGGAAATTCCCGGTGGAACCTGCGCGAGATTAATCTTCAGTCGGGTCTCGAGGGCAAGCCCCACCGAGAGCTTTCCGTCATGGCTTACAACGGCGTCGTAGGGGGGTCTGAACCGCTGAAAGCAAGCCCTCCAGGTATTCGACTGAAGGTGCTTTACACGGAGCACGAGCCCGATTCTAACGATCGCACGATCCTGACTATTCGCGGAGGCAGCGAGAGTTTTGGCGTGTGCGTTGACGATATCATTGCCCGCAAGGGAGTTTATGTAAGGCCTTTAGGAATTTTCCTCGGAGACGCGGCCGTTAACGAGGACTTCGCCGGCTATCTTGAATCCGGAATTTTTCGTCCCGGTGAAGACATCATCAGCCGCACACTCAAACAGCCGGAGCAGAGCATGGATCGGGCTTTAGCCGAAGTTCCACGTTTGGCATTCACGGTGAGGTCGGCCAGGCATCCCTTGCGCTACATCCCGCTGGGTTTTCCGGCCAGTCGCGAGAAATACGGTTTGGACTTCAACGGCAACGTCTTTATCAGCAAAACGAGCTCGAAAGCCATGAAAGAGGACTTGGCGCGAATGCTTTGGTACGGCGACGAGATTTACTTTCGCCTGGGGACGGGAAGCACGCCGGATTTTCGCGAACGCGAGTTGGCGGCCCGGCAGTCCTTGCTGGATGATGAGTTGCCGTTGGTGGTCACCGAATGGGAAACGGAAGGCATCAGCTACCGAGAGCAAGCGTATGCCACCTTGCTCGACGCGCCTCTCGATGACACGCGCCTCGACGGGGATGAGCCCACCGTCGTTTTCTTGAGGCTTAACGCAAGAAATCCAGAAACCAAAACGGCTGAAGCTCGGGTGTGGTTTCTGGTCACGCCGCTCGAACAGTTTGTTTTGAAGAACGGGCTCCTGCTGGCTACGGCCGACCCGAACGGGAAGTACACCCGCCCTCGGCTGCGCGCGGATATCGAGCCGGCTCAGGGCAGCCTTGAACTGCGAGAGCTGACCCGCCCCCCGGAACTACAGCTCGAGACTCTCAGGCGTGGGCGAAGACAAAAAGCCATAGCCCCTTCCCATCCCGGAACGGCCGTGCTGTGGAAAGTTTCTTTGCCGCCCCGGGGCTTTGCAACTTTGGACATCAAGATTCCTTTCCGTACCGTCGTGGACTTGGATGAGCAGGCACGAGTGGAACACATCCGGTTCGACACCCGGATGAACGCGACTCTCGATTACTGGAAGAACGCGACGGCCCAGGGCATGCGCGTCCAAGTCCCCGATAAAGAACTCAACCGCTTTTTTAATACTTCGCTTCAACACATTCTGGTCTCTGATGAGCGCGATGTGAAGACGGGGCTCGACATGTGCCCGTGCGGGACCTACGACTACAACATGTTTGCGAACGAGACCGAGGTGCTGGTCCGTATGCTGGATATGCGCGGCTTGCACGACTGGGCTTGGCGTTGCTTGAGGCCGATCGTCGAGCTGCAAGGGTCGAAGCCTTTCCCTGGCAATTTCCGCCACACGGAGGAAATATTCCACGGCGTGCGGGTTGACGCCGAGCATGATTACACCAGTAGCGGCTACAACTTGAATCATGGATGGACTCTGTGGACCTTGGCCGAGCATTACCTCTATACCCGCGACGACGAATGGCTGAAAACGGTGATGCCTCGCTTGGTGAAGGCAGCAGACTGGATCATTCGTGAGCGCCAGGCCACGATCAAGCACGACGGTCACGGCGATCCGGTACCGGAATACGGCTTGTTGCCGGCGGGACAGCTCGAAGACAACGAAGATTTTGAATACTGGTTTGCCGTCAATGGATACGCTTACCTGGGCCTGCGCACTGCGGCAGAGGCAGTTTCAGCCGTAGACTCCGAGGTCGGTCGGCGACTCAGCAGAGAGGCGGACGATTATCGCACCGACATTCGTCGCGCTGTTTTCCACGCCATGGCAACCGCTCCCGTCGTACCGCTGCGGGACGGAACATTTGTGCCGGCCATTCCTCCACGGACTTCGTTGCACGGGCGCGATCTGGGCTGGATTCGAAATATCCTCTATGGCGCGCACACGCTCGTCGATTGCGGAATTTTTAACGCCGATGAGCCAGTTGCCATGTGGATTCTTCAAGATTACGAAAATAACCTTTTCATGGCGGAAGATTCCTTCTCCGTGCCGGATCGAGATTGGTTCAGCCGAGGCGGGATTACGCTCCAGCCGAATTTGGTCAATACTTTCGTTTCCTACCTCCAGCGGGACGAACTCCCGCTCGCGCTTCGGGCCTTTTATAACGATTTTGCCGCGAGCTACTACCCGGACGTGGCGGCTTTCACCGAATGGGAGCCGACCTTCGGTATCGGCGGCGGCCCTTTTTTCAAGACGTCCGATGAAGCTAAATCGGTGATTTGGTTCCGCCTCATGTTGGTTAGGGAAGCGCCGGGTCGGCTTTATTTGAACTTCGGCGCACCGCGCGTCTGGTTTCTACCGGGCCGGGCGATCCGGGTCGAGCACGCTGCTACTTATTTTGGTGAGACGGCCTTTGACGTCGAATCGCACACCGACGAAGGGTACATCCAAGCACACATCTTGCCCCCGCGTCGCACCCGTCCTCGCGAAATCGTGCTGCGGCTCAGAAATCCGGAAGGCAAGAAAATGATCCGAGTCGAACTGAACGGACGGGACTGGCGTCAATTCGATGCAGAGCGCGAAGTGATAACCATTCCCAGAGAGGACGGGAAAGTCAATGTGCGCGCCTTTTTTCCGTGAGGCGCGCGGCGAGGCACTCATGTCCGGGCCAAGCGCATTGATGATTGGCCCAGGAAAATAGCCAGAAGACGGTTGACAACGGAAAAGTGAGAAATTACCATCTGGGCCATCAATAATCGATTGGCTTCCTGACAGGGAAGCTTGGCGTCGGGTAACGGGGCAATAGATCCAACGAAGGGGCAACCTATGCGCAACCGCGGAGAGTTTATAAAGGCCTTTGCACTAGCAGTGACGATGGCGATGGCGACTTGCTTATATGCGACGCTCGACCGCGGAATCATCGAGGGCACCGTAACGGACCCACAAGGGGGAGCCATTCCCGGTGCAAAGGTCACCGTCAAGAACTTGGATACAAATGTGACGGTGGAGTTGACCACGAACTCGGCGGGCTTTTACTCGGCGCCTCAATTGGTGCCGGGTCGCTACTCCGTTGGCGTTACCGCCGCCGGCTTTGCACCGCTCGAGATCAATAACCTCGCCGTAACAGCGGGATTAACCACAACGGCTGACGCCCAACTGAAGGTGGGCAGCACAACCCAAACGGTCGAGGTGACGGCGGCTGTACCGCTCGTGCAAAGCGCTCCTTCCAACTTCGCCACGGCGCTGCAAACCCGCTACATCCAGGACATTCCTTTGCCGGGCCGCGACATCCAAGCTCTGGTGCAACTCATCCCCGGGGTCACGCAATCCTCAGGGCCTTCCGGAGCCCTCTTCGGCTTTAACAGCCAGTTTGGCGGTTTCCCCGATCCGCTTCACCTCGTGGGCTCGCAGATCAGCGCCAACGGCGGTCAAGGGGGCGCCAACGCCTGGTACTTAGACGGCAGCTTGAACGCCGCGCTCGGGGCGGAGAATGTGGTCGTCAATCCCTCGCCCGACTCGGTTGCCGAGTTCAATCTGGTTGATAACGGTTTGGCGGCCGAATACGGACGCACCAGCGGCGCGGTGGTCACAACTCCTACTTCAATGCCACCAACCCGTTCGCGCGCCGCGATGCCCAGGGACGGCCCTTCCTCCAGCCGGCTACCAACTTCAATAATTTCGGCGGGACCGTCGGGGGGCCGGTCATCTTGCCCCACGTGTACAATGGCAAGAATCGCACGTTCTTCTTTGCCTTTTGGGATGTGTCCATCGTGCATGAAAACCGGCCAAGAATCCTGACCGTACCGCTGACGGCGGAGCTCCAAGGGGACTTCTCAGCCGACCCACGGTTCTCTCCGAGTTGCGGACCGTCCAACTCGAGCGTGACCAATTGCATTTTCGATCCAGCGACCACCACCTTTGACCCTTCCACCGGCACCTACCACCGAACGGCGTTTCAGAACAACATCATTCCGTCCACCAGCGTCGACAAGCTGGCGGCGTTCTACCTGTCAAGCTATCCCGCTCCGAATTTCGTTGATCCTCTGCAACAGAATGGGGGGTGCGAACTTTTCTGCAACAACTTTATCGGCACCGTGGGCAGCAGCCTGACCACTCACAACGTTTCGATCAAAATTGATCACAACATGCCGCAAAACCAAAAGCTGTTTACGGAATGGCTATTCAATCCTAGCTACTACAAAAATTACCGCTATCCCTGGAACGGCCCCACGGCAGATACGGCGACGGGAATTGCCGGCGCCCAGCCCTACCGCACCATCAACCAAATTGGCGCGGTGGGTCTTACTTCCACGTTGTCACCCACGTTGGTCAACGAGGCGCGTTTCATGTTCAGCCGACAAAACCAAATCGCGGACCCGAACCCCGACAGCGTGGTGGACAACGCTGACGTGCTGAAACATGTGCAGGGTCTCAACTTTTACCTCTACGGGCCCTTCCAGTTGGTGCCCGACATCGGCATCTCTGGTTTCGACGGGATTGGCCCCCAACAGTGGCAGAACGCCATCCAAGGCGTCCAAGCATTCACCGCGATCGATAACGTCACGAAGATCCTGGGCAAGCACAGCTTGAAGGGCGGTCTGATGTGGCGCCGCGACAACAACTGGAACCTGGCAGCCTGGGGCTACGGCCTGGGTTTTGGCGGGGGGCTGACAAACGATCCTGTAAGCGGCAGCGGGGGTGCTGGCCTAGCTCAGTTTGAGTTGGGCGCGGTCGATCAGGGCTCCGGCAGCGGCACCTACCATGCTCCCTGGCAAACCAATGATTATTGGGGATTCTATTTGCAGGACGATTATCGCGTCACGCCCAGTTTTAGCCTCAATGTGGGGCTGCGCTACGATCTGTTTGGCTGGTTCCGCGAGCGCTATAACGATCTCGCGAATTTCAATTTTACGGCTATAAACCCGGAGGTGGCCTATCCTGGCAGGCTCGACTATTTCGGTACTCCCGCCCACCCGGACCGGAATGTCTTCCCGGCCCATAAGGGAGACTTGGGGCCCCGGGTCGCCTTTGCCTGGTCACCATTCCACGACCAGAAGACCGTGATTCGGGGAGCGTTCGGAGTCATCTATAGCAACGGAATCAGCGCAGCCTTTGGCGACCAGAACGGCGGTATCAGCGCTCCCGCGTTCGCCAACTACATTGCTTACAACGGCGACTTCACGGGCAAAACCCCCGCCTTCATCTTGAGCCAAGGTGCCCCACCGCTGAATATTCCGGCCCTAGACTTTGCCAAGAAGCAGAATCTCCAATTCCTGGGCACAACGACCGGCGGTTTCTTGAACGGGGACAGTGACCCCTACGTTGAACAGTGGAGCCTGTACGTCGAACGACAGCTTCCCGGCAACATCGGGCTCAGCTTCGGGTATGTAGGCACGCATGGCATGCACCTTTACGGCGACGAATTCCGCAATTATGACCGCGTTCCCACCGCCATTCGCAGGCAATTGAGGTTCAACATCAACAATTCAGTTCCTACAGATCCGGCCATCGGCGCCATTTACGGTTGCGGCGATGCCTGCCCGGCCTTTCTGGTCGATAAGCCCTACCCGCAGTACGGGGGCGTGACGATTAACACCAACCCGGACGGCTACAACCGCTACCATTCGTTCCAGATGAAGTTCGAGAAACGCTACTCACAGGGCCTCAATTTGATCGCAGCTTATACCTTCCAAAAGAATATACAGAGCGCGCAGGCCGGAAGCACGCTTGGCAATGCCGCGGTGCCGACAACGCTCGGCCGCAACGTCGGTCGCACCTCGTTGGTTCCCGGAGGCGACGCCGGGGGTGTTCCGGAGCATGCCGGCATCAGCGGGGCTTACCAGGATCCGGATAATCGTCGCGGTGACACCGCACTTTCTCCTGATGATATTCCCCAGATTCTCAACTTGGCTGCCACGTACGAGCTGCCCTTCGGCCGTGGAAAGAGCTTTTTCAACGGCACAGGGCCGGCCAATAAGATCATAAGTGGCTGGACGTGGACACAAAATTGGAATTTCCAAAAAGGTGTACCTTTGGTGTTTAGTGGGCCTTGCAATGCGATGACTTGCCGCCCTAACTTGGTTGGTGACCCGTCACGCGGCCGCAGTAGCAAATCTCGGCAGCAACTCGAGAACCAGTACTTCGATCCCTCAGCCTTCCAAGCCGTCTTCGGGGGTGACCCCACGGTGATTCAGGAGGTTTCCACAGGTCTCCACCCGGACGGTACCTCATTTGACTACAATGCCTTTGATCCGTGGTGGCAATTCGGTACTTCGGGTCTGCGCCCTCCCTCGGGGCGCATGCCCGGCTTCTGGAACGCCGACATGACCCTGGCGAGAGACCTTCACTTCAGCGAGTCCAGGTACTTCCAGTTTCGGTGGACCCTATTCAACGTCTTCAACCATCAGAACCTCGGCATTCCCAACACGAATTGGTGCCTGCCACCGCTCGCCGACGGCACCACCGACCTCGTGCACCAGTTTGGCTGCCAGTTCGGAAAGATCACGAACGTTCAAACCGATCCGCGCTCGATGGAATTCGGATTGAAGTTCTACTGGTAGGCTTGGGGTAGCAACCTGCGGACATGACCTCAAGTCCTTTTTTCTTGAGGTGCCTGCCAGAAAAGAGTGCGCCTATAAGGGTTCTCGAAGACCATGTTGCCAAAGACGGCGAAAGGGAAGGAAGCCGTGGTGCGGGCTCTGTTGTCTGCCCTCTTGCTTGTCTCAACTGCCTTCAGCCAAGAAGCCATGGCGTATCTCGGTACGGGGCTCAAGCTCTTTGACTTGGAGCGGTATGGGGCGGCGGCGCCCCAGTTCGAGCGCGCGCTTCAAGTCGATCCGAAGCTCCACCAGGCGCGCTACCACTTGGCTGTTTGTTACTTTAACTTACGCCAGTATCCCCGGGCGCGGGCGCAATTTGAGCGCCTGCTTGCTTCGGGCTACGAGAAGAGCTGGGACACTTATTATCTCGGCCGCATGGACCTGCTGGCTGGCGAGACTGACGAGGCCATCCAGCTGTTGGAGTCGCTCGGTGACGGTCAACCCCTTTTGGACGAGCCCTTTTATTTAGCCTCCGCTTATTTCAAACATGGCCAGAATGAGAAAGCCATATTGAACCTGAAGCGGTATATTGCGATCAATCCCCGCGACTTTCGCGCCCACAACCTTCTGGCGAGGGTCTACTTGAAAAGCGGAAATAACCCTGAGGCAGAGCGCGAGTTTCAAGTTTCGGAGGATCTCCACCGGTATTATTTGGAGGGCAAGAAGGACTTAATGGACTGCCGCGCGGAGCTAAGCGAGGGCGCCATCGAGAAAGCGTGGCAGCGGTGTGGGCCAATCCTGGAGACAGACGATGTTGACAAGCTGGTGGCTGCAGGGTCGCTTTTCGGTGAGTTTAAGGCTTATGACTACGCCTTACGCTTGTTGGAAAGGGCGCTGACGCTGGACGCGGAAGCGCCCGAAGTGGATTACGACCTCGGCTACACTTACTTTCAGAAGAAAGATTATCAACGCGCCCGAGAGTTCCTGGCCGCAGCCCTGCGGCTACGGCCAGATTTCTTCGAGGCGCTCGCCCTCGAAGGCAGTGTGGCGTACCTTCTGCGGGATGACAAGTCCGCCCTTCAGTCGCTGCGACGGGCACACCAATTGCGGCCTGACGACGCCGCAGTGTCGGACCTTTTGGCGAAGCTCGAAAACCCAACTCCAAAGTGAAGGGATTAGATTGTTTTAATCCTTGACAGATTCAACCTCAAGCATAACCGGGATCATCCATAGCGCATAAAAGACTTTCGCGGGCCGTGCCGCACCGAGAAAGTCTCCAGCCACGAACAACCAAAATAGCTTCCCGTCGCTCGTGACAAATTTGCCGGGGATCGAGGGGTTGTACCAGCTTTCGGGCTCAAAATCCTGAGTGTGAAACAATGTCCACGGGCCCCAAGGCACAGGTGCTTGGTAAAACTCCAAGCGAGTGTGTTTGAATCGTCGCGCGGCGTCATCGAGGTAAGGGTAGTGCCATTGCGGCAGGATGTAGAGATCGAGCCCCTGAATGTAGTGAATCCCCGTCATGCTGGTGCGTCCCGGTGCGCGAAAGACGTAAAGCGCGGCGTCATAGCGGGGCCCCCAAATCGGTTGTTCCATGTCATCATAGCCCTGGACGAACTCCCAGTCAGACGGGTCGAGCCGGCCAATGCGATCTTTGCGGACGCGGCCCAGGATCATCCAATTGCCATTGTTCCACGCTCCGTCATTTGAGATCGCGTAAACGTGACGGTCTGCGCCGTCTTTTACGCCTTGGCCGTCTTTTCCGTAGTGCACGAAAAACGGTGTACTGAATATGCGGCCGGGAAACATCGCATGCCCCAGTTGAGGGATGGCGCTCCAGGTTTTCCCATGGTCCGTGGATTTCACGATGCTGCTGTCCCAAGTCTCCTGAATCCAGAAAGGGCTCCACCTTCCTTCCCATTTGCCATCGGGCTCAGTGGGGCAGGTGAGGTGGCGGCTGACGGACATATAAAGCACGCCATCCACACACGTCAGCCCGCACGCCTTCCACATGCCGCCGTCATCGCGGCGGGTCTCCGATCCCCCTCCATATTCCTTCATGCAGTTCAACGTGGCTCCTCGAAGGTCGGGAGGAATGTCCCCCGTGACACGGCTTATGGCCAAATTGCTGCCACATGCCTTATCAAAAGCAGAGGTATCATCAGAAGCCACGTAAAGGTCGCCATCGTCAGCCCAGGTGGCCGTCCAAAGGTCGCCCGAGCTATTCGGGCATTGAATCGGGTCCCCCAATCGGGCCTTCCGGATCCGGACTTTGGAAGTTGCTGGCTGGGCTTGGGACGGTGCCGGCAAAGCTCGTGCCGTCACACCGACTCCCGCCGCCGAAAGAAAATCGCGTCGGGTAAGAATACCCCTCATAAAATGATCCTTCCATTTTTTTAAGCTCTGGTTTCACTGGAACCCATCTTGGCGATAAGGGCACATAGAGGAGCGCGCGGCGCGATCGGCCGGGAAAGAAAGTGGAGCGTTAGGTCCGCAAGCCTCTTAGCTCGCTCGGGCCACCTTGGAGCCCGAAGCCAGGCGGGTGACCACCTCCTCGTTCAGCTCTACACCGAGACCAGGCGCCCGAGGAAGCTCGATAATTCCGTTCAAAGGAGCGAATTCCGGCTGGACGAGTTCTCGGCGAATAACGGAAGGCCACAATTCGGGAACCATATACTCGATGAAAGGAACGTTCTCCGCCGCCGCGCTCAAATGAACTTCAGCCGCGACGGTTAATCCGGACTTCCAACCGTGCGGGATACACAACAGCCCGCGATCGCTGGCGAGCTTGGCGATGCGAAGGCACTCCGTCAGACCCCCGGCCCGGCCGATGTCGGGCTGGATAACGTCCACTTTGCCCCGATCCATCAGGTCCAGAGCCTCCCATCGCGAAGCCAGCAGCTCGGCTCCGGCGATACGCGTAGTGACCGCCTGAGCCAGCCGCGCGTGGCCATCAAGGTCGTCCATCCGCAGCGGTGTCTCGACAAAGTACAAGTTGCAGTCCTCGAGCTGTTGAATTGTCCGGATTGCGGCCTTACTGTCCATCCATCGGTAGCCGACGTCGATCATGAAGGTCATTTCAGCACCCAGGATCTGGCGCGCCTGCCGAACCAGGCGTACCAGGTCAGCGTCCGTATAAATGTCGCCATAGACGAGTTGAAGCTTCGCGGCCTTGTACCCCAACTCAGCCACTCTTTCCATGAGGTGTTGAACTTGGTGCGCTGTTTCCTCGAGGCTGCTTAGCCGGGGATGCACACTGGCGTATGGGACAACATGCCCCCGACGCGGCCCACCGAGCAGCTCATAAACTGGCCGGCCCAGGGCCTTTCCGGCGATATCCCAGAGCGCCAAGTCCACCGCTCCGATTGCATGAATGACTAATCCGCGTCGCCCGGTGTAGATAGTTCCCTGGTATAACTTGTCCCAAATTCGCTCGACATCCAATGGGTTTTCGCCAAGCAGCATTTCCTGGAAACTCAGGCTCCAGTTGTGACACGAGGGAGCTTCCAACACTGCTCTTATCATCCACGCCGAAGCATCAACTTCCCCGATGCCTACGATGTCTTCGTCGGTATGAATCTTCACGATGATTGTTTCCTGCGCTCCGTCATTGGCCGTCGCATCGACGTTCGCAGCTCTTACGGGAGTTGACTCGATCTTGGTGATTTTCATCAGACGCCGTTCTCCTTCACGATTGGACCTCAGCGGTGGCTCAGATCATATAACATAAGGCTTTCCGAAAGATTGATGATTGATTGCCCGTTTAACGGACCCGTGGCACGGGTCTATCGTAGTGCGTCACAAATTGCTTTACACATGTAGAGCCGTCCTTTAGGGCGGCATGCCGGGCTAAAGCCCGGCGCTACAACAAATCGAATGCATCAGCAATTGAAAAGAAGCGTATGACGCACCACGCTAACGGCTCCGACGATGTGACGAAAGTATGGTGGACTCCCAACTCGAATACGAGAGGTCATGATGGCTACTCCTTTCCATACTCGTCGCGACTGGACTACAGCGGCACGACGCATGGATTGTATGGATTGTGGATGATTCCCGTCACGCTGGAAGTCTTGACTTGATCGAGCCCCTTCGGAAGGTCCTGAAGAGGTTCTTGACAGATCGCCATACTGCAGTCAATTATCGATTATGGTAGAAACCGTAACGCGCCCGAATTTGCGGAATCATTTGGTTTCCCATGTGTTTAATGCCGTTTTGCACGGGAAACTTCCGCCGGGAACCAGAATTATTGAGGGAAAGCTCGCACGCCAATTAGGAGTCGCTCAAGGCACCCTGCGTGAGGCGCTCCAAGAGCTTGAGCACCAAGGCCTCGTGAGGAGGGTTGATCGGCGTGGGACGTTTGTCACGAAGCTCACTCCCAGGGATGTCGAGGACATCTACGTCGTTCGCCTTGCCCTCGAGCCTTTAGCGGCTTCGCTGGCTCGACCGCACATCAAACCGGATGATCTGAAGCAACTGGCTGATCTGCTGGGCAAAATGCGTAAGGCCGCCCAGGAACGGGCTTTTGTCCAACTGCTGAAGACCGATCTGGCCTTTCATCAGTTGATATGGAGACTCTCAGGTAACGCGCCACTTGAGCGGGCGCTGAACGCAGTATGCCCTCCTTTATTCGCGTCTTACATGATCCGCCTTTACTCAGGGAATCTGTACGACTTTGAGAAAGACCATCAAGACCACGCCATTCTGATCGCCACATTGGGGAAAGGGAGTGTTGAAGAGGTCCACGAAACTTTCCGAACGATTGTATCAGTTTTCCGTACGCGAGAGCTTCGGAATTTGCCCATCGACGGGAGCCAGGCGACTGAGGACCCCTTCGAAGGCGCTCCGCCGTTACAGCCCGAATAGAGTCGGCTGGGCTGGCGCTTCAGCCGTTTCGGGAGTACCGGTTCAGCCTGCCCCGGCGAACTAGACAACCACCACGAAGGCTTGCCAATGAGGCGTCGAGATTTTCTGGCATTGGGCGCAGCATCGCTTGCTCGAGGCCCACTTTCAAGCTCCGCCGGCTCTTTGCAACCCGCAACGCTCGACCTTCGAGAACCTTTGGGGCGAAGCGTGCAATGCATCATGCATCGCATGGATCCCTCTCAAAATTTCCGTCCCTGGTTCGCCGTCGACGTGGAAAATTGGAAGCCCGTGCGGTTGCGTCACGACGTGTGGGACTTCGGTGATACGGGTGGCCGCTTCCTCGAGGCACTGATCCTGGCTCGGCAGATGGTTCGCCCCACATCGGCGATGCTTCTCTATGAGGAGCGGAGCCGGCGCTTTGTAAATTCACTTATTGGTCCGGATGGACTGGTTGAAAATCCGGAGACGCAGCGAGCCGATCACATGTTCTCGCAAGGCAGCGCTCTATACGGGCTGGTTACGGATTATGAGGAGAGCCGCTCTCCCCAGCTCGCGCAGCGCATTCAAGAGTTCATTCACGCTCTGGACAGGCGTGCCAGCCACGCTGGTGATTACTTATGGTTTCCGGAAGTGGCGACGAAAATCGCTCCTTGCTCGCACATGGCAGCATACCAGGTGCTTCCCGTCGTCCGGTTCTATGAATTGACGCATTATCAGCCCGCCTTGAGGTACGCCGAAAGCTTGAGTCGCTGGGCCTTGTACCACGATCCGACCATCACCGTGGACGGAGTGATTACGAAAACAGGATGGGAAGGCCACCTGCACGCGTGGTTGGATACTCATACCGGAGTGATTCGCTGCGCGCGTGCGGGAGGAAACCTTGATGCGAAAGCGGTGGTCGCCCGGTCGCACCGGCTTCTCGAGTGGGTGAAGCGGAATTATACGGCGCCTTTCGGATGGGTCGCTGATTCGGTGGGTTCGACGACGTGCGAGACGGATACAATCACGAGTTTTATCCGACTGGCGCTTGAACTCATCAAGGAAGGGCACGGCGACTACTGGAATGACATTGAGCGGTTCGTGCGCAATCAACTCATCGAGAACCAGTTCCGTGACCTCGGAGCTCTCCGAATCCGCGGCGAGAATATCGCCCTGGGTCTATCAGGCGCCTTCGAGAGTTACGCTCACCCCAACACTCTGATTGCTCTGAAGAAAGGAACCATTGAGGGCTGCTGCATCAACGGCGGCTTACGCGGCCTGTTTCTTGCCAATCAAAATGCCATCGTCGAAACGTCTGACGAAGTTCGGATCAACCTGTTATGGAGTGGGGGAACTTCGGGAGTGGAAGTCGTGAGCCACATGCCGTATGAAGGGAGGCTGGAGATCTCTCCCAAAAGTCGGAAGCAGTTGCTCGTACGTTGTCCAGACTGGCTGCCCTCGCGAGCTGCCCGCGTGGATGGCGCAGACTCAGTAACGACAGTCGGAGTGGGCGGTGTCGACTACTTGCGCATCGCCGATGCCAGATCCGGCTCCCGCATTACACTGCGCCTCGATCAACCCGGTTTCGAGAGAGAGTACTCTGTCGCGGGAACGACCTACAGGGTGCGGTGGCGAGGAGACACTGTGACCGAAATAAAGCCTGTCGGAGCCCCTTACCCAATCTTCGAGCGCACCTCGTTATCCCTAGGAAAAACCCCTTTCAAATATTGGAACACGGAATGGCGACAGCCTAAGGTTCACTGGTGATCTCCTGCCGGGCGCACTTTTTGTTCCCACGCGCCAAAGGCTGGAAATTGCTGAGTCGTTGAGAAGAATGGTGGCGCGGGACGGAGTTGAACCTCCGACGCCAGCCTTTTCAGGTCTGTGAATAGCGGCAAAGCCAGAGATTTCACGAGGAGCATAAAGGGACTCTGGGGAAGCCCCAGGAACCCTTATTGTTCCTTTATTGTTCCGGCGCCAGAAGCGTCCTAATATCTCAAAATTCACTTCGCGGATGGATTGGCTAAGACGCCCGAGCCGCAGCGCAGGGCGAGGGCGACCATGTGGGGCAGCCCTTGAAACGTGAGGGCGGCAGGCGTATGGTTTGCGGATCGAGAGGATGTCGAACTTGGAAATCCCAACCGGGTGCAGTGGAATTGTTCTTGTGTCTCGTACCAGAGATCTCAGGCTCGAGAAGGTAGGAGCTCGGCCAAAGTTGTGAAGTGCCAATCATGTTCAGGACGGTGATAGATGAGCATTCGGAAAAGGCAATGGTGGGTGTTCATTTCATGGTTTTTTGCGTTTCTATCCGTCGGGTCCGCAATGTCTGTAAGCCCGCCCCAAGGTGTTACAGGAAGATGGGATTTGACCGTGGGGAGCGGGGACAAAGCATACCCATCGTGGCTGGAAATCACCAACCAGGGTGACGAGTTATCAGGCCGGTTCGTGGGTCGCTTTGGAAGCGCCCGCCCGATCAAAAAGATTGCTTTTGAGGAGGGCCGACTCACCTTTTCACTGCCCGCCCAGTTTGAGAAATCCAAGTCGGATATGTCTTTTTCCGCGCGCCTTACCTCCGATGTCGATAGGCTGGAAGGCTCGACGATAAGCGAAGACGGCGCCGAGCTCTCATGGGTAGGCGTGCGAGCGCCAGCCTTGCCCAAACCCACGAACGTGAAGTGGGGCACTTCGATTGCACTATTTAACGGCCAGGACCTGACCGGATGGGAGATGAGGAATTCTAGGGGACCGAACGGATGGAAGGCGGTCAACCATGTTATGCAGAATGAAATGCCCTCCGGAGACATCCGCACCAAGAAGGAATTCAAAGACTTCAAGCTTCACATTGAATTCAATTGCCCCTCGAAGAGCAACAGTGGTGTTTACCTGCGTGGGAGGTACGAAGTCCAGATCGAGGATAGCTACGGACAACCGCCGGAAAGCCACCGTCTGGGCGGGCTGTATGGTTTCATTGACCCGACTGAGAATGCGGGGAAGCCGGGGGGCGAATGGCAGACTTACGATATCACCTTGCTGGGACGGTACGTGACCGTGGTGCTCAACGGCGAGACCATCATCGACGACA
>QHZO01000030.1 GCA_003224695.1 Acidobacteriota bacterium
AGCCGCCCGCCCACTTACCGCTGGCGTCAACCAAACCCATTCGCCGCAGGACAGCCACAAACTGGTCGTAGTCGCCGTGCACGTCCGCAATCGCCACCACACGCTCGGACGCAACGGTCCCTGTGGTTACTGCAGGCGGCGCCGCGGATGCGTCCCGCCCCAGCGTCAAAATGAGCCCGGCGAAAGCAATCAGCGCCACGGAAAAGATCTTGGCCTTGCCACATCGCAGGAATCCGCCCGGATCTTTCGTAATCATGGCAGGGCTCCTCTGAAGGGCGCACCCAGCGGTCGGTCGTCGAGCATATTCCCATCGGTTGATGGCTTTGACGAATGGAGCTTCAGCAGCTCGGGTTCACAGGCTGCGCCGTTTCGAAACGCAACAGGCCTTGCGGAATTGGCGGGAATGCGTTCGCCTGGAACGATGATGCCCACAAGATTCAACGGGTCGGCGGCAGAAACGGTCACAATCTCTTGGGTCGGCCCGGCTCGCCTCGAGGCGCGCAGGGATTCTACGGCCACGGGCAAGGCAAACTGCTCACCCATGAAGCCATCCACAAAGCGTCCTCCGCGCACCTCTCCTCGGTCTTCCAGCCGCCGAAAAACGTTCCACAGCGCGCGCCAGGTGATGGGAAAAGTTTCTCGAGCCATCAAGTCGCGAAAGACCACTCCATAACGGGCGAGCAACACTCTTGCCATGCTCTCAACCGACTGCGACGGGTCGCCGGCCCTCTCCTCGGGTGCGGCCCCCAACAGCGCCCAGCGGCCGGTCGAGTGCCGGGGCCGACGCGTGCGGCCGCGCCCCTCGCCCGCGCGGCGCTTGCGGTCAATCAAAGCGCGCAAATTGTCGAAGGCGTCGGCGGTCACAAGGCCCACCGCGACCAGCTCCCAAAGGCACATCTCGATTTCCGACTTGAGGCGGCCGGTGCCGCGCACGAGGTCGGCGAAAAATGATGCCCCATGCGACCCCAGAAATTCGAGAACCTCCGCCGCGGCCGCGCTGAGGCGGCGCGATAAGTCTTCCAGAACCGGCCGAGTGTGGGCCGAGGCCCAATCCGCCTCTTCGCGAATGAAGAACGCTATGGGTGACACGCTGGTTGGAGCAACTCGGCGGCCTGCCTGCCGTTCGACAGGCTCACGGCCCTGAGCGAAGTCGAAGGGCGCAGGCATGCCTGACGCGCTGTCATCGCCCGGCGCGCCCCCCATCGCCCGCCGGCTCACGGGCGAAAACCGACCCCAGCCTACCGTCCCGGCCAGACACAGTCGGTCGAGAAATTCAGGGTCGTAGCCGCTCAGGCGGCGCGCCAGGATTTCCCGCTCCCAACTGTTCGCCGGCGCTTCAAAGCCCTGAAGCTGGCGGATGGCTTCGAAAACACCTCGCTCGCCAATCAACTGCGTCCGCTCGCCCACGTGTTGCCAGCCGAGGAGCCAGCGCATGAATTCGGCGGGCGTGACCGGCTCGATCTCTTTGCGCAACGCGCCCAGCGTCAGCCGGTGAATGGGAGCGAGCAGGCGCCGGTCGCACCACTCCGTCTCGCGCCTCGTGAACTCACCCCGCAGCAGGGACCCCTCAGCCTCCAGTCGCACTAGCCCCGCGTGGATTTCAGCCTCGGGCAAATGCAGAGTTTTCGAAAAGGCTCCCCCCGTCACCGGCCCCAAGTGAGCAAGCCAGCCTTGCGCGACCAACCGCATGGCTTCCTCGCGGGACGGCGCGGCTGGTCCCTTCGCTCGGATCACCCCGGGATAAAGCGGTCGGACGATGTTGGCCTTGAAAACCCGCCCCAAGTTGTGGAGACCGGGTCGAGGCCAAGCGGTGCGAATCTCGCTGGCAGCACGACGAGCGTCTGCAAGGCGTCGTCAAGCTCGTCCGCGTCGCGCACGTCCGGCCAGGCGTCGGATGCGACCTGGGCAATCGCCGCCGGGTCGAGCCGCCCAACCTCCTCGAGCACTGACTCTGGCAGCGTCCTCCGCAGCGAGACGGCTCGCGCGCGGCGCTCTTCGAGCGGGGCGTCGTCAAGGTAGGCGTAAGGGTTGGCGTTGAGGATTTCGTGCGCGAAGACCGAAGGCGCGGGCGTGTCCACGGCCACGGCGCGAATTTCGCCTCGCTCGAGGGCCCGGAGCACCCGCTCGAAGCCTTCGAAGTCCATGGCCTCCGTAAGCACGTCCTTCATTACCTCGTGAATGAGCGGATGGTCGGGGATTTGGATGTCGCCCTGAATGTTCTCCTGGCATGCGGCCACATCGGGGAAAACTGAAGCGAGCAGGTCGTCGGAAAGAATGCGCGTGACCGGAAGCGGCACTTTCTTGCCGCCGCGAAATCTGAGGAGCGCTAGAGCCCGCGTCGCGGCCCACCGCCAGCGCGTCCGAAAGAGCGGCGAGGCGAGCGCCGCCTGCTCGAGCACCGGCCGGGCCGTTGCGGCTGTCAGAAAACGGAAGACATCGCCGAGCGGGAAACTGTGCTGCTCGCCGAGCGAGATGTTCAGCCCGTTTTCCGTAGCCGCGGCTTGCAATTCAAAATTGAACGCGCGGCAAAAGCGCTTGCGAAGCGCCAGGCCCCAGGCCTTGTTGATGCGGCTGCCGAACGGCGCGTGGATGACCAATTGCATCCCGCCGCCTTCGTCAAAGAAGCGTTCGGCGATCACCGTCTTCGCCGCAGGCATAGCGCCTAGCCCCTTGCGCCCTGCGGCGAGGTAGCCGACAAGCTGCTCGGCGCCTGCCTCATCGAGCGCGCATTCCTGTTTCGCCCAGGCGACGGCGCGCGTGTGTCCTTCCGCGCCCGAGGAAGTGAGAACGTCCACCTGCTCGCGAAGGTTGGCGAGTTCGCGCGAAAGCTCGTCCGTTCGGCCCGGTGCCTCGCCGCGCCAGAACGGAACGTTGGGCGCCGCGCCGTGCGCGTCTTCGACCAGCAGCCTCCCGTGCGCGCTTTCGACGCGCCGGATTCGCCACGACGTGCTGCCGAGCAAAAAAATATCGCCCGCGAGGCTCTCGACCGCGAAATCTTCGTCCACCGTGCCGACCGGAGTGCCGTCGGGCATCGCGACAACCGAATAAACAGCCGTCTCGGGAATGGCGCCGCCGTTCGTGATGGCCGTAAGCCTTGCGCCGCCCGGCGCGCCGAAATGCCCTCCGACAACATTTCAACAATCCGGTCGAATTCCGCGCGCGGCAATTCCCGATAAGGTGAGGCGCGGCGGGCGAGCCGGAAGAGGTCTTCTTCGCTCCAATCTTCGGCGGCGCACGCGGCCACGATCTGCTGCGCGAGAACGTCCAAAGGACAATCGGGAATCCGTAGGGCGTCGAGCTCGCCCGAACGAATTGCACGAACTAAAGCGGCGCACTCGGCCAGGTCGTCGCGCGTGAATGCGAACAGGCGACCTTTGCTCACTGCGCCGCTCGCATGCCCGGAGCGGCCAAAACGCTGGAGCGCCACGGAAATCGAGCGCGGCGAGCCGAGTTGGCAGACCAGGTCCACCGTGCCAATGTCAATCCCGAGCTCGAGCGACGCCGTGGCGACCAGGGCCCGCACTTCTCCCGCTTTGAGCTTTTTCTCGGCCGCCAGGCGCAGCCTTCGCGCCAGACTCCCGTGATGCGCTTCGACGGCCGCTTCGCCCAACCGCTGGCGCAGGTGGTGCGCGACGCGCTCGGCAAGCCGCCGCGTGTTGACGAATACCAAGGTCGAACGATGCTCCCGCGCAAGTTCGGCCAGGCGGTCGTAAACTTCCTCCCACATTTCGTTCGACGCCACCGCGCCCAGCGGGCTTGACGGCGCTTCGATCGCAAGCTCTATCGGTCGGACGTGCCCGATGTTCACGCAAACGGGCTCCGGTCGGCATGCCCCAATGCCATCCGGGGCAGCACCAACCAAAAATCGCGCCACCAGCTCCAACGGCTTCTGCGTGGCCGAAAGCCCGATGCGCACCGGCGCTTTGCCGCCGGACTGAGTGACCAGAGCGTCAAGGCGCTCGAGCGAAAGGGCGAGGTGCGCGCCGCGCTTGTCGTCGGCGACGGCGTGAATCTCATCCACGATAACCGTTTCGACTTGCTTCAGGATTTCTCGGCTCTTGGCCGCTGTCAGCAGGATGTAAAAGGATTCGGGCGTGGTAACGAGAATGTGCGGCGGGTGCTCGAGCATCGCGCGGCGCTCCTGTGCGAGCGTATCGCCGGTGCGCACGGCCGTGCGGATGGGAGGCATTAAAAATCCGCGCTCGCCCGCAAGCTCGAAAATTTCACCGAGCGGCCCTTCGAGGTTTTTTTGGATGTCGTTGCTCAGCGCCTTGAGCGGCGAGACGTAGAGCACTTCGGTGCGGTCGAGCAGCCCGCCCGCTAGGGCCTTTCTCACCAAGCGGTCAATGCAGGCGAGAAAAGCCGCGAGCGTCTTCCCCGAGCCCGTCGGCGCGGCGATGAGCGTTGACTGTCCGCCTAAGATCGCCGGCCAGCCTCGCGCTTGCGCCTCGGTCGGCCCACCGCGATCCGATCCGGGCGCGCCAAACCGCCCCTCGAACCATTCGCGCGCCAGCGGATGCGCCCAAGCAAGCGGTGAGGGAGTCGCGTCAGCCATCGGCACCATTTTAGCAGGCTTACAGGAAAGAGCGAATCATGTCATTCTGAGTCCGTCAGCTGACGGACGAAGAATCCCAGCATTCTTAAACGGTGTAATTACGGAGATCCTTCAACGTCGCGGTCAGCCGAAGGATTGACGGACACCTCATGATGATAGCATTGGGGCCAAACGGCAGACCTCTGGAGCGCCAACCGGGAGATTCAAAATTTCAAATTGAAGAACGGAAAATCGAGGCTTGGTAGCGCTACCGGGAATCGAACCCGGGTTTTCAGATTGAGAATCTGACGTCCTAACCCCTAGACGATAGCGCCTTAAGAACAGTGGCAAGTGGCGAGTGGCAAGTGGCAGGCGAGACTCCGTACGTAGTCCGTCGTCCGTTGCGACCGAAACTCAAGCCGACGTTCGCCACGCGGATAGATTACAACACGAGCCGGGCGGCGAACAACTGACTCTAAGTTAATTGATCACGGACAACTGAGGGCTGAGAACTGATTTCTAACCACTTGCCACTTGCCACTAGCCACTGAGTTCTTCATCAGAATTTCGTGACCGAGGAGAAATTGAAGTCGCGGACTTTGAGCGCGGGGACGACCATATCGAACGACTCTTCTCCGGAAGTGCGCTCGGGCGTGCCAAGCATTTCCACTTGCGCGAGCATTTAGATGACGCTCTGGTTGAAGCGCAGGTTCCGGACGCCGTGGCGAACCTTGCCGCCTTCAATGAAAAACGTCCCATCGCGCGTCATGCCGGTAAGGAGCTTGCGGTAGGGGTCCACTTCGCGGATATACCAAAGGCGCGTCACCAGCAGCCCGCGCTCGGTTGAGGCGATCATTTCCTCAACGCTCGACTTGTTCCCTTCCATGACGATGTTCATGGGCGCTTCGCCGTACTCGTTCGGCAAGGGAAAGCCGTGGCCGGTGGGCTCCGTGCCCATCTTGCGCGCGGTGGCGCGCGCATAGACGAGATTCTTGACCGCGCCCTTCTCGACCAGCGAGACGCGCTGCCGCGGCACGCCTTCGCCGTCGAACGCGGCTCCGCTCTGGAGCGGGTGAAACACGTCGTCGCGGACGTCAATATTATCGCCAAACACCTTCTGGCCGACGCGGCCCGTCAGGCAACAAACCCGAGCAAGTCGAGCACGGCGGCCGGCTCGAGGATCACGGTGGCGCGGCCGGGCTCGATTTCCTGAGGGTTGACGCTTTCGAGGGCCTTGCGCGCGGCGCGGTCGGCCAGGGCTTCCGGGTCAAGCTCCATCGCGTAAGGCGACGTGCGCTTCGCCCAGCCGGAGCTCGTCGGGCCGAGCATGGTGACGGAAAACTCCGAAACCGTTTCCTCGTGGAATGAGGCAAGACCGCGCGAGTTGAACAGGCCGAACGCCGAAGCGCCGCTCGAAAAAATCCCCGCGGCGGTGAGCTGGTCTTTTTCGGCCCGCGCGATGACTTTCTTGACGGTCTCGGCGCGCGCCATGGGCGCAAGCTCCGCCGTCTCACCATAAGAACGGTTCACCACACGATAGGTCTGCGGGCCGCGCATGGGCAGCAGGTCCGGGTCGGGCGGCTGCGTGCGCGCCAGGTCCAGCGCCGCTTCCGCAAGCTGGCGGATAGACGGCTCGTCAAAGCGGTTCGAGCTCGCCCGCGCGGTGCGCTGGCCGGAGACGGCACGCACGGAAAGGTAGCTCGACTCTTCGAGAACATTCTGGTGAATGGTGTTGTTGGCGAAGCGGGTGAGTGAAAAAGCCGTCGAGCCGAGCATGGCCTCGGTCTCGTCCGCCGTCGAATACTTGAGGACCAGCTTGAAGATCTGTTCAGCGCGTTCGCGAGTCAGAGGCATTGAGTGATTGAGTGATTGTGAGATTGACTGATTGAGAAATTGTGTGACCTCTCCCGTTTCGCCATCTTTTATCCCGACCGAGCGGTTTTCCTTGATGCCACGAAAATTGCTACCAGCTCGTTGGCCTCGCGGAGAAGGTCCTGCATCCGTCCGCCCGCCATCAGTCCTGCTTCAACCAACAACTCCATCCAAAAGACCGTTTCGTCCGCCTCCTCGATGACAACGCCTAACTTGGCGACGAATTCTGCGCGAGATCGTGCACGACACAGGGCGCGATAATTTGCTGCAACTGAAGTCCCTGAACGTAATAATTGAGGGCCCAGAACTCGGGCCTCTTCGGACTTGGGCAGGGCGCGAAAAAGTTTGATGACGCGAAGCGCGAATTGTTTTGTCCGCCTTCGCAGTTCCTCGGGTTGGATCATAGGCCGAAAACTTCCGCGCAGCTGGAACCATCTCTCCCCAGTTCACCCAATCACTCAATCGCCAGATCACTCAATCATTCCGAATAGGCCACTCCCACCTTAACTTTCCTGAACCGGGCGGGCGAGGCGCCGTGGCCGGTGCCCATGGTCTGCATCGGCTGGCCCTTGCCGCAATTCGGCAGGCCCCACAAGGTCCAAAGCTCCCGCCCGCAAATCGCGTCGCAGGAGTTCCAGAATTCCGTGGTGATCCCCCCGTAGCTCGGGTTCTTGAGCATGCGAGTCCGTTTGCCGTGCTTGATTTCCCAGCCGATTTCCGTTCCGAACTGAAAGTTGTAGCGCCGATCGTCAATGGACCAGCTCCGGTTGGTCTCAAAATAGATTCCGTCCTGGGTGTCGGCGATGAGCGCCTCGAGCGTCCCGGATCCCGGGAGCAGGCTGACGTTGGTCATGCGAATGAGCGGAATGCGGTTCCAGCCTTCGGCGCGCATGGTGCCGTTCGAGCGCGCCTGGCCGATGGCCGCCGCAGTCTCGCGCGAGGTGAGATAGCCGACGAACCGGCCGTTCTGGACAATCGGTGTGGCCTGCCCGGGCACGCCTTCGTCGTCGTACGCGAACGTTCCCATGCCCGGGCCATGCGCCGGCGTGGCGTCGGCAACGATGTTGACGATCTCGGAGGCGTACTGGAGTTTTCCGAGTTTCTCGAGCGTCAGGAAGCTCATGCCCGCAAAGTTCGCTTCCGTGCCGAGCACGCGGTCGAGCTCGATGGGGTGGCCCACCGATTCGTGCACCTGCAAGCCAAGCTGTGAACCGTCAAGAATGATGTCCGCGACGCCTTGCGGACATTGCGCGGCCTGGTGGAGCGCTACGGCCTCCTCGGCCACGCGACGCGCGTTTTCGACCAGGTTCAATTCCTCCACCAGTTCGTAGCCTTTGGTCTGGTACTGCCCGCCAAAAGAGTTCGGGTAGGAGCGTTTCTGAATTTCGCTCCCCGAAAACGAAATGGCGCCCAGGCTGGAAACGAAGAGCTGCTCGATGCGGCGGAAATCCATTTGCGCTTCGGCAAGCGTGACGCCGGGAACGCGGCGCAGCTCCGCATCCACTTTGAGCAGCAAATCAATCACCGCCGAGACGGGCACGGTGAACGGGTCAATGCGGCAGGGCGCTTCCCAGCGGGCGACGTATTTTTGTTCCGGCGCCAAGCGCACGTCTTCCTTCTTGCAGAGCGCGCTCGCTTCCGCAATTTCCGTGGCGCGGGCGGCGGCTTTGTCCACACCCGCCGGAGTCAGCACGTCGGTCGCCGCAAAGCCCCACGCGCCCTTGGCGATGACGCGCACGCCGAGGCCATAAGATTGCGAATCCCGGACCTGCGCCGGCTGGCCGTTCTTGGTCGAGAGGTAACGCTGGCGCACGTCTTCGATGCGCGCTTCGACGTAGCTTGCGCCCTTCTTTACGGCTGTATCCAAAGCGCGTTGGGCCAGGTCCTTCATAATTGAATGATTGAGCGATTGAGTGATTGCGTGATCGAGTGATTCAATGCCTTCACTCCATCACACAATCGCCCGATCACACAATCACTAAATGGCTCAATCCCTAGGTCCCCTCCGACCAGGATGCCAGGTACTGTTCCTGGTCGGGGCTCAGCTTGTCAATCAAGACGCCCATCGAATCCAGCTTCAGCCGCGCCACGGCATGGTCGATTTCGGCGGGGACGGAATAGACCTTGGCTTCGAGCTTTTTCGCGTTCTTCACCACGTATTCGACCGAGAGCGCCTGATTGGCAAAGCTCATGTCCATGACCGCGGCCGGATGGCCCTCGGCGGCGGTGAGGTTGATCAGCCGGCCTTCTCCGAGCAGATAAATGCGGCGGCCGTCGCCGAGCGAATATTCGTCCACGTAATCGCGCGTCCGGCGTTTCCCGTGCGACATTTTTTCGAGAGCGGGGATATCCACTTCCACGTTGAAGTGGCCGGAATTCGCAATCACTGCGCCGTCCTTCATAAGCTTGAAATGCTCGGCCGCGATCACGGATTTGTCGCCGGTCAACGTGATGAAGACATCGCCGATTTTGGCCGCCTCGCCCATGGGCATCACCCGGTACCCGTCCATGACGGCTTCGAGGGCGCGCGTAGCATTCACTTCCGTCACGATGACGTCGGCGCCCATGCCTTTGGCGCGCAACGCCACGCCGCGCCCACACCACCCATAGCCGGAAATCACCACGCGCAAGCCGGCAAACAGCAGGTTCGTGGCGCGGATGATGCCGTCAAGCGTGGACTGGCCCGTGCCGTAGCGGTTGTCGAACAGATGCTTGGTATCGGCGTCATTCACCGCGATGATGGGAAACCTCAGCACACCCTGTTTGGCCATGCTGCGCAGCCGGATGACGCCGGTCGTGGTCTCTTCGGTGCCGCCCAGGATTTCCGGAATCTGCGCCTGGGCCTTGGTCAAGATGGTGGTCACGAGGTCCGCGCCATCATCCATCGTAATCTCGGGGTGAAATTCGAGCGCCGCGTGGATGTGAGAGTAATAGGTGCTATCGTCCTCGCCCTTGGTGGCAAAAACCGGGATGCCGGAATCGGCAACCAGCGAGGCCGCGACGTCGTCTTGGGTGCTCAGCGGGTTCGAGGCGCAGACCACCACGTCGGCGCCGCCATCGCGCAGCGTGATGGCGAGGTTTGCCGTCTCCGTCGTCACGTGCAGGCAGGCTGCCACGCGCACGGCCGCGAGCGGCCGTTCCTTGATGAACCTCTTGCGGATAAGGCCGAGCACGGGCATCCACTGGTTGGCCCATTCGATGCGGGCTCTGCCCTTCCCCGCCAGGTTCATGTCTTTCACGTCGCATTTGATTCTATTCGCCGTTACCATTCACCGTCCCGCCTCCGCCCTCAGCGCTTCCGCCTTGTCGGTCCTCTCCCAGGAAAAACCGGGTTCGTTTCGCCCGAAGTGGCCGTAGGCCGCGGTGCGCTTGTAAATCGGCCGCCGCAAGTCGAGCGACTCGATAATCCCGCGCGGCGTGAGCTCGAAGTGACGCCGCACCAGGCCCACCAGATCGAAACTCTCGTGTTTGGCGGTGCCAAACGTTTCGACCATCACCGAGACCGGCTCCGCAATGCCAATGGCGTAGGCGAGCTGAATCTCCAGGCGCTTGGCGAGGTTTGCCGCCACCAGGTTCTTGGCAATGTAGCGCGCCATGTAGGTGGCCGAACGGTCCACCTTCGTCGGGTCTTTGCCGGAGAAGCATCCGCCTCCGTGGTGCGCCGAGCCGCCGTAGGTGTCCACAATAATCTTGCGTCCGGTCAGCCCCGAATCGCCCACCGGCCCGCCGGTGACAAAGCGCCCGGTGGGGTTGATGTGGAATTTGCTTTTGGCGTCGAGCATGGCGGCGGGAATGACCGGTTTGATCACGCACTCGGTGACGCCTTCGCGCAGCTTTTCAGTGGAGACGGAAGCCGCGTGCTGCGTCGAAACCACCACCGCGTCCACGCGCACGGGGTGCATGCCGTGGTATTCCACGGTGACCTGGGACTTCCCGTCGGGACGGACGAAATCCAGGATCTTCTTGCGCCGCACCTCCGCCAAGCGCCGGCAGAGCTTGTGCGCCATCATGATTGGGAACGGCATCAGCTCTTCGGTCTCATCGCAGGCGTAACCGAACATCAGGCCCTGGTCGCCCGCGCCGCCGGGTGAAACGCCCATGTCAATGTCAATGCTCTGGCGCGTCAGGTTGACGCTCACCTGGCAAGTGTCCGCCGTGAAACCGCCGTCGGGGTCGGTGTAGCCGATGTCTTTTACGGTCTGGCGCGCGATTTCTTCAATCGCCGGCTTCGCCGCGGTCGTGATCTCGCCCATGACGTACACCGAACGATCCTTGGCCATGGATTCACAAGCCACTCGCCCTTGCGAATCCTCCGCCAGGACGGCGTCGAGCACGGCGTCCGAAATCTGATCGCAGACTTTGTCGGGATGACCCTCCGTCACCGATTCGGAGGTGAAAAGATATTGATGCTTCGACCCGCTCACGCGCGGCCTCCTCGTGGCACAGCATTCCCGTAAGGATTCACTCTGAAGCGCAAACTGGGAAATTAGCACATCCGCGAAATACCGTCAACGATTCTGCTGAGCCCCAAGAATCGCGATTGAGCGGGGGGAAGGGCTGGCCAAGGCGGAATTAGCACTGAGCAGCGCGACGCGAAAGGCACTGGTGCAGCCGGGCCGCTTCCGAGGTCGTGCCTTTGGGGATCAGCCTCTCAGGGCCGCAGGTTTTTCATCTCCCGCGGACACGCCTCCCACGATGCGCCTCCAGCGGTTTTTTGTCCCCCCTTCCGTCAACCGCCCAGCCGCGCACAGGCCAGCCGGGTGGATTCGAGGCACCGCCATTTCTCCAGATCAGCTTTGATCTGCAGCACCCACCCGCGCGCGTGCCGCAGCAACTTCGCCGCCAGCCGATAGAGTTTCCAACGCAACGTGGCGACGGTCGCCGTGCCGTACGAGGCCGGCAGCACCTGCCGCTTCAACCGCTGCGCCAAATTGTAGGCCAGCACG
>QHZO01000209.1 GCA_003224695.1 Acidobacteriota bacterium
CGCCACAAGTCCCATAAGTAACCCGATCATGCCGAACATGGTTGCCTCTCGCGTTGGTCCTGTTCACATACCTTGCGAGCCGGGAATATTGGTTGGCCCGCCGCTGGGCGCTGGAGGTTCAGGGCCGCGTTTCGTCGGTCCCGTCCCCGGTGGGCCGGAGACGCCGCTCCCTGTAATCCGCTTTTGAAGCAAGAGAATCCCCACACCGATCAACAGCACCGGCCAAAATCTGCCCAACTCGCTGAAAATAGGGATGCCAAAGTTATCGAGCAGGAATAGCGCGCCCAAGACAATGAGCAAGCCGGCGCCGACCGGTGCATTCAACTTGAAGTCGCCGAGGCCGAACCACTCTTCTCGGTGAATGCCCAGGGCCATGGCCCGCGCGGTTTGATAGGAGTCAATCACCATGTAGAAGTAGAAAGCGAAAGCGCCAAGACTAAAGATCGCGTCGAGCGGCCCCCCAACGCGGTGGCTGAGCGCAATGAACGTCCCGAATAGCAGAAGCCCAGCAGCAGCGCCAGCCCCGGATTCGGCCCTGACCCAAGGCCGATGATTGGGGGCAAGGGTGACGCTTGTACGCGCGCCGCGAGGCACGATTCGCAAACCACCATTCCGCGCACATCGCGCCTGCACTCCGGGCACAAGGCCCGGCCGCAGAGTCCGCAAAAGGCGACGGAATCCGCTCCGGGATGGTTAGCGCACTTCATCGCGATGAACTCCTTCCGGGCTCCGGTAGGGGCGATTCACGGTTCGGTCCGTCAGCCGACGGACTCACCGTCCTGAGCGAAGTCGAAGGATGAATCGCCCACACGGGCAATTCGTGAACTGCCCCTACGCCAGCCGGCTCTCCTTGTGCACTTACTTGCGCCAGCACCGGCGGGCCGGAGGGCGTGGAGTCCGTGGTTCCGCCGGACGGAGGTTGGGGTTTTGGCTGCTGGCGCTCTTGGCCTGGCTCCGCGGCGGGCTGGTTCGGCTGGCCGCGAAGCTGTTTGAGCCGCGACTCAATTTCATAAACAACCCGCAAGTCGTAATAAAATTTCTCGGCCCGAGCAACCAGCAAGTGGCCTGTACTGTCCGCGCGCTTCAGCCAGGTGGTCGGTTTGAGGTCCTTAAGCGTCACGTGCCCCACGTTCAAGCCGGCGGCATGCAAGATGAAGGTCATCGAAAACACCGCCATCGCCACTCCATACACAAGGCGAGGCTGCAGGGTCGGCCTGAGCAGGCTCAAGAGCCGCTCGCCGAGTCCTGGCTTCCGCTCGCCCACCGTCGCAACGAGGATGCGCTGGACCATCCACGGCGGAGTGTCAATCTCCTCCGCCGCATGGCACAGGCCGATCACGCGCTCGAGCCCGGCGATTTTTTCCCGGCAAGAAGCGCATTGATCGAGGTGGGCCTGAGCTTCCGCCCGGCGCACCGCGTCGAGGCTGCCCTCGAAATATTCGCTCGCGAGATGTTCCAGTTCCTGGTGTGTCATGGCCTTAGCTTCCGACGGCAAGGGCGATTCTTAAACCGCCGCTACTTTTGGCCCTCCATACCTTCCATACGCTTTAGGACCCTCGCAAGTTCCAATCTCCCGCGGTTGATTCTGGACTTGACCGTGCCCTGGGGGACGCCCAGGACGGCGGCGATTTCTTCGTAATCGAGGTCGCTCAAATCGCGCAGGATGACGGCCTCGCGCAGGTCCGGCGAGAGCTGGTTCAGCCCTGCCTGGAGCCATTCCCGTTGCTCGCGGCTTTCGACCCGGCCGGAGGGCGCGGGGCCCGAGTCCGGCCGCTCGACCATCACGCCTGCGTCGTCTTCGAGCGAGGAAGTCACGCGGTCTTTCTTCGTCCGGCGGTAATGGTCCACCAGATGGTTGCGCGCCACGCGGTTGAGCCAGGTGGCGAACGCGCCCTGCGCTTCGTCGTAGCTTTGCAAAGTTTGAAATACTTTGATGAAGACCTCCTGGGTCAGGTCTTCGGCTTCGGAGCTGCGGCCGGTGAAACGGTAACACAAATTGAAAATTTTCCGGGTGTGCGAGCGGAGAAGCGTCTCCCATGCGGCGTCGTCGCCCCCCACGCACCGCTTCACCAGCTCCCGGTCTTGTTCCACGCCGGCTTACCTCAGAGCCTTCCGCCGAACGCTCGTGCCGCGCGGAACAGATGCACCTCGTGATTCGACCCCGGCCGCATGCGGGGCATTGTAACATCTTCGTAGGGGCGCAAAGCGGTTCGGCAAGCTCGCCCCGTCAGAGCTTGACCGCTTGGAGCCCGAAATCGCCGCCACGGACGC
>QHZO01000210.1 GCA_003224695.1 Acidobacteriota bacterium
AGCTCTCAGTTTCCGACATTGCGCTCACGGAGCGGCTGCGAATGTACACTCCTGGCGCGGAGGTGCCCTTCACCGTCGAGCGCCACCGCCGCCGCGAGCGCATCACCGTCAAGCTCGACCCGCCCTCCCACCGCGATTACTCGATCGTCGAATCCCCCGGCGCGACACCCGAACAAACCGCCATTCGCGACGGCTGGCTCGGTTCAGGGACGTCAAAGTAGCGCGCTGATTCCTCGGCGTGGCTCTTCAATTCCTCGCTCACGTCGGTGGAAGAGCTCGAGAGTCAAAAGACAACGGTAACGCCGCCGTCCCGGCAGCATCGTGAGGCAGAGCCAGCGAGGACGCTGGCGCTACGGCGGAGGCTTCCGCGCAACTGCCCTTGCCCCACACACCGAAATCTGCGAACATCACGCCTCACACCCCGACACGTCGGGGCAGTTTTTTTGATTTGGAGGAAACATGGCCGGCGATCCGAAACGTCCGAGTCGAACCATCTTTGAAGGCCGCGAGCGCGCCGGAGCGCGCGCCATGGCGAAGGCCATCGGTTTTACCGATGAAGACCTGTCGCGGCCGATTGTGGGCGTAGCGAACACCTGGATTGAAACCATGCCCTGCAATTTTCATCTGCGGCGCCTGGCGGAAAAAGTGAAGGCCGGAATCCGCGCCGCGGGCGGGACGCCGATGGAGTTCAACACCATCTCCATCTCGGACGGCATCACGATGGGGACGGAAGGGATGAAAGGGCCGCTGGTCAGCCGCGAAATCATTGCCGACTCGATCGAGCTCGTGGGCCGCAGCCACATGTTCGACGCCATGGTGGCGCTGGTCGGATGCGACAAGACCACACCCGGCGCGGCCATGGCCCTGCTCCGGCTCAACGTTCCGGGCCTCATCCTTTACGGCGGCTCGATTGCGCCGGGTATGTTTCAAGGCCACAACGTCACCATTCAGGACGTTTACGAAGCCATCGGCGCGAATGCCGCGGGCCTGATGAGCGACGGGGATTTGAAGAAGCTCGAGGACGTTGCCTGTCCGGGCGCGGGCGCCTGCGGCGGCCAGTTCACGGCCAATACCATGTCCACGGTGATGGAGTTCATTGGGATTTCGCCCATGGGCGCGAACAGCGTCCCCGCGATGGATGCGATGAAAGACGAAGTGGCCGACCACGTCGGCGCGCTGGTGATGAAGCTTTGGCAAAACAACGTCCTCCCGCGAGACATCATGACGCGCCCGGCTTTCGAAAACGCCATCGCGTCGGTGGCGGCGACGGGCGGCTCGACCAACGCCGTCCTGCACCTGCTCGCCATGGCGCGCGAATGCGGGGTGGCGCTCAACATTGACGATTTCGACCGTGTCAGCGCCCGCACGCCGCTCATCGCGGACCTGAAGCCGGCAGGCCGCTACGTGGCGACCGACGTGCATCGCGCCGGCGGTATTCCGCTTATCGCGAAGAAATTGATTGAGGCGGGGCTGCTCCACGACGGCGCCATGACCGTGACAGGGCGCACGATTGGCGAGGAGGCCCGCGCCGCGCGCGAGACGCCCGGCCAGGATGTTGTCCATTCGACATCAAACGCGCTCAAGCCCACCGGCGGCCTGGTGGTGCTCAAGGGCAACGTCGCCCCGGAGGGATCGGTGGCGTCTTTGAGAGCGAAGAGAACGCCATGCATGCGGTGACGTCGAAATCCATCCGGCCGGGCGATGTGGTCGTTATCCGTTACGAAGGGCCGCGAGGGGGCCCCGGAATGCGCGAAATGCTTGGCGTGACGGCGGCGATTTTCGGCGAAGGCTTGGGCGAATCCGTGGCCCTGGTCACCGACGGCCGCTTTAGCGGTGCCACACAGGGCTTGATGGTCGGCCACGTGGCTCCGGAAGCCGCCCGCGGCGGTCCGATTGCCGCGCTGAAGGACGGCGACTCCATAGTTATTGATGTCGAGCGCCGGCGCCTCGACGCGGAGCTTCCGGACGCAGAAATCAAGAAGCGCCTGGCCGCCTGGCGCGAGCCCGAGCCTCGCTACAAGTCGGGCGTCTATGCTAAGTACGCCGCGCTGGTCTCCTCGGCATCGGAAGGCGCTGTCACGCGTCCGCCGGCATAGAAAAGATTTTCCGGGATTTCGGCTCTAACGAAGGACTCTAACGAGGGGTTGCGGATCCGCCGATAGTTTGAGAGTATGGCTTCAATGCAGACAGGAGTCCTCCCATTTCGAACGCCTCTTGCAATTCTATCCGAGGAAAAGTCCGCGGCGGATTCTGGACGCGACCGTCAATGGCGGCAGATTCTGGCGGGGCAGCAAACGCACGGTCGTCGGGATAGACATCGAATCTGCCCACAAGCCCGGCATCGTCGCGGACAACACGCGAATGCCCTTTGCGGATGCTTTTTTCGACGTGGTTGTTTATGACCCCCCGCACATCCCAAACCAGGGGAAGGATAAGCAAAAGGATTTCAATTCGCGGTTCGGGCTGGGAGTTAAATCCACCAAGGAAAGGGGCTACGCCTTCACACACACCTTTCCACCCTTTGTGGCGGAAGCCTACAGGGTGCTCAAGGACGAAGGGCTGTTATTCGCCAAGATCGCGGACTACGTTCACGACCATTGCTATCAGTGGGCGCATGCGGAACTCATGCAAGCGGGCCGGGACGCGGGCTTTGTGCCCTGCGATTGCATTATTAAGATTCGAAAGGGCCCCATCATCGACCCCAAATGGAAAGTCGCGCATCACAGCCGCCGGCGACATTGTTATTGGCTTATCTTCCGCAAATCCGAAGCCTGTGAATAGGTCACTCGCGCACGCGAAAGTCCCACTCCAACAGCATCCTACAGTGGCGGATGCGCAGGCGCGAAATTTGGCACTTGCCGTCCGAACCGTCGAAGTGGACTCGGAAAATCTTTTCTTCGCCCCGTAGGACATCGGCAGCCAAGCTTGAACGGCCCGTCCTTCGCCCCACCGAAGCCAATTGAGCCCCTTCGATCCTTCGTAGCGTTTCAACCGGGATTTCCAGCCACTGGTAGTGGATGAGCGGAGTTTCCCAAATGGCCCGAAGCGTGAGGATGATGTCGTAACGGGAGAGATGTTCCATCACTCTGGCAATCAGCACTCTGGGTTCCCACGGCTCCCTCTCGGTGGTGCACAGCTTGGTCATGTGAACGTACTCGCTGTCCGTCCCTAGCCCAGTTTCAGTCTTGAGCGAGATTCGGAGACCTTCCACAAGCAGATCGTGTGTGGGTTGGTTCCGGGCGGTCGGCTCGATAACCGCGAAGGGCTTCCGGATCTGCCGGAAAGCCTCCTCAACCAAGGATTCGAAATAGATACCTTGCGGCGGAATCTTCCGATAAATTGAATGATGAACGTTAACCAACGCTCGAATCGCAATAAGGAAATCAGGGCCAAACGGTTCCGGCCTTTGCTCATTTGCGCTCAAATTGCGCACATCTTACCACGAGCGCCCCGAGATATTTGACGGTCCGACGTTCGTGGAGTAGAGTGAATTTAATGTGGGCTCGGGGAGCGCTTGATTATGGGCCTGGTTGTATCAACGAAGTCGCAACTTGTGGTCCCACGTAGTGTTCGGCGGCGGGCCGGACTCAAGAGCGGCCAAAGTGTCGAATTCAAGGTGTCCGGCGGCGTGATCAACATTGTTCCCAAACTCCCGTCCGCCGATGACGAGTACACGCCGGCCCAGCGGGGGATCATCAACGCCCGTTTGCGAGAGGCCCGGAAAGGGCCCTATTACGGGCCCTTCACGACGGCGGACGAAGCCGTTGCATTTCTACGTAAAGAAATGAGGAATCGAAGACGAACGAAGCGCGGATCGTAGGCACCCTCGATGCAAATCGTTCTTTCGGACCGCGCCATTGAGTCGCTCAGTTGTGCCCCGCCCAATGTCCGACGGGCTTTCGAAAAGCAGTTGCGATTTCTAGCGAACAATATTCAGCATCCTTCCCTTCGCGCCAAGAAATATTCCGAATCGCAAGATATCTGGCAGGCGCGGGTCAATCGGAGCTGGCGGTTCTATTTCACCATTGCGGGTGAAACATACCGGATTGAGGACGTCGTTGCCCACCTAAAGTGACAAGGAGGCTGGAGCATGTCAGCGCTATGTACGACGTTGACGCCTCTCCACCTCTATGCTGAA
>QHZO01000212.1:0-5886 GCA_003224695.1 Acidobacteriota bacterium
AAATCAAGCTTTTTTTGAAGGAGAGCTCGTAGCCACGGACAGTGCCTTCCTGTCCGTGGGCCTTTTGACGGGGGACAAGCCCACGGTCAATCAAAAGGCTGATTGACCGTGGCTACCCGCTACCCGCTTCTGGGACAGGACTTCGCCAGAACGTTTGCCCCATTGCCATGCTCGATGGGTTATACTGACCCGCCTAAAGGAGGGCGGTGATGGGGAACGGAAATTCAAACCTCAAGAGTCAAAGGTCAAGAGTCAAAAGTCAAAGGTCAAAAGTTAAATGGGTCATGCCTTATCCTTTACTCTTGATCCTTTACCCTTTAACCTTCCTCCTTTTATTCTTCTACCCTGATACCCGCCACCTGGCACCTGATACCTGGCACCTGGCACCCGCACTACAAGCCCAACAGCCGCCGACGGTCATCATTTCACCCGAGCTCGGCTCGGACCGCCGCGTGACGTTTCGTTTCCGCGACCCGAACGCCAAGGAAGTCAAGGTGGCGATCGAAGGACGCCGCGACCCTATCCCGATGACCAAGGATGCCGAGGGCGTCTGGAGCGTCACCACCGACCCGCTCGAGCCGGATTTCTACGGCTACTCTTTCGTCGCTGACGGCGTGGGGCTGACCGATCCCATGAATCCGCTGTCGAAGCCCAATCTGCTCTTCGCTTCAAGCGAAGTCCACGTGCCCGGTCCGCCCTCGCTTCCCTGGGAACTAAACGGCGTGCCGCAGGGAGTGATTCACCATCATTTCTATCATTCCAAGGTGGTGGGTGACGACCGGGATTTCTACGTTTACACGCCGCCCGGCTACGACGCAAAAGAGCGTTACCCGGTGCTTTATCTCCTCCACGGCTACAGCGATGATGCCAGCGCCTGGACGGCGGTCGGACGGGCGAACGTTATTCTTGATAACCTCATCGCCGAAGGGAAGGCCAAGCCGATGCTGGTGGTCATGCCGCTCGGCTACGGCGCGCCGGAGTTTGTCCAGCGGACGCCGCAATTCGGCTCGGTCTTCCGCGACGCCAAGCTGCGCGCGCGCAACATGGACCGTTTCCGCGAGGCGCTGCTCGAAGAAGTGATTCCGGCCGTGGAAGCGGCCTATCACGTTTCCGCCGCGCGCGAGATGCGCGCCATCGCGGGGCTTTCGATGGGCGGCAGCGAGTCGCTTTACACCGGCTTGAACGCGCTCGACCATTTCGCCTACGTGGGCTCCTTCAGCGCGGGCGGGCTTGGCGAGGAATTTGGCGCCCAGTTCCCAAAGCTCGGCACGAGCGCCAACGCCCAACTCCGCTTGCTCTGGATTGCCTGCGGTACCGAGGATGGCCTGATTCAGCCGAATCGCCAGTTCCGCTCCTGGCTCGATACCAAGGGCGTTCACCACTCCGACATCGAGACGCCCGGCATGCACACCTGGATGGTCTGGCGGCGGAATCTCTCGGCGTTCGCGCCGCTGCTCTTTAGAGGTTCGGGTGGCGGAGTATAGGCAACTCCGAGCAAGCTGCTGTAGCGCCGCCGTCCCGGCGGCATTGTGGCAGGGCCAGCGAGACGCTGGCGCTACGCCGACGTCGTGGCTCATAGAGCCGCGCTACAAACGAGTCGCCGCTGCCACAGATTCATAGTCCACAAGGAGGCAAAGGCTTTTCATGTCCACCACTCGCCGTGAATTTCTGGCCGGGACGCTCGGGGCATTCGGCTCGACGCTTGCCCCCACCGTGTCGGGGCGAGGCTTGCGCCCAATCCTCGACGCGCTGCCCTCCGCGCCTGAAACACCGCGCCTCTCGTCGTTCGATCCCGAGGTTAGAAGACTTCTCGCCACGCTGACGCTCGAAGAAAAAGTGGGGCAGATGACACAGCCGGACCAGATGTTTTTGGAAAGCCTTGACGACATTGAAACTTACCACCTCGGATCGCTTTTGAGCGGCGGCGATTCCGACCCGAAGTCCGGTAATGACTTGCAGTCGTGGACCGATCTCTATGACCGTTACCAGTCGCGAGCGCTCGAAACGCGGCCGCGGATTCCCCTGCTTTACGGCGTTGACGCCGTGCACGGGCACAACAACGTCATCGGCGCGACCATGTTCCCGCAGAACGTGGGCCTGGGCGCGACGCGGAACGCGGAGCTCGTGGAAAAATCGGCGCGCGTGAGCCGGAGGTCGTGAGACTCTTGGGCGATGCGGCGGTGCGCGGGCTTCAGGGCGCGAATCTCCGAGACCCTCTGAGCGTCGTCGCCTGCGCCAAGCATTTTGCCGGGGACGGTGGCACAATCCTTGGCACCGGCCTCCCGCGCGGGAAAGGTTTCACGCACCTGGGGCTCGACCAGGGCGACACGCGCTTGAGCAACGCCGGTTTCCGGCGCATTCACCTTCCCGGCTACGTCGCGGCCTCCGCCGCCGGCGTTGCCACAATCATGCCGTCCTATAGCAGTTGGAATGGAGTGAAATGCTCGGCCAGCCGGGTGCTGTTGACTGAAATCCTGAAAAAAGAAATAGGCTTTGAAGGTTTCCTGATTTCCGATTACGGCGCGCAAAAGGAATTGCCGGGCGATGCCAAGCAACAGATCGAAACCACCATCAACGCCGGCATGGACATGGTGATGGTGCCGGACAAGTATCGCGAATTTATCCGTCTGCTCACCGAGCTCGCGAAAGAAGGCCGCGTGCCGATGTCGCGCATCGACGACGCCGTGACGCGCATTTTGCGCGTGAAATTTGCGGCCGGCGTGATGGACCCGAGCCGGAATCAGCTCGCCGACCGCAACCTCCACAAATCCTTCGGCTCGGCGGAACATCGCGCCATCGCGCGCGAGTGTGTGCGCCAGTCGCTGGTGGTGCTGAAGAACGACCACAGCGTGCTGCCGCTCGCGAAAGGCGCGCGCCTCCACGTGGCGGGCAAAAATGCCGACGACATCGGGAATCAGTGCGGCGGCTGGACAATCTTGTGGCAGGGCAAGAGCGGCAACGTCACCACGGGCGGGACAACCATTCTCGAAGCCATGCGCAAAGCGGCGGGCGAGTCCCAGGTCACGAATTCGCGCGACGGCTCGGGCGCGGAGGGCGCAGCCGTGGCGGTGGCCGTCATCGGGGAGTTGCCTTACGCTGAAATGATGGGCGACCGCGTGAATCTAAACCTCGCACCCGAGGATGTGGCCGTCGTGGATAATTTGAAGCGCGCAGGGATTCCTTTGGTGGTGATATTGGTTTCGGGGCGTCCACTCGCCATTGACGATTTGCTCGCCAAGGCCGACGCCATTGTCGCTGCGTGGCTGCCTGGCACGGAAGGCGACGGCGTCGCCGATGTACTCTTCGGCGAATCCAAGCCCACAGGAAAACTCTCCTTCACGTGGCCGCGCGCGAGCTCGACGAGCTTTCACCTCGGCGACCCGGGCTATGAAACCCTCTTCCCCTTAGGCCACGGGCTGAGCTATTGACGTCCCCGCGGAATCTCTTCGCCGTCCTTTAACAAGCCACGAAGATGGCAAACGACGGCGTCGCGAGCCATTGCACGCGCCTCTCGCAAGGATCGCCCATAGGTCACGATGCCCGGTAACGCGGGGGCAATGACCTGGAATCCGCCTTCTTTGAGGGGATCGAGAATCACCTTGTAGCCTTGTTCTGCGAGTGAGTGTCGGACGCTTCGGCGTGGACGGCGCGCCATATCCTCAGCCTCCATCGAGAAATGGACCAGCGCATACCCTACTCACGCCACACCGCCGGGTCACTGAATGTCGAGTAGTCGACTGTGAGTTCCTCGCCTTCCTTAATGGCCCTCAGAGCGACAAAATCAAAAGCTTCTGTACAGCGGACGTTCGGTTGCTTAGATTCATTGAGGTACCACGCCATGGTGAGGCGGTTGAAGTTGCGCGGGCAGCCCACACGCCCATTCCTCCACACAGCAAAATCCTCGTAAAACCGTCTGAGTTCGGCCGGAAGGCGACGGATCTTGCTCCGCTTGATCCAGACCATTCCACCTGGGTCACCGTAAAAAAGGCTCGTTCCCTTGGGGATTCTCCGGATGGCAAAGACCCCGACCCCGTGAGTCTCGGATGGACGCAGTCGCGTGTACACCCCTTTGTGCGGCGGCTCACTAGTTCTTTTCCTTGTCTCCTTCTTCATCGTCTCCTTCTTCATCCCTTCAACCCTTCCATCTGAATGCCACAACACGACTCACCGCCTGAAGGTCTGGAAATACCGTTGTTTCGTCAATACCGAAGGTGTCCAGAGACCTCTTGATTCGCCTCGTCGACGTTTTCGGCATCACAATCTTGACAAGGTGCGGGGCCTTTTCGGCCCGCGCAACTCTCATCAAACCTTCCCGATTTGACCATGGACCGTGAACGAGGACCGCTGTGCGCCGACCCTTTTGTCAAAGTGGCCGGGGAAGACAGCAATTGGTAACGCAGGGAGATGAGCTTTCTTGTCTGTTCTGGCTGGTAACCATTTATGTTCCTTGCGGGGAAGCTTCATGAAAACGGGGTCCCCTGGAGGAATCACCTCATCATACCGCCTGCCTAGGACTTTTATGTTCAACCACCAAGCATCAAGCGCCCATACGGCTGCATCGAACGCTCCGTTATTTTCCCTAACCGCGAAGTAAAGCGCAATCAACGCCCCGTCAGTCCAATCGAGGAGCCTGGTTGGCGAGCCGTAATGCTGCATTAGGAAGTACCACTCCCACTCGTTTCTCACATTGATATCCGAGAAAGCCGGAGCATGAGTGGTAAATTCCTCCCGAATCTCACACTCGGTCGGAAAATCGTATGGCTTTTCCCTGTAGAATTTCGGGATTAACTCCTAATCGGCCTTGGTGTGACCGCGAAACCAGGGGAGGATCGACATGTCGGAGTGGCCGAACCAATCGTCGCGTAGCCTCGATGCGATTGCGGTGAATTCCTCAATAGTTTCCGCGCTCACCCCGGCACGCCCCACGCTTCTCACCTCACGTAGAAGCTCTGTCCTATCATTATCACGCTAGCGTCCCAGCAGCTCAAAATATCGCCCCACGGTCTCGATGCCGCGGTAGAAATTCGGCAGGTGGAATTTTTCATTGGGGGCGTGGAGGTTGTCGTCCGGCAGTCCAAAGCCCATCATGACGCTCGGCATGCCCATGTATTGTTCGAGCTGGTCCACGATAGGGACGGAGCCTCCGCAGCGCATGTAGACGGTCTTCTTGTGGAAGACCTGTTCCATGGCTTCGGCGGCGGCTTTGGCCCAGCGGCTGTCGGGCGAGATGAGGGTGGCGGGCGCGGCGCTCAGCAACCGCACACGGGTCTCGATGCCTTTTGGCGTGAGCTTTTTGACAGTGGTGGTGAAGAGCCGGATGATTTCTTTCGGGTCCTGCTCCGGCACCAAGCGCATGCTGATCTTGGCCGTGCCGGCGGCCGGGATAACGGTCTTCGCGCCTTCTTCGGTGAAGCCGCCGCGGAAGCCGTGTACCTCGAGCGTCGGCCGCGCCCAGACGCGCTCGAGCACCGAGTAGCCTTTCTCTCCCACCAGAGCCTTCGACCCGACTTCATTTTTCAAAAACGCCGATTCCTTGAAGGGCAGCCGCTTCCAGGCGGCGAGCTCGTCGCGGCCCGGACGCTTGACGCGCCGGTAAAAGCCCGGAATGCGGATGCGCCCGTCGGGGCCTTTGAGCCCCACGACAATTTCCGCGAGCGCCTGAAACGGATTGGGCGCGGCGCCGCCGTAAGAGCCTGAATGGAGGTCGTGCGATGCACCGCGGGCTTCGACTTCCGTGTAAACCAGCCCGCGCAGGCCTGTGGTGAGCGTCGGAAGCTCCGGCGCAAACATTTCTGTGTCGCAGACGAGCGCCGAATCGGCCTTCAGGCGCGCGGGCTTCGACGCGACGTATTGCTCGATATGCTCGCCGCCGACTTCCTCTTCGCC
>QHZO01000212.1:6003-16745 GCA_003224695.1 Acidobacteriota bacterium
GACACCCACTCATCGAGCGGGTCGGGCGGCTGGACGTCGTAGTGTCCGTAAAGCAGCAGCGTGGGCTTGCCCGGCGCCCCGAGCCACTCGGCATAAACCAGCGGATGCTGGCCGGGCCTGCCTGCCTCAGCAGGCTTGCCTTGGATGATCTCGACGCGTTGCATCCCCATTTCCGTAAGCTCGCGGGCAATGAATTCCGCCGCGCGCCGGACGTCGGATTTGTGCTCGGGAAGCGTCGAAACGCTCGGTATCCGCAGCAGGCTTTTTAGCCCCTCCAAAAAGCGTTCGCGATTCGCCTGGTAATATTCGAAAGCCGCAGTCCCCACGAGTTCTCCCTTCGGCGGCGCCTGATTCCGCGAGCGCCCCCCGAGCGAGCGAGTTTACCCTCCCCTATCGCTCGGCGTCAAACCTGGCGCGCGGAAGGGCACGGATTCATCCGTGCCGTTGCCGGTCGCCCCCACACCCCTGCCCCTCTTCCCGTGGGAGGGGAGTCGAGTCCAGATGACGCCGATTGCAGGCTAGTGCGTAAGCGTCACGACGGCGACGGCGAAACCGCCGAGCTTGAAGGAGGAGCCGTCGAGTGTGCTTGAGGCGGGCGGATTCGAGCCGGTCGTCTGGTCAATCACTTCGATCTTTGCCCCTGTGCTTTCGGGCAGTTGGACCTCGAACTCGCGGTCGCGTTTGTTCACGAAAAGAACTTTTCGTTCGCCGCTCGCGCCGACGAACGCCTGCGCCATCACGTAGCCCGAGTCGCTCGATGAGTCCACAATTTTATCGCCCGGCCGGAAATTGTGGTGGATCAGTTTCAGCACCCAAAACCGCGCGTTCGGCTGAGCCGTGTCCCAATCGAGCATGGCGATGCTCGGCCAAAGGCCCGGCGCGCACGGGATGCCCGATTCCGCGGCATCGTCAATCCCCATCCGCGCGAGCCCAGCGAAAACGTAGGCGTAAATCGCCGCCGAGAGATTCCAATAAGACTGCGCGATGGGCTTGAAGACGTAATCGGGGCTGGTTTGCGCCCAATCCTCGGGCAGCATCGTGCCGATTTCATTGACCATCGTGCCGGTCGAGGGCGAGAGCATTTTGCGAAGGGTTTCGATGTAGCCGACGGTCTCCAGGAACCGGTCGGCCTGGTAAAAAAATGTGAACTGGTGAGCTTCCGGCGGCTCGTCGCCATTCGGCACGGCGTAGAAGTGGTAGGAAATCATATCGAGCGGGACGCCCGGCCGGTGGTTCTTGGGATCGAGAAAATACCGGAAGAATTCGGAGTGGCCTGAGGGGTAGGAATCGGAAATGCCGACGAGCTTGGTTTCCGGCGACACGCCGTGGACGGCCTCGGCGACCGCATCGTATATCCTCGTGTAGGTTTGGGCGTCGAGGCCGTGCTCGATGTCCGGCTCGTTCAGGACCTCCCAGTAGTCCACCTTCCAGTGGTGGCCGGACTCGTGCCACTTGCCAAGCTCGTCCGTAAGGCCGCCCTTGACGTGCCAGGCGACGACGCGCGCAAAATATTCGCCCACCTCGCGCGCGGTGGGGTCGCGCAGCTCCTTGCCTTGCTCGTATTGCCACGCGGGCTTCTCGGGGTCGGCGGGATAGGGGACCGGCGCCGGAGTCTTGAACATCCATTCCGGAATGGCGCTGAAGTTTAAGACCAGCGGATGCCCTGCGGTGGCCTTCATCACTTCTTCCGTTACCGGGTCAATGTGCGAAAAATCCCAGGAAGTTTTTGTCGCCGTGGGCGGGTCCAGCTCGGCGACGCCGAAGTGGGGATAAACATATCCGCCCCCGGCGTAGCGGATGTCGTCCGCGCCGAGGTCCTTGATGATTTTGAAGATGCGGTCGCGGAGCGGCGCGCCGGGCGAGAGGACCGGCGAGGCGCCGAGCAACAATGTGGGCTTGGTCTTAAGGACCCGGATCGTTCCCCCCCAATGCACCGTGATCTTGACCGGTGGGTCAGCGGCCCAAATGGTCGCGGAGAGTGCGGCAAGGAAAATTGAAGCCGAAGCTAGAGCGATTGTCGAACGGCGCATCATTGGCTTTCCCCAAGAGGCATGGGGTTCAAATCTCTGAAGCAATTCCCGCGCGGCGCGCTGTTCCAGGATTTTCATTTTGCCTGCCGGCCACGAGGCACTATACACCGGAAATAACTTGGTTCGAGTGCCTCCTGAATTCTAGGGCGGAAACGGTTGCTCAGGCTGCGGCGCTTCCGAATGTCCGGCCGATTTTTTGCGAGACCGAGAAGAGGCCGGAGATGGGAAAAATCCCGGCAAGTTTGTAGCGGGAGACGGCCGAAAGGCCGGCCGAAGCCATGCAGCCGCACTCCGAGCACACCGGCCGCCCGCCGAACTGGCAAGGCTCGATGCGCGTCGCGAGGTCGGCGGAGACGCAGGTGGTGGTCTGCGCGAAAAGGCACTGCTTGGGAGATTCGGGCGGGCGCAAGTACCCCGCGAGGACGCCGGGGGGAAGGTCCACCTTGGGGAATCGGCCGGGCAGCTCGGCGAGCTCGGCCACCGCGCGGCGGCGGTCTTCCGGCCTCAGCCGCTCTTCTCTTCGATCACCCTCTTGCGGAGTATAGAGGCTATACCAGATTTTGCGGACCTCCGGCCGCGCGCTCCAAAAACTCGCAAACTCCGCGAGGGTGCCGGGGCGCTGGATTTGTTGCCGCGTCACCGTGCAGTGGACGATCAACCGGTGCCCGGCAATGTGTTTGAGAATTCGCTCGTAGGTGGCCGGCGCGCGGCGAAGGTCGTGCTCGGGTTGCAGGCCGTCAATCGAAACCGCCAAGTGCAGGTTCGGGAGCTCGCGCCAGGCCAGCGGAATGGGCCGCACGGCGCTCGTGACAAGCTGCACTTCGACGCCCATCTCGGCGAGCTTCGGCAACAAGACGTCGAGCTCGCGGTGGCGCACCAGCGGCTCGCCGCCCACAATGGAAATGTGCAACGGCCGGTAGCGGCGGACGAGGCTGAGGACGCCTTCGATCAACGCTTCGCCTTCGTAGTCTCCGAGTTCCCTCAGCGGCCCCGCGTCGCCCAAATGCCCCGGTTCGTTGATTTCGATTGAGAGCAGCGGACGCCGGCCTTCGAGGACCGCTCCCCACGCGGAAAGAATTTCGGACACACGGAGGTTCTTCGTTTCCATCCATTCCTCCTTCATTTCCCCGCAGCCGAATACGGCGAAGCGCCAGTCTACCCCCGTTGGCGGCGCGAGTGGTTTTATTTTTCCTTGGGATCTGAAGCGTTCGCAGGCGTCTCCGCAGCCGGGTGCACGGCATAGAGTTGCCGGACCACCAGCAGATAGTGAAGTCCGGAAGCGACCGTGAAGAAGGCGGCCAGGAGGGTGAAGAGCTGGAGGACTGGTTTTTCGATCAGCGGCAGCCGGACTTGATAGGAGACGCCGGCAAAGACGCTGGCCACCTGAAAAACCGTTGAGATCCTTCCGAGCGACGTGGGACGGAACGGGCGGTAGCCGGCCACCAAGCTGATCAATAGCGCCGTCAGAACCATGGCGACGTCGCGGCTCAGCACCAGAATCGTGACCCACCAGGGAAGCACGCCGTGATAGGCGAGCAGAATGAACGCGGCGGCCATCAAGACTTTGTCGGCAATGGGGTCCAGCGCGATTCCGAGCTCCGATTCCTGATGGAATAAGCGCGCCACGGTGCCGTCCACCACGTCGGAGACCGCCGCCAAAGCGAGCACGGCCAGCGACCAGTCGTAGTGCCGGCCCAATTCCAAAATGGCGAAGAGCGGAACAAAAATCAGGCGCAGAATCGTGATCTGGTTTGCCGGCGTGAACGCGCGCGAGGTCATATCTCAAAAGGCACTCTACGCGCCTGCCTGTAAACGTGTCAAACGCTTGCAAAATGAAATGACGTGTTGATTGGGAATCCGCAGGCGGGCCCTCCCGCCGAAAAACCGCTTGACTCGCCAGGCGGGCCGAAGGCCGGCGACCATAGGTCGCCGCTACGACTGCACGGCGAGGGCGAGCGCGCCTTCGACGGCGGGGCGGCGAAGCAGGACGATGCGGGCGCGCGGGGTGGCGGAATGGAGGGCGAGGGAGAAGGACCGGCGGATGCGAGCGCTTGCGCCGAATACACCGCCCGCCATAACTACGATGAATTCGCGCCGCCTCCAACCAAGCCGTGTGGCGAGCGCCAAAGCCAATTCAGCCAACTCTCGCCCGGCCTCGAGGCACAGGCGCTTGGCTACGGCGTCATGCTCGCGGGCGGCTCCGAGCACCAGCGGAAAAAGCGCGGCAGTCTCTTGCGGCGTGAGCGCTTTGAGGATGACTTCGGTGATGTCGTGAATCTTCAAGGCGCGGCAGATTTTGCGGCCTAGAACCGTCCGGTCGCCTCGGCCGTCGTAGTCGCGGAGCGCCGCCACGATGGCTTTACGCCCGAGGTCGAAGCCGGAGCCCGCGTCGTCGTAGAGCGTCCCCCAGCCGCCCGCGCGGTAGGCCCTGCCGCGCCCGTCTTCGGCGTAGCCGATCGATCCGGTGCCGGCGATGATGACAATACCGGGCCGCTTCCCAATCGCCGCCGCCAGAGCAATGGCGGCATCGGAGGTTAGGAGGTGGCGCCGCGCCGGAATCGCCTTGGTTAGCCAGCGAAGCAGGCGGCGATGGACGGGAGGGCGGTCAACACCGGCGAGGCCCACTACGACGGTGCCGAGGTTGGATATGCTGTAGCGGCGGTCTATGACCGCCGACTGCGGACTGTAGCGGCGGTGCACCAGCGCCGCCTCTTCTTTTTTTAGAGATGGATTTAGCCGCGGTGACACTCGGCGGTCATAGACCGCCGCTACAGCTTGGTTTGCCGCCCGCAGAATCTGGCGCTCGCAGGCAGCAAAGCCCACCTTCAAGGGGTTCGCCGGCCCCGCAATGCCGCGGCCAAGAATCTTCCCGCTCGCACCGGCCACCAGGGCTCGCGTGCGCGTCCCGCCAGCGTCAATGCCGAGATAGCATGCCATAGAAACACGATGGCCCGCTCCACGGCTTGGGGGAACGGGACGATCTGCTGTTCGATCCGTTCTGGGCTTGGACACTGAGCGTGTACTTTTCATGGGTAAGCCTCAATCGGTGAAAAACTTCAACCGTATATAGCATATTCCCTACGTAAGGGTATTTCACATCGTGACACAAGGGTTGCACACAACAGCCGCTGGGTAGCGACTACGCGTCCGGATTCTTTGACAGCGCTCAAAGATAGCGGCTCTAACTCTCCTTCGTGAATCTGAACTTCCGGGCTAAGTAAGAGGACGTACGAGTCTGATTTGGCGGAAGAAGATGATAGCGAAGCCTTTCAGAGGAAGACTTAAACCTCGACTTGAAGGTTATCCCGACCCCCATGCACTAAAACCAGGTTGCCGAAGAAACGCATGCCGGTTTCCTTAGGGCCAAACCTGCCCCAGCCCTTGACAAACTTCGTGCGCATCGCGACAATAAAGTCAACACGGTAGTTGCCGTCCCAAGGCAGGACGTTTGAGCAGCATGGTCGAGAGCCCAGGTGCGGGCAAGGAGATCTTCCAAGGGACAAGCCGGGAAACCCAAGATCCCTAAGCCGTATGGAACCAGGGCCGGGGGACGACTCTTGGAGCAGTGGATTGCCGGCGTAGGCTTAGAGGTTTTATCGGACTTGCAAAGTGGGCCAAAATAAGGGTTGCAGGGCGGAGGATGCATGGAGCTTAGGAAAGATCCAATCACGCAAAGCTGGATCATTCAGGAAAACGGCGACGGGGCCTGGCCCGAGCTCGACGGCTGCCCGTTATGTCCGGGCAAAGAGAGCTTCTGCCCGCAGACCCTTTACGAATACCCTTACCGGCAAGCTTCCTGGCAGGTGCGTGTGGTCCCGCACTGGCGGCCGCTTTACCGCATTGAAGGCGGGGCCGAGCGGCGCGGCGAGGGGATGTACGACAAGATGCGGGGTCTTGGCGCGCACGAAATCGTGGTGGACAGCCCCGACCACGCGCGGCGACTTTCGGGCCTCTCGGACTGGCACATCGCTCAGGTGCTCCGCGCCTGCGTCTCCCGCCTGACGGACCTCAAGAAAGACCCGCGCTTTCGATACATAACGCTTCTGCGCAACCAGGGCCAGGCGGCTGGGCAGGAATTCGATCACCCTCATTCACAGATTACGGCCACGCCGTTTATCCCCCGACGGCTGGTCTACGAACTGCGCTCGTCGCTTCGACACTTCGAGTTGAAAGAGCGCTGCCTCATCTGCGACGCCGTGCGGCAGGAAATGATGCAGGGCGTGCGGACCATCGAGTGGGACGACCAGTTCATGGCCTTTTGCCCGTTTGCTTCCCGCGTGCCCTTTGAGACCTGGCTGCTGCCCATCAACCACCATCACTCGTTTGAAGAGGACTTGAGCACCTGGGAGCGTCAATTCCATTTCGCGCGCATCCTGAAGGCGCTGCTCGCGCGGCTGGAACGCAATGTTTCCGCGTTTCACCTGGTCCTCCACACCGCGCCCAACGTCAACGCGAAGTTTGAAAGGGCCGGACAATGGCAAACCTTGCGCGAGGACTTCCACTGGCACTTCGAAATCATGCCCGTCGAGCCGCATCCCTCCAAGTTCTATAGCATCAATGAGGTTGACTACAACTCCTTGCCTCCTGAGTCCGCCGCCGCCGAATTGCGCAAAGTGAGTGTGACAGGTTAGAGGCGCGGTGGGCGGCGCCTGGCCGGGTGGTAGCCGCGGGACGGGTTCTGTCCCGTGGACACGCAATCACCTCAAGGAAAGGCCCACGGCATTGACACCATGCCGTGGCTACCTGCTCTGTTGCTCCGGGCCATCCAACCGCAAATGTTGATTGGCGAGTTGGTCTGACCTATCATTGGGGTTTGAAGGCACAGAAAAGCAAGGAGGCAAGACCGTGGAAGCAACCAATGTTAAGGAAGAGGCGCGGCGGTTGGTCGATAAACTGCCTGAGAATTCTACCTGGGACGACCTCATGCACGAAATCTATGTCCGTCAAGCCGTCGAAGAAGGCCTTGCCGACAGCCGAGCAGGCCGGACGACCGACGTACAGACTCTGCGCTCACGCTTCGGACTGTCCAAGTGAACGTCCACTGGACGGACACCGCGATCGAGCACCTCGAATCCATCCAAGCATACATCGCTAAAACCTCGCCGGATTACGCGCTTCGCACCGTTGAGAGATTGATTCGAAGATCAGAACAAATTGCGGCGTTCCCAGAATCCGGTCGAGTGGTCCCAGAATTCGAGGTCCCGCAGATCCGTGAAGTACTCGAAGGACCTTACCGCGTTGTTTATTACATCAAGCCGGACCAGATCGATGTCCTGGCGGTTCTCCATTCGGCCCAACAGGCCTTCTAAACTTACACTGAATCTGAGGTGGTTTTCATTTTCCCACGGGTCGTGAATGCGCCAGGTGGGGCCGGCCGACGCGCACCAGCGCCGTGCGCAGCCGATCGGGGTCAATGGGAGGGCGCTCGAAAAACTCCTTTTGGACATACTCGACGAAGGCTTGCATTTCCTTCTCCATCTCCGACATCCGCTCCCGCATGTTCATGATGATCTCAATGCCGGCAATGTTCACTCCCAAGCCGCGCGCGAGCTTCAGAATAAATTCCAGGCGCTCGAGGTCGCTTTGCGTGTAGAGGCGAGTGTTGCCGTTCGAGCGCGACGGTTTCAAAATGCCTTCCCGCTCATAAAGCCGCAGGGTCTGCGGATGGATGTCGTACATTTCCGCGACGGCCGAGATCATGTAGCCGGCATTGGTTCGAGTTTTGCGTCCACGCTTGGCCATTGTTAAAACCAGTGGCGAGTGGTCAGTGAGAAGTGGCAAGCAGAAAGGCAGAAGTAAGAAGTCAGAAGTCAAAAGAAGGAAAACGAACGGCTAAATACCGCATACGGTATGCCGTAGGGCGCCGATCTTCCCGCTCCTGGCTTCATACTTCACACTTCATACTTCCTACTTCCTACTTCTTACTCCTGTCCACTGACTTCTCACTCCTGAATCCTAGATCCTGCCTCCCATCACTTCGAAGCATTCTTCATCAAATCCTGGCGCGGGTTCTCAGGATTCAGGCGCTCCATTTCGCGGAGCAATTCCTTGGTGCGTTCGTCCGCCACGCGCGGGACAACCACCTGAACTTCCACAAATTCATCGCCGCGGGCATTGGCGCGGAGCGACGGCGCGCCTTTGCCGCGCAGCCGCAGCTTTTGCCCGCTCTGCGTCCCGGGCGGAATGCGGATGGTGCTTGGGCCGTCGAGCGTCGGCACCTCGACTTTCGCGCCCAGCGCCGCTTCCGTCACGGTTACGGGCACTTTGACATAAATGTTGTCACCTTTGCGCTCGAAGACAGGATGCGGGTCAACCTCCGCCACGATGTAAAGGTCGCCGGGCGGCGCGCCGTTCGAGCCGGCGTTGCCCTTGCCCGCCACGCGCACGCGCGAGCCGGTCTCGACGCCCGCCGGAATGCGCACCTCGAAACTTTCAGGCTTGCGAATATGTCCCGAGCCGCCGCAAATCGGGCAGGGCGGTTTCTGTTTGCCCGTCCCGTGGCAGACTGGGCAGGTCACGGAAAAACGCATTGCGCCCACCTGACGCTCCGTTTTGCCGCTGCCGTGGCATTCCGTGCAAGTAATGCTCTTCCCGCCCGCGGCGCCCGTGCCTTTGCAGGCCTCGCAAGTTTCGCTGCGCGTGGCGGTAAAGCGCACCTGAGAGCCGCGAATCGCGTCCCAGAAAGCCAGGTGCATCCGGTGTTCGAGGTCCGTGCCGCGCTCGGGGCCTCCCGGCTCCTGAGCTTCGCCGCGCGAGAAGATTTGGGAAAACAGGTCGCGGAACGCCCCGCCCACGCCCGGCGCCTTCGCCGCCTCGGGGCCGAAGTCGGAGAAATCGAAGCCGGAAAAATCGAACCCCGGCCCGCCCGGAGCGCCGGTAGAGGCCGCAGGGCCCGGCCCGCCCGGCGGGATGTTGTCCGAGTAGAATCCGTACTGGTCGTAAACCTTGCGCTTCTTTTCGTCGCTCAGGACTTCGTAGGCGGCCGAGAGTTCCTTGAACTTATCCTCCGCGGCTTTGTTGCCAGGGTTCACGTCGGGATGGAACTTGCGGGCGAGACGCCGGTAGGCCTTGCGGATTTGCTCGGGCTTGGCGTCCCGCGCAACTCCCAGCACTCCGTAATAGTCTTTTTGCGTGCCTACAGGCATAGGCTTTCACCATTTAACGGCCGACCAGCAAAATTCCGGAATTAACTAAATCGTCATTCCGCTCCGGTTGCTCGCTGCCCCATTTCGCGATGCATTTAAGCGAGGAGCGAATCATGGGTCAGACGGTTGAGGTGACGAGAGAGATCTTGCGCAAGTTCGCCCGCGCCAGCGAAGCATTTGACGAGCTGAGCGACGCCTTGGAAGACCACTTCATCGCCCATAATCCGAAATTGCTTCGAGAGCTCCGTCAGGCCCGGCGGGAGCACTTGGCCGGGAAAACACGCCCTTTTGCTGAATTCGTAGAAGAGCTGAACCATACGAGACGACGCCGGCCATAACCTTGGCTTTCCGTCCTGGAGCGCCTGTGCCCGTCAATTCTTGCTTACGGCGGCAATCCAGCTTGCATGGTCGGGGCAGTGGGACTCGATCCACTCCGTAAGGTGCTTGTGGATTTCCGTCGCGGCCGGAGCTTCGAGCGGCCAGCGGTCGAGCTCGATGTCCATGAATTGCTGGAAGTGGCAGCGTGGGCACACCACACCCACACGCGCCAGATGGCCGGAAGGCGAATCGGAAACTGGCCGGCCTTTAGAAATGTTTGCCGTCATCGGGGTCCCTCGCTCGATTCAATTTTTCTTCTTGTCGTCGTCCACCACTTCCGCGTCAATGACCTCGCCTTCTGCCTTGGCTTTGCCGCCCGAGCCGCCGTCGGAGGCCGCGCCCGTCCCCGAGCCCGCCGCGGTCCCCGCGGAACTGGGCGCGGCCTTGCGGTACATGGCTTCGGCCAGCCGGTGCGATGCCTGCGTCAGCTTGTCCACGGCGGCGGTGATTTCGCTGCTGTTGCCGGACTGGATGGCCTTCTTGGCGTCCTCAATCGCGGCCTCGATAGCCTTGGCGTCGGCCTCGGAGATTTTGTCGCGATGCTCTTTGAGCGTCTTTTCCGTGGAATAGACCATGGTGTCCGCGCGGTTCTTCATCTCCACGTCATCGCGGCTCTGGCGGTCCTCATCGGCATGGAGCTCGGCTTCCTTGGTCATCTTCTCGACATCATCCTTGCTTAAACCGCTTGAAGAGGTGATGGTGATTTTCTGTTCGCGGCCCGTGCCCAGGTCCTTCGCCGAAACATTTAAGATGCCGTTGGCGTCAATGTCGAACGTCACTTCGATCTGCGGCAGGCCGCGCGGCGCGGGTGGGATCCCCACCAGATGGAATTTGCCGAGCGTGCGGTTGTCGCGCGCCATCGGCCGTTCGCCTTGCAGGACGTGAATCTCCACCGAATTCTGGTTTTCGGAAGCGGTCGATAAGATTTCCGACTTCCGCGTCGGGATGGTGGTGTTGCGCTGGATCAGCGTGGTCAGCACGCCGCCCAGCGTTTCGACGCCAAGCGTCAGGGGTGTGACGTCGAGCAGCAGCAGGTCCTTGACCTCTCCGCCCAATACTCCGGCCTGCACGGCGGCGCCCACGGCCACGACTTCGTCCGGGTTCACGCCCTTGTGCGGCTCCTTGCCGTGAAACAGGTCTTTGACAATTTGTTGAATGCGCGGGATGCGCGTCGAGCCGCCCACCAGCA
>QHZO01000213.1 GCA_003224695.1 Acidobacteriota bacterium
ACCTTTCGAGCGTGGCGCGCCAGTCGGCGGTGATCACTATTATCGCTTTGGGAATGACGCTGGTGATGATTTCCGGCGGCATTGACCTCTCGGTGGGCTCGGTGATGGCGTTTGCGGGCATTTGCGGGACAACCATGCTAGCGGCGCACTGGCCTCTAGCGGCCGCGCTCGTCGGAGCGACGCTCGCCGGAGCGCTTTGGGGCCTGGTGAATTCCCTGCTCATCACGCTGCTTCGGGTCAGCCCTTTCATCGCCACGCTCGGCACCATGGGCGCGGCGCGTGGCTTGACGCTCGTCATCACCAACGGCATGCCAGTGGTCAACCTTCCCGACAGCTTCGGCTGGCTCGGCGACGGAAATATCTTGCGCGTCGTGCCAGTCCCGCTCGCGATTCTCGTGCTCCTTGCGTTCCTGGCCGGCTTCATCTTGAAATACACGCGCCTCGGCCGCTACGCGTACGCCATTGGAAGCAACGCTGAAGCAGCCCGCTATGCGGGAATTCCCATCCGCCTGTATCTCATCGCTATTTACATTTTCGCGGGAGCGCTGACGGGCTTTGCGGGGATGATTGAGTCGTCGCGCCTGATGACCGGCCAGCCAACCGCCGGGCAGGGCTACGAGCTGAGCGTAATCGCGGCAGTGGTGATCGGCGGCGCAAGCCTTTCCGGCGGCGAAGGAACAGTGAGCGGCGCGGTGGCCGGTGCGTTCCTGATGGGCCTGATTGCCAACGGCAGCAACCTGCTCGGCGTCTCGCCCTTCTGGCAACAGGTGCTCATCGGCGGTGTCATCGTGCTGGCCGTTGCCGCGGACGAGCTTCGCAAGCGCCGCCACGGGCGTTAAGAACAGTGGTTAGTGGCAAGTGGTCAGTGGCAAGGGAGAGAGACTGTCAGCATTCAGGTCGTAGGGGCAATTCATGAATTGCCCCTACTGACCGCTGACGGCTGAGAGCTGACGGCGTTAGGTGTAGGATAAAGGCATGGCGGAAGCTCGAAAACTCGAAGATGTCGCCATTGTGGTGCGCCCGGAGAAAGACAACGTGGCGGTCGTTACCGCCGACTCGCTCGAAGAAGGGGACCGACTTTCGACCAACACCGAATCGCTTACGATTTCCGGACGAGTCCTGCGCGGTCAGAGCTTCGCCATTCAACCGATTCCGAAGGACGGCGCCTTTATATCGCTCGGCGATCCGATCGGGCTGGCTTCACGCGCCGTCGAGCCCGGCGACCCGATCAACGAAACAAACCTTGAAGACCGCCTGCCGCGGCTGGCCGTCCGATATCGTGACAACCCTAAGCCCTCGGCGATTGACCCGAAACTCGCTTCGCTCACCTTCGAAGGTTTCGCCCGCCCCGACGGAAGTGTGGGCACGCGCAATTACGTAGGGCTGGTCACCTCGGGCATGTGTTCCTCAACCGAAGCGCATGAAATCGCCTCGCGCGCCATGCGCGAAATTTATTCCCGCGCGAAATATCCAAACGTGGATGGTGTCGTGCCCGTCTCGCAGGAATCGGGCTGCGGCATGCCGGACGGCCAGGCCGTCGAGCTGCTGAACACGCTCCTCGCCGACACGCTGCGCCATCCAAACCTCGGCGCGGCGATTTACATTGACCTCGGATGCGGTAAGACCTGCGTTGAATGCTCGGCGCCGATTTTCCAGCAGGCTGTCCCCGACTACAGCCAGCGTGTCGTGAACCTGGTGATTCAACACTCGGGCGGCAGCCGCAAGACCGTCGAGCGCGGGCTCGAAATCGTCGAGAAAATGCTCGCCAAAGCGAACGAATTCCACCGCCAGCCTGTGCCGATCTCGAAGCTCATTGTGGGAACCAAGTGCGGCGGATCCGACCGCTGGTCGGGCGTGACGGCAAATCCCGCCGTGGGCGTTGCCGCGGATATGTTCGTGCGGGCGGGCGCGGCGGTTTTTTTGCCCGAAATCCCGGAGCTACAAGGCGCCGCGATGGTGGACTTGGCCCAGCGCGCGCGCACCCGGGCCGTGGGCAAGAAACTGATGAACGCCCTCAAGCGCTACCAGCGCTACGTCGAGACTTTCGGCGACGATTTCCGCGACAACCCTTCGCCGGGAAATATCAAGGGCGGGCTCTACAACATTTATCTCAAGTCGAGCGGGGTAAAGGCAAAAGGCGGGACTTCCATCGTCGAAGACCTCGTCGAGTACGGCGAGTGGCTGGGCGACCGCAAGGGGCTCTACGTTCTCTATACGCCCGGCTACGATCAGATTTCGACGCCTGCGCGCTTCCTGGGCGGCGCGCAAGTGGCGCTGTTCCCCACTGGGCGCGGCACGGGCATCGGATGCGCGCTTGGACCAGTTGTTAAAGTCGGCTCGAATTCGCCGCTCGCTCGCATGAACGGCGACATTGACATTGACGCCGGCGTGGTCCTCGAGAAGAAGGCGAGCATCGAAGACGTCGGCCGGCAAATTTTCCAGGAAACGCTCGACGTCGCCTCCGGCCGCAAGCTGACGCGCGCGGAGGAGGCCGGCTACCACACGGAGTTCTAGATTTGGGAATCCCTTTGGCCGGCGCTGTGAAGAAGCTGTCAGTCATCAGTCTTCAGTCATCAGTCATCAGTCTTCAGTCTTCAGTCTTCAGTTCTCAGTTTTCAGCCTTTACCCTTTACCCTTCGCACTTGCTCCCTACTCGAAGAGTGTTCTAATCACCCATCTCAAAGACATAAGCAACTCGAAACTGAGGGAAATGGCGCACGAGCGTCCCCGGTTGAATATGATCGCGGAATTCGATCCGGATTCCCGAATCGGGATGAATCCAGTAACAAAGCATAGCAGGCCCCGGCCGTCACCAAATTGATGCACCGGAGCGAGGTAACTGACCTCCATGCTGTATCCCAAAAAGGCTGGGGTCGAGGGCGCCTCGATGCCGCCACCCAGCCCAAGAGTTGCACTTGATCCCGGAGTAGCGAGGCCTGGTGCCGCAAATAAGTAGGTCCTCGGAAAATCATGATCCGTTTGCTGAGCATCGGCTAGTCGCGGGAGCAGCGCAACGAAAAGAACCACTGGAGCGATATTTTTCACTGGAATGTCCTCCCCTTACCTTGACTCGTACTCTGTTACTGACTCAGTTGGTAGAGCAGGACTAATTCCAAGTTGAAGAGAGTTCGAAGTTGTTGATTCTCATGTAGGATCGCCTTCCGACGAACTTGCAAACCGGTGGAAAGTTGGAGGCTTTTCTTGACATCAGCAAGGATAAGCTGACAGTTGCGTCGCAAGAAAGCTTGGGCGCAGCCGCTGCACACAACTCGATGGATCTAAAAACTTGAATATTTCAGCCACGCGTCCACGATGTCTTTACCATGGAAAATCCACGTCGAGCCGTTCACCTGCTCGACCCCTTCGCGCGGGGCGGAAGTGTGCGTGCCATGGGGCGTGAATTCCACTTTCACTTCCACAGGGCCGGAGACCTTGTAGGGTTTAAACTCGGGCAGGCGCTTCATGGCGCGCTCGGTCTTTTCGCGGATCAATGCCAGCGCCGCCGCGTGCGGCAGCATGTAGCCGGCGGTGCGGCTCACGCCCGATTTAACTTCCGCGCATTCGGCTTGGGGGACAAGGTCATGAAGCTCGGCACAGGCGGCCGTGTCGCCGGATAGCATGATGACCGGAATGTCGAAATGCCCCGCCAGCATTG
>QHZO01000215.1 GCA_003224695.1 Acidobacteriota bacterium
GTTTCGTAATCTCCGCCCTCCGCCGCCACGCGTCCGCCTTGAAACACCGCCGCGGGTCCGGCCGCGGGGGCAGCCAACATTTCGAGCGTGGATCGCGCTTTCTCGGTTTCGCCGAGGTGATAGTAAGCGCGCGCAAGCGAGCAGATCGTCTCAGGCCGCTCGGCGACCAGCGGAAGAACGCCGCTGAGCAGTTTGGCCGCCGCCGCGTGGTCCCCCAAATCTTCCGAGACCATGCCCAGGAGCAGGACGGACCAACTGTCATCGGGCTTGGCTCGCAAAACAGTTTCCAGGTTCTTGCGGGTGGCCGCGAGGTTTCGGCGCGTGACCAGGTCGGCCGGGTTCAGTTTCAACGCTTTCTCAAAATAAACAAGCGCCTCGTCCAGCCGGTTTTCGCGCGCCTGCAGCTCGCCCAGGCGAGCGGGATAGGAAGAGTCGTTCGGCGCGCGCTTCATGCCTTCGCGAAGCTGAGCCTCCGCGGCTTGGGCTTCCGTTTCCTCGGTCAGGCCGGAGGCTGTGGTCGGCGAAGTGGATTGTGGCTTCATACCGGGCGGCTGGAAAATCGAAGCGCTCATACAGATTAAACAGGTGACCAAGAAATTGGGGGTGAGCTTCATGGAACCTGGAGCGACCTTTGAAACCTCTATCGTACTAAGGAATCTGGGTGCGCGCCCAAGAATTTGCTGCGCGCCTGAAGTGCGATTTCATCCGAGCTGAAAGAACTAAGGCTCTCTCGCCAAGTCGGCAAGGCGCAAAGGATCCGAAAGCTCCGCACCGCACTTCGCTTAACAGGCTGACGAAAAAGCGCCCATAATGTCATGCTGAGCGAAGCGAAGCATCTCGCTCTGCTTTGGAATCAAGAATTTAGATTCTTCGCTGCGCTCAGAATGACAAATCCGGAGGTTTTATCGTCATCCTGTTGAGCGGCTTTGCGACTTTGCGTGAAACCTTCTTTGCTGCCCGGCGATTCCTTCATGGCTCCGTCACCATTTTCCGGAAGAAAAAAGAAAAGGGAGGCGATCGCCCGCCTCCCTGATTTCGAATCGTGCCGCGCTTTGCCGCGGCCTTGTTCCCGAGAATCCGGAACCTACAAGTGTAAGGCGCTTCGAACCTTTAGAAGTCGAACTTCATGTACATCTCGACAACACGACCCGAAAGCACGCCGGTCGCTTGGCCGAAGGTTGCGTTCGGATTAAATGTGCCCCCGCTGAAACCACCCAGGTTCGCGCTGCCACTGTTAAACCCAAAGTTCGAAAGATTGATTTTGTTGAACAGGTTGTAAGCCTGGGCGCGAACTTCTAGTCCGGCGTTCTCTCCCAGGACCCGCATGGCCGGGAAGGTGAATCTCTTGCCGAAGGACAAGTCGAAGCCGGTGTACCGAGGGCCGCGAAACACATTTCGGCCCACCCCTGGAACGGGGGGCAATATGCCGGTACCCGAGGGCGACTCAACGACGGTAAAGTACTTGGTTTGACAACTGACCGGCGGCCCCGCTGTGCAAGTGGCGGGAGTGGTTGAAAATCCTGAGAAGTTTCCTCCTGGACTCCGAAAAGTGTCATTGCTGAAACTGGCGCCGGCCCCGCCCAGGTAGGCAGTCGGCCGGGTGGGGCAGACGTTGCCGAACACGTTGCTGATGCAAGTCCCCACCACCGGCGTCCAGGGGAAGCCGGAATTGAAGTTGAAGATGGGACTCAGCAGCCATCCTCCCGCCGCCGTATGCAACCAGTCGTGGCGGTTTCGCGCGATCGGCAGCTCCCAAACCGCGTACGCCGTGATCGAGTGGGTGACGTCGAAATCGGACGGCCCGTACTCGGTGCTCTGGTCGAAGGGGAAGGTCTGGTTGCACGTCTGATCGCTCGAGCAGGCGTCCGTGCTCTTGCTCAAGCGATAGAACGCGTCGAGCTCGAGGCCCTTCATGAAATGGTGTTGGACGCGCGCGAGCATCGCGTTGTAATGAGAGTTGACGTCCGTTTGATAGATGTTCACGGTGTTGATGTCGGGATTCTGCGCGGAAAACAGGGCGTAGTTCAGCGTGCGAGGAAACTTGCGTCCCTGGGCGCCTTGGTAGCTCAGGGACATCATCCAGTTTGGTCTGAATTCATACTGCCCTTCCATCGAGAAGTGCATCACGTAGGGCGTCGCCAGGTTCTGGATCGGTCCCTTGATATCCGGCTTGGCGAGAAACTGTCCGCCGTTCGGCAAGCCGGTGGTCGGGTCAAAGGTCAGGAGAGTAGCGGAATTGGCGGGATACCCGTGGAAGCAGTTTATTCCGCAGGTGCTAAATGCGTACACGATCTGGCTTGTGGATACCGTGTCGTTCGGGGTCTGAAAGGCGGCCGCGACAAAATCCGGTGGGTTCCCCACGGCGTTCAGCAGCAGGCTTTCCGGAACCCGATTGTAGGCGACGCCAAAACCGCCGCGGAATACAAGCTTGTTCCCGAAATCGTGGCCCACGAACGAGCCCGGACTCCAGGCGAAGCCGATTTGTGGGCCGAAGTTGTTGCTGTCGGGATTAGAGAAATTCTTGCCGACCTCGATTTTTGCCCCGGTCAGAACATTGGGCGCCGGCCCTAATACAATGTTGCTGAGTCTCCCGAATTTGTCGTGCAAGGGAGTAAAGTAGTCCCAGCGCATTCCTCCCGTCAGAGTCAGATTCCGCCGCGCTTTCCAATTGTCCTGCGCAAACAAGCTGTAAGTGGAAACGCGGATGTACTTGCGGAAATCGGTCGGGAATCCGGTTTTCGGGTCATAGGTGGCTGTGCCTTCACCAATCGGGGCGTCATTCGAAAAGCTCCAGAGGCCGCATGTGTTGCAGGAGCGGCGGACTGGCTGTGGTCCGGAGTTGTCAATGAAGTCAGCGAAGTCGTAGGACGGCCGCGCGCCCCAGGTATTGGCGCTATTATTCTGCTCCTTGTCAATTTGCCCACCAAACTTCAGGACGTGGCTGTTGTGCACCTTGCTGAGCGTATCGCGGATAGTGTACGTGGTCTGGTAGAAGACGCCGGGGCCAAGGGAATCGCCCGCTTGCACAACGCCATTGTAGGGATTGGGGGGAATGCCGATGTTGACGACGGGGACGCCCCAGGGAGCCTGGGGGTTGGACTTGATTTCGTCGAAGTACCAGCGGGTGACGTTCATGCGCGCTTCATTGACCGTGGTGGGATTGATCGTGCGAGTCCAAAGCAGCGCCGCGGTTTCGTTTCTCGAGTCGTGCTTGAAGAGGTCATATTGGCGCCCGTCCACCCAGCCGCCCGGCCGGAAACTGTTGTTCAACGGGACGTAGAAAAAGCTGAATGCGACGCGGTCGTTTTGGGTGGCGTTGTAGTCCACCTTGCCGTTATGTTGCCAGGCTTTGGTGTTGTCGGTAAAGCCCTCGTACTCCAAACGCATTAAGTCCGGGGACCCATCCAGGCCGCCGCCGGTCGGACTACTTACAATCGTCCCCGAGGTTCCTGTGTTTGAGCCCAGATCCACACCGCCCGTGACTGTCGCGCAAGTCGAGCCTTCCGTGAGACCCAGAAGAGCGCAGGTGGAATCGAGCATCTTCGGATTGGTGAACCCGGAACCCGGCACGGCAAAGATCTTTGCCGCGACGCTGCCGGGGGGAAGCTTGGTGATCCACTGGGGGGTCTCAACCCAATCAATCGCGCGATACGTGGCGCCGCCTGTCTTCAAGTGATCGAAGGAGTAGAAGAAGAACAGTTTATCTTTTCGGATAGGGCCGCCGAGACTTCCGAGAACGTCGTGCGTGAGCAGGTTGTCGCGGTTGGCCGAGGCGCCGTTTGGCCCGCCCCAACGCTGGAAGGCGTTCAGGCCCGGGCTATGGATCTGCAGCACCGCGCTGCCGTGAAAGTTATTCGTGCCGTTCTGGGTGACCGTTTGCACGACCGCCCCTGCGCCATGGCCGTTCTCGGCGTCATAGGGGCTTACGTCCACCTTGATCTCCTTGACCGCCTCCGCGTTGGGCGTAATCACCGTGGCGCCGTTCCAGGCCTGGCTGTTCGTGGAAACGCCGTCGAGTAGGTACCCGTTGGCCTCCAGGCGCGAGCCGTTGGCGCTTACCTGAACGGCATTTTCAGTCTGGAAAATCCCCTTGTTCGACCCCCCCACGCCGCTATAGCCCGGAAGATTACTCGAACCTCCGCCGCTATCCCGCGCGCCCGTCCCGAACACACCCGGAGTCAGGCGCAGCAGTTCGTAGGGATCCCCTCGGAATTGAGGAAGGTTGGCCACGTCGAGTTTGGTAAGCGTGCCGCTTTGCGAGGCATTCTCCGTCTGAATTGGCGGCATCGCCTCTCCGCTTACGATGACTTGCGTCGCCACCGTACCGGCTTTGAGCGTCACGTTGACGCCCTGCACGGATTCCGCGCTCACTTCGACGTCCTGGACGACCGCCGTCTCGAACCCTGAGAGCGCAGCCGTCACCGTGTATTTCCCCGGGGGAAGATTCGTCACGGCGTAAAACCCAGCCTCACTCGTGGTGCCTTTTTGCGAAACGCCGGTCTCCTGATTGGTGACCGTAATTTCGACGCCAGGCACGACGGCGCCCGTCGTGTCGGCGACCGTGCCTTGGACACCCGCCTTGAATTGCGCGCTCGCGGTGACGGCTAGCGACGCCAAAAGCAACAGAGCACCTGTAACGCAACGGAAAAGATTGGGAGTTTTCTGAAGCATGTTTCGTCCTCCGAGCTGGGCTTTTCGAAGTGCCCGAGCCATTGACCTCGTGGTTTTGGCCACATCTCTCCCCCAGGCCGCGCAACTCCGCGCTTGGTTCCTCCGGGGAGTGTCCAACCTGTTGTAGGGAAGTGGCGCTCTGATCGCTCTTGGAAGTGTTTAAGAGTGCTTGACCTCTGGTCCCGGCTACCCGACGCAGTAAAGCGAATTATTATAAGGGATTAATAAACCGATTAGACGCACTTTTTTTCTAGGGTATGCTCAAGCCACTGTCAAGGATTATTTTCTGGGGTGAAATTCCGTGGGCGGCTGGGCGGCAAAGTATGCTCGCCGTTTGACCAGCGAGCCCGTCATGCGCTCGGAACTTGCCCATCGCTTTTCTGGGGGACGCTCATCCTCGGGCGAATCCTGGCTCCAACGTCTCTGCGGCGCGCCTCAAAAGCCAAACTCGTCGCGGCAGGCCTTCTGGGGACGGCTGTGGGAGTCGCCTCTCTCCTTGCTTTCCTTGACTTTGCTTTTCCCCGCCCGGTAGAGTTCTATCCTCGGCGAAATCATTTCCCGGCGGCGCGAGCGCGTGGCCGAAGCCAGGAGATGTGTGCCACTGAGAATGCTTGAGCAATCGGCCCGCGCCCGAGAGGACCGGCGTGATTTTACCGGCGCAGTGGCCGCGAGTGGAGCTGATCTCCGCGTCATCGCCGAGCTCAAGCGAGCTTCGCCGAGCGGGGGCCTGCTCCGGCCAAATTACCATCCGCCGGCCATCGCCCTCGGTTACGAATCGGCGGGTGCGGCGGCGCTTTCCGTGCTGACCGAGGAAGATCACTTCCAGGGCTCGGTCCAGCATCTCGTGGAGGTTCGCGCCGCCGTCGGGCTTCCCGTGCTGCGGAAGGACTTTATACTGGAGCCCTATCAGGTTTACGAATCGGCGGCGGCGGGCGCGGACGCCCTGCTGCTGATTGTCGCGGCGCTCGAAGACCACGAACTGCGCGAGCTCGCCAAGCTTTCAATGGAGCTCGGTCTCGCGGCGCTCGTCGAGGTGCACGATGAGGCGGAGCTCGAACGGGCCGTATCTGCGGGCGCGAAAATCGTGGGCGTCAACAACCGGGATCTTAAAACTCTTGAAGTGGACATCGAAACTTCCTTCCGCCTGCGGCCTCGCATCCCCCGCGGAGTGCTGGCGGTGAGCGAGAGCGGCATCCGCACGCCCGCGGACTTGAAGCGGCTGGAACAGGCGGGCTTCGACGCCGCGCTCATTGGCGAAACTTTCATGCGAGCGGAGAACCCGGGCAACGCGCTCGCCCAATTCTTGAAGGTCGGCGCCGGCTTGGCGAGGGCGCGCCCGTGAGCTGGCACTGTAGCGGCGATCCGTCGGCTGACGGACTCGCCGCAATCGGTTTGCTGTGAGCTGCGCCTCGCCGCAATCGTCTTGCTGCGAGCGGCGAGACCCTTCCTGCGTCAGGGCTGGCTCCGCTCGCCGCTACAGCCGGGTAACCCATGCCGACAAGGGTGAAGATTTGCGGGATTATGCGGAGCGAGGACGCCGAATTTGCGGTGGGGCTTGGCGCCGCCGCCTTGGGGTTCAATTTTTATCCCCGTTCGCCGCGCTACGTGTCCCCGGAATTGGCGCGGGCAATGATCCGCCGCTTGCCGCCCTTCGTGATGGCGGTGGGCGTCTTCGCGGACGAGACGGACGCCGTGAACGTGGCGGCAATTGCGAGGGAGGCAGGCGTAGCGGCGGTGCAACTGCACGGGGCGCAGCACCCGATCCCGGCTACAAACGGTTCGCCATTGGACGGTCTGTATGTCATCCGCGCGGTCGCGGTGTGGGACGGCCTCCGTCCGAACTATCTGGATGCGTTCGAGGCTAACGCCTTCCTGCTCGATACGGCGGACCCAGCTTTGAGGGGTGGTACCGGCAGGACGTTTGACTGGGACATTGCTCGGCGAATTGCCGAGCGGCGTCAGGTGATCCTCGCCGGGGGCCTGACGCCGGAAAACGTTGGGCAGGCGATTCGCGAAGTACGGCCCTATGCGGTGGATGTGGCGAGCGGAGTGGAATCCGCTCCAGGGCTAAAAGACCCGGCAAAGCTCCGGGCGTTTTTTGAGGCGGTCGAGCAAGCCGATCGAGAGAATTGAGTCATCGGTTCATTGAATCATTGACTCATTGAAAGGATAAACCGCATTCGCTTCATGCCCCATCAGAAGCTCGAAGGCTCAATGAAAAAATGAATCAATCAATCAATGAGACAATTCGGTCTTGGCCCGACGCGCGCGGGCGGTTCGGAGAGTTCGGCGGACGCTTTGTCCCCGAAACTCTGATGCACCCCATCGAGGAGCTGGAGCGCGCCTGGGAAGCGTCCCGCGCCGACAAAGAATTTCAGGCTGAATTCCAGCGCTTGCTCAAAGAATACGCCGGGCGCCCGACGCCGCTATTTCACGCGCGGCGGCTGACGGAACACTTGGGCGGCGCCCAGATTTATCTCAAGCGCGAAGACTTGCTCCACACCGGCGCGCACAAGATCAATAACGCCATCGGGCAGGGCCTCCTCGCTCGGCGGATGGGGAAGACCCGGCTCATCGCAGAGACCGGAGCGGGCCAGCACGGAGTGGCGACGGCGACCGTGGCGGCTCTGCTCGGGTTGCGGTGCGTCGTCTACATGGGCGAGGAAGACATGGCGCGCCAGGCGCCGAACGTCTTCCGCATGCGGCTGCTCGGGGCGGAAGTGGTCAGCGTCCGGTCCGGCTCGAAAACCCTGAAGGACGCGATTAACGAAGCGATGCGCGACTGGGTGACGAACGTCGGCGACACGCATTATCTCTTGGGCTCCGTATTGGGCCCCCATCCTTACCCGGTCATGGTGCGCGAATTCCATCGCGCCATCGGCCGCGAGGCGCGCGGGCAATTCATCGCCCAAGCCGGGCGCTTGCCGGACCTGCTCGCGGCCTGCGTCGGCGGAGGCAGCAATTCGATCGGCCTGTTTTACGACTTTATCGAAGACTCCCAGGTTGCGATGGTGGGCGTCGAGGCGGGCGGCCGCAGCCCCAACCTCGGCGACCACGCAGCGCGCTTCGCCGGCGGAAAACCTGGCGTGCTTCATGGGACCTATTCATACGTCCTTCAGGACGAAGACGGACAGGTACACGCGAGCCTCGGACGCCGCGGCGCTCGACGCCGCGCGCACGCTAGCCCGAACCGAGGGCATCATCCCGGCGCTCGAGCCCGCGCACGCGCTGGCGGAAATTGTCTGCCGCGCGCCAAGCATGGCCAAAGACAAAATCATCGTTCTCAATTTATCCGGCCGCGGCGACAAAGACTTGAGCATCTTTCAGTCGGCCGGCATCCTTTGAATCAGCTTTGACTGATGCCCACGATTTCGAAAACCCGTATCGATTCCCGCTTTCGCGAACTCGCTGAGCGAAAGGCAAAAGGCCTGGTGATTTATCTCACCGCGGGCGACCCGACGCTCGAAGACACGGGCAAACTTCTTGCCGCCGTGAACCGCGGGGGCGCAGACGTCATCGAGCTGGGCGTGCCGTTTTCCGACCCCTTGGCCGACGGGCCGGTCATCCAGCGCGCTTCAGAGCGCGGCCTTAAGTCTGGCGCCAGCCTCGCTAGGATTCTCGAGCGCCTGCCCAGGTGGCGTCAGGAGATGGAAGCGCCGGTGATACTTTTCACTTACTACAATCCGGTGCTGCAATACGGCCTGGAGCGGTTCGCGCGCGACGCCGCGCGGGCCGGCGCGGCCGGCGCCCTGGTCTTGGACTTGACACCCGAGGAAGCCGAAAGTTATATCGCCGCGATGCGCGCGCAAAGCCTCGACACCGTGTTTCTCGCCGCTCCCACTTCCACCGACGAGCGGCTCGAACGCTTGGCGCCGCTTTCAACCGGGTTTCTCTACCTCATTTCGCGGCCCGGCACGACCGGCGAAAGGAACGAAATTTCTCGCGAGCTTGGTCCGCTCATCGAGCGAGCGCGGCGCCATACCGAGCTGCCGCTGGCTGTGGGCTTTGGCGTCTCGAACCCGGAGCAAGTGCGCGAGGTGACGAAGGACGCCGACGCCGCGGTAGTCGGCAGCGCGCTGGTGCGCGCCATCGAAGATCGGTATGCCGCCGGCGGGCCGGATGCCATCGAGCATTTCGTGCGCTGGCTTCGGGAGGGGACGGGCGCGGCATGAAGGACTTGGCGGATTGGCGCAAGCGCATTGACGAGATTGACCAGCAGCTTGTGAAGCTGCTGAACGAGCGCTCGCTGTGCGCCGTGGAAGTGGGCAAGATCAAGAAAGTCTTGCGCCTGGCGGCCTGGCAGCCGGAGCGCGAAGCGGAAATTCTGCGCAACGTCGTGAAATCGAACCCGGGGCCGCTCGACGATGCCGCCATCCGCCGCCTGTTCGAGCGCATCATTGATGAAGCCCGCGCGCTCGAGCGGCACATCATGGCGAGCGAAATCGGGAAGGAGTAATCAGGCATGGTTGTAGTGATGCAAGAGGGCGCAAGCGAAGAAGCCATCCAGAGTGTGATTAACAAGTTGATGGGGATGGGATTCGATATCCACCGCTCCACCGGCGCCCGGCATACGGTGCTCGGAGCGGTAGGCGTCAAAGTGGATTTCGACACGCGCGATATCGAACTGCTCGAGGGCGTGTCGGAAGTGCTGCGCATCTCGGCGCCTTACAAGCTCGCCAGCCGCCAGTTCCGGCCCGAAGGCTCGAAGGTCGCGCTAGGCCGAGGTGTGATTGTCGGAGGGCCCGAGGCAGATCGAAGCCGTCGCGGCCTCGGTCGCCAAAAACGGCGCCAAGGTGTTGCGCGGCGGCGCTTTCAAACCTCGGACATCCCCTTACAGCTTCCAGGGCATGGGCCCGAAGGGGCTCGAGTTGCTGCGCAAGGCCGCGGACCGCAACCGCCTGGTTGTGGCCTCCGAGGTCATGGACCAAACGCAGATTCCCATGTTCCTTGAGTTCTCGGACGTCCTCCAAGTCGGCGCGCGGAACATGCAGAACTACAACCTGCTCAAAGAACTTGGCAAGATTCCGAAGCCCATCCTGCTCAAACGCGGCATCTCCGCCACCATCGAGGAGTTGCTGCTTTCCGCCGAATACATCATGGCGGGGGGAAATTACAACGTCGTCCTGTGCGAGCGCGGCATCCGAACGTTCGAGAACTACACCCGCAACACGCTCGACGTTTCCGCGATCCCAGTCATTCAGAAATTGTCGCATCTGCCCATCATCGCAGACCCTTCGCACGGCACGGGCCGGCGCGACAAGGTGCCGCCGATGGCGCGTGCCGCGGTGGAGGCCGGCGCCGACGGGCTGCTCATCGAAGTCCATAACGATCCGGACAAGGCCCTGAGCGACGGCGCGCAATCGCTCTTCCCCGAGCAGTTCGAGCACTTGATGAAGGAATTGCGCATGATCGCGCCCGCCGTTGGACGGACGATCAACTGAAGTATGAAGTGTGAAGTCTGAAGTCTGAAATGTGAAGGATAAAGGAAAAAGGGTAAAGGGGGAAAGGGTACTGGTGTCATTTGCCAGATTTGGGCGTTTCGAAAGTGATCTAATGCCGAATGACATCAGCACTGGCTGAAAGTTGAAGTCTGAAGTGTGAAGGGTAAAAGCTGAAGTATGAAGTCTGAAACGAGGGCCCGCGCACACGCCAGCATTGGAGATGAACTTGCCAAGCCTTCAGGCTTCATACTTCATACTTCACACTTCATACTTCAGCCTTCGCCCTTTTTCCTTTACCCTTTGACTGTCAAAAGTGGCTCCATCTGACTTTTCGTTTCCACGTGTGGCGATTGTCGGCCTCGGCCTGGTAGGCGGGTCGTGGGGGCTGGCGCTCGCGAAGCGCGGCTTCCGTGGACGTCGCGTGGGAGTGGACCGCGCGGCGGTGGTCGAGCGCGCCCTGGCTTCGGGGGCCGTGGAGGAGGCCTCTACGGATTTCAGTGCGGCGGTGGCGACGGCGGATCTGGTGATTCTAGCCACGCCGGTGGGGACGATCCTTGACCTCTTGCCCATGGCTGCGAAGGGCGCCGGTCTGGGGGCCCTGGTGACCGACGTCGGCAGCACCAAGCAGATGATCGTCGAGCGCGCGCGGGAAGTCTTTAAGGCGGACGCGATGTTCCTCGGCGGGCATCCGCTCACGGGCAAAGAGCGCTCGGGGTTCGAGCACGCGGACGCAGCACTCTTCCAGGGCACGCGATACGTGCTCACCCCGCTCACGCCCGACGATATGACCGACCCGCGCGTCGAGGCTTTTTCGCGCCTGGTGGAATCGGTGGGCGGTCGGCCGATCACGAGCGATCCGGCCAGCCACGACCGGGCGATGGCGTTCCTGTCCCATCTGCCTCAGCTCCTCGAGACGGGCTTGGCCAGCCTCATCGCCGAGCGCGCGGGCCGCGACTTCATTCCTCCCGAATTCGCCGCCGCGGGTTTCCGCGACGCAACACGCCTGGCCGACAGCCCCTTTTCGATTTGGCGCGATATTTGCCTGACCAACACCGAAAATATCCAGCAGGCGCTGGAGCTCGTGATTCAGAAACTCGATTCCATCAAGAGCCATTTGAAAAGCCAGGAACTCGAACGGGAATTCGAGGCGGCACACGAGCTCCGCCGCCTCCTCGCCGAATCCGAATAAGGCCCGCGAATAAAAGACCTCCGACAACTCACCAAATTGAAGGCGCTCGAAATGAAGAGCCGGGCGGTTAGGTGAAGCTCACTTTCACGTCTTCGCGGTCGGCGGCGGCGACCTCGAAAAGCGCGTGCGGCGTGAGGTGCATGAAGCCGGCGACGAAGTTCGCGGGCACCTGCGCGATGCGGATGTTGTAGTCGTTGACGTCCTGGTTGTAGCCGGTGCGCTGGGAGGCGATCTTGTTTTCGAGCTCCGTGATGCGCCCTTGAAGCTGCATGAAATTCGCATCGGCTTTGAGGTCGGGATACTTTTCGGCCACGGCGAAAAGCGTCCGCAAGGCGCCGGTAATCATATTGTCGGCCTGGGCCTTTTCGCCGGGGGTGGTGGCGCGGCCGTAGGCGTTGCGCGCCTCGACCACTTTCTGGAGCGTCTCCTGCTCGTATTTCATGTAGCCCTTGCAGGTTTCGATGAGCTTCGGCAGCTCGTCGTGCCGCTGCTTCAGGATGACGTCAATGTTCGAGAACGAGCGGTCAATGTTGTTCTTGAGCGCCACCAGACTGTTGTAAATGCCGACCAAATAGGAAATCAGCCCGATGGCGACCACCAACACGATCACAAGAAACGCGACAAAGCCCAATCCCATCAGCATGACCCAACTCCTTTCGGGTAGCGGCGTTCGGGCGTCGAAAGGATAAAGTGTAAATGGTAAAGGGTGAAGGGTAAAATCCAAACCCAATATCCCTCCGTGTTCGTCCTTTGTCCTTTACCCTTTAACCTTTACCCCTTCTTCTGCTTCCCTCATACCTCGCACTTCATCCCTGATCCTTTACCCTTTAAGTTATATCCTTCCCCCCGTATCTTTCATACTTCACACTTCAGACTTCATCCTTTACCCTTCAGGCCCTCCCCGCTCGGACGATCACGCGAGTTTCACTTCCACGTCCTGCCGGTCGGCCTCCGCCACTTTGAACAGGTCGCGGCGCTTGAGGCCCATGATCCCGGCGATAAAGACGTCGGGAAGTTCCTGAATGCGGATGTTATAGGTATTGACGTCGTCGTTGTAGAACTCGCGGCGGTCTGCGATTTTTTCCTCGAGTTCGGAAATCCGCGATTGGAGCTGCATGAAATTGTTGTTGGCCTTGAGGTCCGGATAACTCTCGGACAGCGCGAACAGGCTTTTGAGCGCGGCCGTGATCATATTGTCCGCCTGGGCCTTCTCGGTGACCGAGCCGGCCTTGGCGAAGGTGTTGCGCGCCTCGATCACTTTCTGAAGCGTCGTCTGCTCATACTGCATGTAGCCTTTGCAAGTTTCGATGAGCTTCGGCAGCTCGTCGTGACGCTGCTTCAGGAGCACGTCAATGTTCGCCCAAGCCTTCTCGTTATCGTTGCGCAGGCGCACCAGGCCGTTATAAAGCATGACCAGGTAAATCAGCACACCCACCACGACAAAGAAAACCACCAGGCCCAAGAGAATTGCCACGCCCATGATCTCCGTCTCCCCTTGCGGCCGCACGGAACCGCACGCCCGCCGGACATACCGCTTTGATTGCCTGGAACGTAGGTCTCGCCGAACCCCCTCTGCTCGAAACCGAGCCGGCCGTCGAGTGCGTTCATCGTAAACCGGCGCTCCACGAATGTCCAGCGTCCCGAGACTGCCAGTGAGCCGCGGCTGTGACTTATTTCGGTTTTTTCGGCCCTTTCATTGGTTTGGGCTTTCTCCACGGTCCCAAAGGCAATCTGTTGCAACACGGGACGACGTGCAGAACGACTTCGCCCTTATGACACAAACAGTCGCAGTCGCGTCTGCGCTTCATTTCACAACCATCCGAGCTTGGCCAAAATAATGGCCGCGCAGACGAGGGAGAGCGCCGCGCCACCGAAAATGTAGCCGAGCGCCCGCCACTTCAAAGTGGATGCTTCCTGCTTCTCGGTTTTCCAAGTGATCAGATACGTCGGCTCGTTCTGTCCTTTTTTGATCAGATTCCGGTCGTGCGCGTCTTTGGGGGCGGGGTTTTCCGTGCAGCTTCCAACGACGTCGTACCAGTGGCCCGGGAGGATCAGGTATTCGGTGAGGCGGAAGCGCCCGCTCGAACTCCCGCCGCCGAGCGAAATGCCGCCGAGGCCCATTGAGAGGCCGAGCCCCGCGTGTTTGGTGTGGACGCTGCCGATGTAAGCCGGCAAGTTGCCGGCAGTGCCGGTAGCCGGCGACCCGGAGATTCCCGAGAGCAGGGACCCGAGGGCGCCGCTGGTTTCCCGACGCGCGTTTTGCATGAGGTCGTACTCGGCGTTGTGGGCGTCCACGAGAACTTTGCCCGTTCCGTCGTCGAGGTAAAACAACGGGCCATCGGCGTCGGTGGCATAGTGCGACCAGCGCCCGCCGTTTTTGTCCGTAACCCATTTCTCGATATCCACCTTGTAAAAGTGACAGGGCGTATTGGAGACGGGACTGGTCACTACATTTTCTCCCGTGGCCTTTCCGTGCACCTGAACCAAACCCATCGGGATGCTGCGGATTGGAAGACAAGGCGTGTCCTCGAGCACGCGCAGCTCGCGGTAGACCTTGAATCCCTTGAAGAAAAAATACACCCCCGCGCCGAAACCGATCGCGCTGTAGATAAACAGCTTTCCGTCGTCTCTCGACATAGGAATTTAATAGCTAATACCCATGCTAGCCAAAGGCGCCGAGCATTGCAACGTGCAATAACTGGGGAGCCTTGAAGAAGGATGAGGGATGAAGTCTGAAGTATGAAGTCTGAGGTCTGAAGAAAGCTGGCGCCTATCGTCTACGGGCCGAACATTGTTCATTTCATACTTCAAACTTCATACTTCCCAATCTGCCATTCGTAATTCGTAATTCGCCATTCACAATTTCCCCTCGGTTGAAGCATGCCTGGTCCTACCCATTCCCTTTTCCCTCCGCTATGATGATGGGCCGGCTTCGATCCGGAAAGCTTTCGAGAGACCCGGCGATGGCGGAGGAAACCGCGCAGCCTTTTCGCGTGCTCGAGCACACGGCCGACGTCGGGTTCGAGGCTTTCGGCCGGACGCGCGAAGAAGTGTTCGCGAACGCCGCGCGGGCGCTCGAAGACTTGATCGTCCCGCTCGAAACCGTCCGGGCGCTCGAGGAGACAACCCTGGAAGTGGAAGGGCGCGACGACGCGAGCCTGCTCGTCAACTGGCTGAGCGAGCTCGTTTACCGTTTCGACGTCGAAGGGCGGCTGTATCGAGAATTCGAGGTGAGGGAGGTTCGGAGCCCGGCCGGCGGCAGGCGGGCGCTCACGGCTTGCGCGCGCGGCGAAGCCTTCGACCGTTCGCGGCACGAAGTGAAAGTTCAGGTGAAGGCCATTACGTATCATCAGGTCCTTTTCGAAAAGACCTCTCAGCCCTCGCCCGGGGTTCCCAAGGCGGCGGGCTGGCATGCGCGCGTTTATGTGGACATTTGACGCGAACCGAGGTCATCAGGCGCCGCTCATGGCTTCATCAGTCGAGCCCAAGAATTACAAATTACATCTCTCGCTCTCCGAGCCAAACTGCATCCGGCGCTCCCGCCTTCTGACTTCTAACTTCTTACTTCTGACTTCTTTCTTCTGCCTTCTGACTTCTGCTCTCTGCCTTCGCGCCGCCGCTTGGCGCTACCAGGTGGTTGAGGTCAAGCCTCACGTTTTCGTTTGGGCGCCGGAGGACATCCGAGACCAGGAAGCCGACCCGGAATACGATCGCGCCGGCAGCGCGGGATTCGTCATTACCGACGCGGGCGTGGTGGTCATCAACACCACGAACAGCCCGTTTCACGCGCGCGAGATCCTTTACGAAATCCGGGCGCGGACTGAACAGCCGGTGAAATACGTTATCAACACCGATGGCGCGCCGGACCATTTTCTGGGGAACGAAGTCTTCGCCGACCTCAAGGCGACGCTGTTTTCAACCGCCGAAGCCCAGTCCCAAATGCGCGCGTACCAGCAGCAACTCGTCCGGCGGCTCGATGGAGACGACGAACTGAGCGCCGCCATGCGCTCCTTCCACCCCACGCCCGCAACCGAGACGTCCACCGACGATTGGACGCTTCACTTGGGCGGCCGGGATTTGAAGCTCATCTCCGTCCCCGCAGGCCCCTCACCCGGCACGGCGGTGGTTTATCTTCCCGACGCCAAGGTGCTTTTCCTCGGCGCCCTTTATGAAAACGGCATGATCCCGCGGCTCGACTCGGCCGACCTCAAGGGCTGGATTGAGTTTCTTCATAAGGTCGCGACGTGGGATGTGGACGTTTACATTCCCGGCCACGGCCCTGCGGGTGGTAAGCGCGAGTTGGCCGAGTTCCAGCGCTTTCTCGAGTTTCTCGCCAGTCGCCCTGGGCCGACGCCAGCCGAACCCGCGCCGCACCCGAAGTGGCGGTAGCCGAGCTGTTTGACATCTTGTGGAACCACTTTCCCACGTCACCCCCGCGGAAGCGGGGGCCCAGCCTTTGGATTCCCGCCTTCGCGGGAATGACGTCAGGAGGGCGCGGCAACGGCGACAGAAGCTTACGGGGACGACAACGGCATGGCTCTGGGAGAATAAAATTGAAAAGGACGAATTTCGAAAAATGCGTCCGAGTTGAAGCCGCGGAGGTTACAGTTATGGGATATAGAATCCAATCGGCTTTCTGCCGAAGAAAATGTTTGGGTCTCCTGGCAGGACTTGCGGCCTCGCCGACGCCAGCACTTCTGGGCGTCGAAGCGGCTCTCGCCACTACCAGCTCAAAACCGCGCCTGGTCTCCCAGGCCTATCCCTTCGCCGAGTTGAAGGAGAAAAGGTCTGCCGAGAACAGTTCGTGGGCAATCTTGAACGGCCAAACCTGGGCGGGCTGCCCGATTGAGGTGCACGAGACGCGCCTCGCGCCGGGCGCCATGCCCCATCCGCCGCATCACCACGCGCACGAGGAAATGTTTCTGGTGCGCGAAGGCGCGGTAGAGGTCACGATCAGCGACCACTCGACGCGCCTTGGGCCCGGCTCCGCCGCCTACGTTGCCTCTAACGACCAGCACGGCATCAAGAATGTGGGCGAGACCGCGGCTCTGTATTTCGTGATCGCCATCGGCGCTCAGTAGGGGCGGACGGCGTCCGCCCCTCCAAACGGCTTGCCCGGCGTGCCCCTGCCGCGCAAAAAAGCTGTTGACAGCCTACAGCCTTTCATGTAGATTGCCTACCTCCTATGGCGAAGAAAGACCGCTATCAGAACCGCATCGAGTTGTTGCAGGGGACGCTCGACCTGCTGATTCTCCAGACGCTCCAGTGGGGGCCGCAGCACGGCTATGGCATCAGCCAGACGATTCGCGGCCGCTCGGGTGAGCTGCTCAAGGTCGAGACCGGCTCGCTCTATCCGGCGCTCCACCGGCTCCAAAAGCAAGGCTGGCTCGCCTCCGAGTGGAAGCAAACCGAGAGCCACCAGCGCGCCAAGTATTATCGCCTGACCGCTTCCGGCAAGAAGCAGCTCTTGTCCGAACAGGCTCGCTGGCGGCAAATCGTCCGCGCCGTGGCCGGCGTCATGAACCCTGCTGAAGAGGAGGGCTAGCCATGAGTTTTTGGGATTGGCTGCTTCGCCGTCGCCAACACGAAGCCGACCTCGACGAGGAGATTCAGGCGCACCTCGTCATGGCGGCACAGGAACGTGTCAAGCAAAGCGAGCCCGCCCCTGAAGCCCTGACTTCAGCCACGCGAGAGTTCGGCAACGTCGCGCTGGTGAAAGAAGTCACGCGCGAGATGTGGGGATTCGCGTGGCTTGAAACCTGGCTGCAAGACATTCGATACGGCCTGCGGCAGTTGCGCCGCAACCCGGGCTTCGCGGCTGTAGCGGTCATCACTCTTGGCTTGGGCATCGGAGTGAACACCACGATCTTCAGTTTCGTCCAGGCCTTTTTGCTGCGCAGGCCGCCGGTCAGCGACCCGGATCGCGTCGTGATGCTGTGCAGCACCAATCCAAAAGGCGGTTTTTGGATGCCGGACAAGATTCCAGTATCCGCGCCCGATTTTCTGGATTGGCGCAAGCAGGCCACATCGTATTCCGGCATGGCCGCGGCCGCGTTCGCGAGCTTCACGGTGAGCG
>QHZO01000214.1:0-2182 GCA_003224695.1 Acidobacteriota bacterium
TCTTGAAGCAATTGTTGTAAAAAATATCGGCATAGCTTGGGGCCACGATGGCGCGAAAACCGTAGTCGAGAATAGCCCAAGGCGCATGCTCGCGGCTGGAGCCGCAGCCGAAGTTGGCGCGCGCCAGAAGCACTGACGCGCCCTTGTAGCGTGGCTCGTTGAGGACGAAGTCGGGGTTGGGTTTTTCGCCGTCCAGGTACCGCCAGTCGTAAAAAAGCACGCGACCGTAACCTTCGCGCGTCAGCCACTTCAAAAATTGCTTGGGCACCATCTGGTCCGTATCCACGTTCACGCGGTCGAGGGGGGCAACGAGTCCAGAATGTTTCGTAAAAGGATTCATAGCGTTATGAACTCTGCGGCCGATGTCCGTTGCCTTCCATGCCGCGGATAAACCGTTCCACCGTGGCGCTCAAGCCTTCCACCGATTGTACGAGGCCCGTCATCGCAGATTGAAGCACCCTAATGTCGCCGGCAAGACCTTCGACCGTCTGTACCATTCCCGTCATCGCGGACTGGAGGACAACCATACCGTCCGCAAGTTTCTCGACAACTTGCTCCAAGCGGTCCAGCCTTTCGTTCATGTTTTCCTCCAGACGGTGAAGAAGTTCACCTTGAACGATCTGATTATCGCGCAATTCCCGCACCGCTTGTTCCAGCTCATCAAAAGTCACGCCGCCACAGCCTCCGCCCGCTCCAGTTCATTCCGCTTGGTCCAGATTCCATTCGCGGACATCCACGAAGTGACCTTCGATGGCCGCGGCGGCGGCCATCATGGGGCTGACCAGGTGCGTCCTTCCACCCTTCCCTTGCCGACCTTCAAAATTCCGGTTCGAAGTCGAGGCGCAGCGTTCGCCGCTCGGCAGCACGTCAGCGTTCATTCCGATGCACATGCTGCAGCCGGCGTCGCGCCATTCGAACCCCGCATCGCGAAAGATGCGGTCCAGGCCTTCTTCCTCCGCCTGAGCCTTCACTTGCATCGAGCCGGGCACAACCAGCGCGCCTTTGAGCGTCCGCGCCACGCGCTTTCCCGCCACCACGCGCGACGCCCGCCGCAGGTCCTCCAGGCGCGAGTTCGTGCAGGAGCCGATAAAGACCCGGACAAGCGGAATATCCACGATGCGCGTCCCGGGCTCGAGCGCCATGTATTCGAGCGCGCGTGTGGCGGCCTCGCGATCGACGGGATGGGGGAACGAATTTGGGTCGGGAACGCGGCCGGTCACGTCGGTGACCATGCCGGGGTTGGTCCCCCAGGTGACTTGTGGCGCTATGGCGGCTGCGTCGAGCTCCACAACTTTGTCGAAGGCGGCGCCGGGATCACTCGCCAGAGTTTTCCAGTAGTCCACAGAGACCTGAAAGTCCTTTCCACACGGAACGAACGGTCGGCCTTCAAGATAATCGAACGTCGTCTCGTCGGGAGCGACCATGCCGGCGCGTGCTCCGCCTTCAATGGTCATGTTGCAGACGGTCATGCGGCCTTCCATCGAAAGCGCGCGGATGGCCTCGCCTGCGTACTCGATCACGTGGCCATTCCCACCGGATATTCCTATCTTCCCGATAATGGCCAGAATGAGATCCTTGGCCGTTACGCCGCGCGGCCTCGCGCCGTTCAAGCGCACCTGCATGGTCTGGGATTTGAACTGCACCAGGCACTGGGTGGCCAGAACGTGCTCGACTTCACTCGTGCCGATGCCGAAGGCCAGGGCGCCGAGCGCGCCGTGGGTCGAGGTGTGGCTGTCGCCGCAGACAAGAGTTTGGCCGGGCTGCGTCAGGCCGAGCTCGGGCCCGATCACGTGCACGATGCCCTGGTTCCGGCTTTGCATGTCGAAAAGGGCGATGCCTGTGGCGCGGCAGTTTTCGTCGAGCGCGCGGAACTGTTCTGCCGCCACGGTGTCGAGAATGGGCAGGTTGCGGTCCTTCGTCGGGACCGAGTGATCCATGACCGCAAACGTCAGGTCGGGCCGGCGGACTTTGCGCCCCGCCGCTTTCAAACCTGAAAACGCCTGCGGCGATGTGCCTTCGTGGATCAGATGCCGGTCTATATAGAGGAGCGCGGGCTGGCCGGGCTCCGCGTGAACCAGGTGGGACTGCCAAATCTTTTCGTACATCGTCCGTGTCGGCATGGTGCCTTTCCCATTATACGGCTCGGGCCGTACGGACAGCAAACCCCGTAGGGGCGACCCTC
>QHZO01000214.1:2246-5896 GCA_003224695.1 Acidobacteriota bacterium
GTTGTCCGCCTTCGCCAAATCAATGGTGACCTGCTCGGCGGAATCAGAGGCCTTCGATTCCGTCAGCGGGACAGCCACAAGGTCCTTGGATGCGTCGTGCTGCGTTCCCCACTGGCCGTGCTGTGTGTTGAACACCAGCTTCCAGGAGTTATCCGCCTCCTTTCGTGCCCACAGGCTGTACGTGCCAGCGGGAACTTTCACGTCGCTGAATGAAAGCTCGCCCGTAGTAACGAAGGTTGTGGACGCGTTCGCGCCCAGCCGCCAGACCTCGCCAGCGCCAAGCTGCGAGAGCATGTCTTCGACCTTACGCCCCTTGAGCGCCGGCCGGCCATAGTCAATGGAAATTTTTTTGTTGCCTAACGTCAGTTTCGATGTCCCTCGATCGGATTGCGCCCATGCGGGGGCGGCTAGAGCCAGCGCTCCCGCCACCGCCAGGGCCCCAGAAAGAAATCGCTTCATGTTTGTCTCCTTTTTTCAATTCCCTCTCTACGAGGAGTCGGGATTATAACCCGCGCGCCGCTGATTTGTCATGGTTCTCGAAGGGGAAAGGCGGCAGGCTGAAATGGGAGAGGCCCAGCCAAGTCGTGCGTAATCACGGCTTGGCCCGGCATTTCTGTTATCGATAAATTAAAGCAAACGTCGAAAGCGCTACACACGAGCCCTCATGCGTTTTCCCTAGTCGGTGCTTGTAAGGCACCGGCGGCCATGGTAGGAATTCCTCCTCGGCAATGGCGCGCGGAACGCTCGAAGCGCGGCTGGTCGGGACTTGCCAATGCGCATATTTCCCAATCCGCGGGTTTGGTGTCTGGCGGGCCTGCTCGCATTCTCTGCGGCCCCGCTTCGCGCTCCGGTTCAGCCGGCCTTGAACCTCTTTGACAAGCCGTGGCCCGCGCACTGGATCGCAGCGCCGGAGGCGCCGCGCCGTGAGTTCGGCGTTTTCTATTTCCGCAAGCCATTCGAGCTTGCCGCCGTTCCCGGCCATTACATTATTCACGCGAGCGCGGACAACCGCTACGAGCTTTTTGTCAACGGCGAACGCGTGGCTGAGGGCCCGGCGCGCGGCGATCTTGACCATTGGCGCTACGAAACGCTCGACATCGCGCCCGAGTTACGTCCCGGCAAAAATCTACTTGCCGCTCTGGTCTGGAACTTTGCCGAGCTGGCGCCGATGGCCCAGATGACCAACGAAACCGGCCTCATCGTTCAGGGCGATACGGCAGTGGAAGCAGCCGTCAATACCGATAGGAGCTGGCGATGCCTCAAAGACACAGCCTGGGAAATGATTTCCAGCGATTGGCACAAAGTCGGCGGCTATTTCGTTGTGGGCCCTGGCGAGCAAGTGGATGGCCGCAAAGTCCCCTGGGGGTGGACCGCGGTTGATTACGATGACTCTCGTTGGATGCCAGCTCAGCAATTGTCGAATGGGGGGCCGCGCGGCATTCAGGACAGCCCCTCGCGCTGGATGCTTGTCCCGAGAACCATTCCGCTCATGGAAACGCGTCTGGAGCGGTTGCACAAAATCATACGCGCGTCAGGCGCGGTGGCTCATGAGAGCTTTCTCGCCGGCCATGACGCGATCCGCGTTCCGCCCCGCACTCACGCGACGCTGCTCTTCGATCAAACTAACCTGACCACGGGTTACCCGGAATTGACAGTCAGTGGCGGAAAAGGGGCGGCAGTCGTCCAGACCTACGCGGAAGCGCTTTTTGCCGGCCAGTCTAAAGGCAACAGGAACGAGACCGCGGGGAAAGAAATTCGCGGCCTCGAAGACCGCTTCCTGTTGGATGGCGGAGAACATCGCACCTACCGGCCGCCTTGGTGGCGCACCTGGCGGTACTTGCAGATGGACGTCACCACGTCGGAGCAGCCGGCCCTGATCGAAGATTTCCATTCCCAGTTCACCGCCTACCCATTCGTCGCCGGCGCGACATTCGGTTCCGACGACCCGACGCTCGAGAAGATTTGGGAAGTGGGTTGGCGGACCGCTCGCTTGTGCGCGCACGAGACCTACATGGACTGCCCGTATTACGAACAGCTCCAATATGCCGGTGACACGCGCATCCAGGCGCTTATTTCCCTCACCATGACGGGCGACGATCGCCTGGTGAAGAACGCCATCGAGGAGTTGAACGAATCGCGCACGCCCGAAGGGCTGACCCAAAGCCGTTACCCGTCCTATCTTCCGCAATACATTCCGCCGTTTTCGCTCTTTTGGATCGGCATGATGCGCGACCTGTGGTGGTACCGGGGCGAGCGCGAATTCCTGCGCCCGTTTCTTCCGAACGCCCGCGACGTTCTCGGTTGGTTCAAGTCGCGCCTCGCGCCTTCAGGCCTTTTGGGCAAACTCGAATGGTGGGACTTTGCGGATTGGACGAGCGACTTTGCCGACGGCGTTCCGCCCCAGGACCCCGATGGGCAGTCCTCCATCTTGAGCCTCCAATTCGCGCTGGGGCTCGAAAGCGCCGCGGACCTGGAGGAAGATTTCGGCGACCGGGCGGCGGCCGGTCATGACCGGAGGCTCGCGGCGGAAATCACAGCCGCCGTTCGCCGCGCTTGTTGGGACCCGGCGCGCCATCTCATCGCCGACACGCCTTCCCGCAAACATTTCAGCCAGCATGCGAGCATCCTGGCGGTCCTGGGCGGCGCGGTTCCTCCCGAAGAGCAGCCCGGCGTGATGCGGGCTGTGCCGACGAATACTTGAACAAGCTTGGGCCGTGGAAACAGATGCTGGAGCTGGGGCTTACGACTTGGGCCGAGACGCCTGAGCCGACGCGCTCGGACTGCCATGCCTGGAGCGCGCACCCGAACTTCGACCTGCTCTCAACTGTCGCGGGCATTGAGCCGGCGGCGCCAGGTTTTGCCAAGGTCGTGATCGCGCCGCACCTCGGACCGCTCCGCTCGCTCGATGCCTCGCTTCCTCACCCCAGCGGCGAAATCCGCGTTTCGTACCGCCGCCAAGGCACCGCGCTCGACGCCGATATTTCCTTGCCACCCGATGTCTCCGGCTGGTTCATCTGGAAGACCTTCAAAAAACCGCTTCACCCCGCAAGCCAGCATTTGAGTTTTTGAACGCTCGCCTTTAATGGCGGTCCTCGCGGTCGCCCGAGACACGTCACTTCAGAGTTTTGACGTAGGTCACGATCTGCCAAATCTGCTGGTCGGGCAAGCCGGACCACGACGGCATGCCCTTGCGAATCCGGCCATTACGTAACGCCCAGAACAACGCGCCGGGCGGAGCATCTTGGATAAGGGTCGAGTGAAGATTGGCCGCGCGTTCCATTCCCCGCCCGTCCGGCCCGTGGCACGCGGCGCAATGGTGTTCGAACAGCTTTTTCCCCGCCGCGGCCGCCTCGGCCTGGCCCTGATACGGATTCCGCAGTGACCCTGCCCAACCTGGAGCCCTGCTGAGCTGTCCCGCGGGCCCTACCTCCTTTTTCGGCTTGCGCGCGGCGACGGCGAAAACGGCTATGAGGCAGAAGGCCCCTACGGCAAGCATGCAGGAAAGCGCCTTGTGCCGGCGTAAGGGCCGCAGGATCATCGGAACCACCTCCGCAGTTGACGGTCAAATCTCGGGATTTCGTAAGAGAGGCCAACGCGCAGCAAGTACGGAATGCTGTTACCGTTCAGGCCAAAAGTGGGGGAGACCCGCA
>QHZO01000214.1:5918-8259 GCA_003224695.1 Acidobacteriota bacterium
CCCCAAGCCGCCGTACAATTCCATTCCTGCTGTAAAGTTCTCGCGGCACAAATGACAATCCTGCGAGCTTGCGGCCAGCCTCAAAGGGCGGCTAGCGCCGACAGCATAACCGAACTCCCAGGGCTCGTTCGCCAGATTCTTTTCCGCGATGAAGTTTCCGGAAATGTTCCATCCCCGGTGGTTGCTTCCCAAAATGAGCTTGGTTTCAATTTCGTGATTGCGCACGGTCCGCAGTTCGGAATTGGCCCCAATGAGGTCGCCTCGCGAATCGAAGCCCACGACCTCCTTGATGGCTTTATCGGCGTCACTGATGTCCTAGAACTCGACGTAGATGACGGGATTGATCCAGTGTTCATCGGCCAGGGGCCTGAATCGGTTTTCCCACCGCAGGCCAGTAAGAATTGTGCTGTCGTGAAAAGTCTTCTGGCCCTCCAAATAGAATTCACTCGTCCACCAGCCCGTGACGCCATATTCGAGTTCAGTCCAATTCGCCAGATAACGATTGGCCACCCTCGGGACACCCAGGACCAAATTGGGAGCGATCTCCAAATTTCCCCGCTCTTCCATGTTGTGACTGTAGGTAACGAAATACACGTCATCCGCTCTTCCTGCCAAAGGGGCGGCGAAAAAACACAGCAGGAGGAATGCGCGGGCTCTAACTAAGGAATTGCGGACTTGTGACATCAAGGGCCCGGTGGCTCACTGGATCTGGAAACTGGCTGAAGCAATTTTGACGCCCCGGACATAGAGCTCAAAGGAATAGGTGCCCGGCTTCGACCAGGCGCTGCAGGGAGCGGAATCGCAGCCCCAGCCATCCACGTGCATCGAGCCGCCATTCCAATCCGGCATGGCGTAAGCGTGATGGATGGTCCGCGAGAAGACTGTCCCGTCGGGGCCATACCAGGAGGTGTTGATATCCCAGTCAGTGCGCGCGGAAATTGTGCCGAAGTTCAGATACAGTTCCCAATTGATGTAACGCGCCGTTTCCTTGGAGAAAACCGTCTGGTAGACGCGCTTGTCTTCATCGGGAGTGACGCGGCCGGACTCAAAAAGTTTCAGCGAGTGCAGCGAGACGTTGGGGAGCGGAATGGCGCTCATGGTGAACGTCTTGAGGTTGCCCGTCACCGAAGGCGTGGTGACCGAGGGCGTCGCGCTCCCCGCAATTTGGAACGCCCCGGTGGCGACTTTGACCCCTTTGACATAGAGTTCTACCGTATAAGTTCCGGGATTTGTCCAATCGTTACACGGCGCCGTGTTGCACCCGTAATTGTCGGCGTGTACGGACCCGCCGTTCCAGTCCGGCTCGACGTGCGAAGGATGCGTCTTGCGGTTAATGACGTTCCCCGCCGGGTCGTACCAAACCGAGTCCAGGTCAAATCCGATGCGCGAGGAAATCTTGCCCCAGGAAAGGTTCAGCTCATAATATATCTGCCGAGCGGTTGCGCTCGGGAAAACCGTCTGGTAAGTCCGCTTATCCACGTCGGGAACGTCGGCGCCGCTTTCAAAAAACTTTACCTCGTCCACTTTCACATCTGGAATTGGAATGCCGCTGGCGGTGGAACTGGTCGTCGTAATGGCTGGCGCGGTTCCCGGACCGGCCTGCGGCGAGCTTTGCGCGAGCGGCGCCAGAACGTTCGCGGTCGCTCCCGCGCTCACAGTAACGCTCCGTTGCCAGCTCTGATAGCCCGGCAAAGAGACCCGCACGGTGTAGGTTCCTGGCGCCAAACTCGAGACTACCAGTCTCCCCTCCGGGCTCGACATGCCCCGCAGCTCATCGTTCAAGTAAACCTGTGCCTCCCCAGGCTGCGTGTGCACTTCGAGAATCCCGGCGGTGGCCTCGGGCTTTGAGGCTTCTTTGAGAGCCGCGATCACTTCGTCGGCGGCGCCGGCGCGACGGAACCTTCTCTCGCGATCCGACGTCATCTGGAAATTGATCCCCATCTTCTTGATGCCGGTGACGATTTGAGCGCTCGACACCTGAATCTTCAGCAATTGCATCACATCGCTTTCGCTCATGGCAGGCGGCTTGTCCTGGGGTCGCGCCGGCAGAGCCACCAGCAGGGCGAGAAATAGCAAGGCTACTGGGCGAAACGACACACCGGCCTCTTTCATCATGCATCCCTTCGTGATTGATGGACCGCCGACCCGCTCGAAGCTCCGCGGTCGAGCCCGCCCGGTGCCGGCGATCCCAAATTGCCAGCTACTATATCATCCATGATCGCGCCAGCGTCAAGCGGAATGCGGCTCCCAAGAATCGCGATTGAGCGGGGGGAAGGGCTGGCCAAGGCGGAATTAGCACTGAGCAGCGCGACGCGAAAGGCACTGGTGCAGCCGGGCCGCT
>QHZO01000216.1 GCA_003224695.1 Acidobacteriota bacterium
TTCCGGCCTGCATGAGTCGAATCAGCATCCGCGCCCCCGGCCCGCGAGGCCGGGAGCGGCGAAAGTCTGAGCGAGTTCGGTCGAAGGTTCCAACCGGTTTCGGGAAAGGAGGCCAGGCGTGATGAGTGAGCCAGCCCGACCGCTCGTCGGCATTGTCATGGGCAGCGATTCGGACCTGCCCATCATGGCCGAGGCGGCGCAAACGCTCAAAAAGTTTGGAGTGCCGTTCGAGATTGAAGTTGCCTCCGCCCACCGCTCGCCGGCGCGAGTCTCGGAATACGCTCGTCAAGCCGCCGAGCGAGGTCTGAAGGTCATCATCATCGCGGCGGGCGGGGCGGCGCACCTGGGCGGGGTGATCGCCGCAGAAACCACGCTGCCCGTCATCGGAGTTCCGATAGCCTCGACGCCTCTCGCAGGGCTCGATTCGCTGCTATCCATCGCTCAGATGCCTGGAGGCGTCCCGGTCGCGTGCATGGCCATCGGCAAGCCGGGCGCAGTGAACGCGGCGGTGCTGGCGGTTCAAATTCTTGCTGCCGGCGCCGCGCAGCTCGCCGCGCAGCTCGCCGACTATAAGGCCGGACTCGCCCGAGCGGTCGCCGAAAAATCCGAAAAAGTGAAGCGGGAATTTCAGGGATAGGCCGCGCAAGAGCCCGCGACGGTAGGCTCCGCTCCCCAGACACCAAACCGAAATGCCCGAGGGCTCGATCCGAGGTGAAGCCGCGTGAAATTGCACCAGATCAAAATACTCGCCTACGGCCTGATCCTGGTTTTTCCGATTTTGCTGGCCCTTGATGTGATCGGCTACCGATGGACCCGGAGAACGGAAAGAGCTTTGGACGCGAAGGCCCGGGCGGGCGAAATCCTTCTTGCCGAGGAACAGGCGGCGGCCGCACTCACCACGGCGGAGTTCGCGGCTCGCGAAGCCCTGGCCACCAAGAGCTCTGCGGCGCTCGATACCTACCGAACCGCGCGCGCCAGCGCGCTCGCTGGGGGTGCCAGCCTTAAGCCCTTCGCCGCGAGCGATCCCATGCTGGCCAACTCGCTCCCATCGCTGATTTCGCTTCTCACGCAGGAATTTGCGGCGACCGACCAGCGATTCGAAAGGCGGGACAAGGCGCCGGCGCCGAGCGATAAAGAGCTTGCGGCCAATATCCTCGCACTGGGAGAGAAGTCTCGGAAGCACTTGGAAGAAATCCGCGCTTCTGAAGAAAGCGTTCTCGCCTCAAGCCAAGAGGAAGCAAACGCGAGCTCGAAGCGCGCCGCGACGATCGTTGAAGGCGGTGACGCGCTGGCGCTGTGGTCGGTGGCGTTGGCGGCCCTGCTGGTTTTTCGCGATACGCAACGGCGCGCCTGGAGCGGCGCCGAGCGCCGTATGCAATCGCGCGCGCTGGATTCCTTGCCGCTGGCGGTCCTGGTCGCGGACGATCACGGCATCATCCTTTACTCAAACGCTTCGGCGCAGGCGCTGTTTGGTTACCGGGCCGAAGGCCTGCTGGGCCGTCATGTTTCGGTCGTCGAAGGCACGGGCGAGGCTTCCGAGGAACGCCATCGAGCGATTGACGAGCAATTGGCCGCGTCAGGCTCATGGACGGGCGAGCTTCAGGCCTGCAAACGCGACGGCGCTTCCTTCCGCTGTTCGGCGCGCGTCGCGAGCATTGATGTGTCAGGCCGGCTCTTCCAGGTTTACCTCTACGAGAGTGTCCCCGAAGCGCCGGCCAGTTAACCGAAGCGTCCGGCCCTCAGAGTCTCGAACCTTGCCGTAGCTTGCCCGGCCTTCCTATGGCAGTGAAGCAATCAGCTTGCGATACTCGTCTTCCGAGAAGGCCCGCAGCGTCTGCGTGTGGATGTTGCCTTGTGAGGCGACCGCGAGCAACGCCTTTGCGGCTGCATCGTCGTTCGGAAAATCGGCCACAAAGACCAGATCGTAGTGCCCCATCGTCAGGTAGAACGCCGTCATTTTTCCGCCCAAGGAAGCGAAGAGCTTCTTTGCTGCATCCGCCGATATCCTCCTTTTCGGAATCGCGGACATTATAGCCGCCTCAGGCGCGGCGTGGCCGGAAAAAAGGGAGGCGTGAGGCGCCATCGGGTGGTAGCGGGGAAGGGCGGCTCTGCTATAATCTCGAAACAATGTTCAAGACCATCGAATGGACTGACGAGGGCGTGCGGATACTCGACCAAACGCGCCTGCCCGTGGAAGAAATCTACTTCACTTGCCGCACTTACCAGGACGTCGCCCACGCCATCCGCTCCATGGTGATTCGCGGAGCGCCGGCGATCGGAGTGGCGGCGGCGATGGGTGTGGCGCTGGGCGTGAACAATTCCAGCGCGGCCACGGTTCGAGAGCTGAGGTCGGAGTTTGAATCCATCATTGAAGAGATTTCAACAACCCGCCCCACGGCCGTGAATTTGTTCTGGGCGCTCGAGCGGATGCGCCGGGTCTTCACAGAAAGTCTCGGCGGCCGAGGGACCAGCGCCGAGAAGATCGCCTCCGCGAAGGCCCGTCTGGTGGAAGAAGCCCAGCGAATCTGTGCCGAGGATATTGCCGCGAATCAGGCTTTGGGGCGGCACGGCGCCGCACTCCTCAAGCATTCGGCGACGGTACTGACGCATTGCAACGCCGGGGCGCTCGCCACGGCAGGCTATGGAACGGCGCTGGGGATTGTTCGCTCCGCGCTGGCCGCCGGGAAGAAGGTTCATGTTTTTGCAGACGAGACGCGGCCTTTCCTTCAGGGTTCCCGGTTGACTGCCTGGGAGCTCGCAAAAGACGGCATCCCGGTGACGCTGATCACGGACAACATGGCCGGGCACTTCATGCAACGGGGGAAAATAAACGCGGTCATCGTCGGCGCGGACCGCATCGCGGCAAATGGAGACGTAGCCAATAAAATCGGGACCTATACCGTCGCGGTCCTCGCGCGCGAGAATAAAATTCCATTTTACGTGGCCGCGCCGCTTTCGACGATTGACTTAAGGATTCGTTCCGGCGGGAAAATACCCATCGAGGAACGCTCGCCCTACGAGGTGACACACTGGGGAGGAGTGGCGACCGCCCCGGAGAACGTCGAAGCCCGCCACCCGGCCTTCGATATCACACCGCACCGCTACGTCAGCGCGATCATCACCGAGCGCGGCATCGCCCGCCGGCCGTTCACCAAGAGCCTCAAATTGCTGTTTTCGAAGTCCCAGTCCCGATCGCTCGGGTGAAGGCGTTACCTACCGGCGAGCCTTATTCGTACCGCAGGGCCACGATGGGGTCGAGGCGCGAAGCCTTAAGGGCCGGCCAGATACCGAAGAACAGTCCGATGCCGACGGCGACGATGAAGCCCGCGAGCACCGACCAGGTCGGCACGGTCGAGGGAAGGGAAGGAATGAAGGTGCGGATTAGGAAGCTGAGCGTTACGCCGAGGAGTATGCCGAGCACGCCGCCGCCGCCGGTGAGGGTCATGGCCTCGAGCAGGAATTGCCAGACGATGTCGCTGCGCCGCGCGCCGATGGCTTTGCGCACGCCAATCTCGCGCGTGCGCTCGGTGACGGAAACCAGCATGATGTTCATCACACCGATGCCCCCCACCATCAGCCCGATGGAAGAGACGAGCAGGCTGACCAGCACGACCGTGCCGATAATTTGCCGGAATTGAGAAATCAACGAGTCGGCGGTGGCGTAGCCGAAACTGTTATGCGCATCGGGCTTGTCGTGCCGCACCCGCCGCAGCACCCCGACCACTTCATCAATCGCCTTGTCCATCCGGCCGGGGTAGGCGACTGCCAGAATGAAGTTCTCCTTGGCCGCAGGATAGATGTTCTTATAAGTATGGTAGGGGACCAACACTACGCGGTCCGCGCCGCTGTCGCCCAGGAAGGCTTTGCGTTTGGCCAGGGCTCCAACAACCTGGTACACGTGGCCGTCAATACTCACCTCCTTGCCGATAGGGTCTTCGTGCTGAAAAAATTGGTTGACTACGTCGGCGCCGATGACGGCCACGTTCGCGCGGTGCAGATCGTCCATCTCGTTGTACAGCCGGCCATCCGCAAGGTCGGCGTTCATGGCGTTGAAGTCGCTGGGGGTGGCGCCGACAAAATTGGCGTTGAGCATCTCCTCATTCTTGTATTTGACGCTGGGCGGGGCTGCCCAAGCGTCGATAAAGGTCTCGGCTGCGACGGTCTCGATGTCAGGGCATTGTTCCTCAAGCGCTCGGGCATCGTCGAGCGAAAGGGGCTTGCGCATCCGTTCTTCGCGCGTCACGCGCCCGTGGAACCCGGGGTCCCACTTATAGATGAAAATCGTGCGCGTTCCAAAGCCTTCCGCGGCCTGGACGAGGTTGTTGTCTAGGCCGGCAAAGATGGAAGCTACCAGAATGACCGTGACCACGCCGATCAAGACGCCGAGCACCGTCAAAAACGACCGGAACTTGTGCGTGCGCAGTGTGTCGAGCGCCAGGAGCAGGTTTTCGCGGACGTTTTGGCGGGATGAAGAGATCATCAGTTCTCCATTCGCAAAGCCTCGATGGGGTCGAGCCGCGCGGCGCGGCTGGCCGGATAGATGCCGAAGAACAGCCCCACGGCCGTCGAGACGAACAGCCCCACGAAGACCGCGTAGAACGGCACCGAGGATGTGAAGAATATGTTGACGAGTTCGGAGACGCCGACGGCCAGGATGACGCCGACGCCGCCCCCCACGGCCGCCATTACTCCCGACTCGAAAACGAACTGCAGCAGGATGTCTCGGCGGCGCGCCCCGAGCGACTTGCGGATGCCGATTTCGTGCGTCCGCTCGGTGACGCTGGCGAGCATGATGTTCATGATGACGATCCCGCCGATCACCATGAAAACGGCCACAATGCCGATGGTCACCGCGAACACGGAGCCCGTGAGCTGCTTCCAGAGGGCCATCACCGTGTCGGAGGCATTGATGCCGAAGTTGTCGTCCTCGCTGTAGGGGATGTGGCGGCGGGCGCGCATCAGAGCGCGGACCTCGTCTTCGAGCTCGTACATCTGATGGTGCTCAAGGGGATCAGGGCGAATTTGTCCTGGCTCTGCCCGAAGGTGTTGCCCAGGGCTTTGGCGACCCCGATCACCCGGAACGGGAGCCCATTCAAGAGGACTTCTTTATCCAGCGGGTCGGTATTCGGGAAGAACTCCTTCACCAAGTCCTGGCCGATGAAGCAGACGGCGGAACTGTGAAGGTAGTCGGTTTCTGAAATGTACCGCCCGAACTCAACTTGCTGCTGGCCGATGTCAATCATGCTCGGCGTGACGGCCTGGAAGCTGATTTCGTCAATGATGTGGCTGCGGTAGCGCGCGTTCGGACGCGGCCAGAGCCAGGCCTCGGCGCCGATGTTTTTATATCCGCGCAGGCTGTCCTTCACGAAATCGTAGTCTTCGACGCGGATGGGGCGGTTGCGCCGCCGCTCTTTCAGCCAGTCCTCATTCGAGGAGGTCCAGTGAAACTGGTCGAGGACGAAGACGTTGGTGCCGAGGTTCGCGATGTGGTCCGCGATGTAAAGGTTCATGCCGTTGATAACCGAC
>QHZO01000217.1 GCA_003224695.1 Acidobacteriota bacterium
CCATTCCAATGCTAATGCGACCGGCTTCGAAAACGCACGCCTCCGCCCTCGCTATCGCTTCGCGCTCGGTTTTGGGGGCGGTTAGCTTCCCCTTGGTGAGAACGTACGCATACGGGCTAAGATCGTTCCCAATCGAGTGGCGTCTGGCTAAGAGAGCCTCGTAAGGCACGACTCCGGAGCCGCAGAACGGATCAAGAACTATGTCTCCTTCTTGGCTGAACTCTTCGATTAACACCCTAGCCATGCCGGACTTAAGTTTCCCCACGTACGGAGCCAACTGATGAATGGAGCTCTCTCTGCCATTGAAGCACCCCTCCCAAAGGGAGCTGTTGATCCCTGCTTGGCTTGACTTCGGCAGCGACAATAGGAGTTGACTAGGCATTGGTATCGCATTCCTCCATGACAACGCCCTTATGCAGAATGCGCGTCCGCCTCTGGTATACTTCTTTCGTCTTTTTCTTGACTAAAATGAGCTGGATTTCCACGACCCAGACGTGATTCCTGCGCTCTTCCGCTTTCACCCCGAAGCTATTCAAAATCATCGAGGGCAAATAAAGCGAGTCTAGGGTATGAGTTTTAGGTGAGGGCTGCTGAGGAGTTGGTTGTTCCCGAGGCATCAGAAACACATCGGGCGCAATCTGATCGTTCCCGACCACGCGCTCGTACTTAGGGCACCTGCGTAGCGGCGTTCCGCATAGCTGATCTTTAAACAAAACAGCGTCAACTATTTTACCGCGCTTAAACAAATTATTAGCCATCCGATTGACGATGATTGAGCGAACGCCCTCAGATGGCTGCTTGGAAATTGATCCGTCCAAGTGACGCCACACGATAAATTCTTGCGCCCAAGCTGGACGCTCAGTAACAGTCACACTGATCCCTTCACCCCCTTTCACTTCCAGCGCTGCGCATACGCGTGGTCTGTCGGAAAGTATGACCGTAAAATCATGGCGAACACCCTTCCCAGTCTTTTCAAATGAAGCGATTATGCCTTCCTTCGGCAGCTTTTCCAAGACAGTCTCGATCATCGAGTGGCGTTTGACGATTGATGAGGCAATGAAGCTACCCCGAATCACTTCCACTGCGGACCTAAATATCCCCTTGGGGTGGTAGTCCTCGGGGTGTATGCCCTCAGCACGCAACACGTCAGGGTGTCGCTGATCCATCGTCTGCAAGAGATTGATCGCAGGTAAGATTTGCGCTATAGCCTCTGGGTCGTTACAGCAAGGTAGAATCGGCATCTGTCAAATTTCTCTCGCGCCCTCTTGGCCTATCTACCGCGATAACAGCAATATCCGTGGCGTCTCCGTTATTTTCTCGAGGTCACGCCCTGTCCCGTCGCCTGTCCGGATTCAGCCGCAGGGCCGATGAAATGAAACGATTTGATAATCTTATTGAAAACCGCTTCTTCGAACTGGTAATTCTCCGCCGAGGTCATCCCGATGATGCCAAACACCGCGTTCCCTTGCGCGATGTGCGCGGAGACGCCGTGCCACTCGACGCCGTCAACAAGGCCCGTGAAGGATCGCCGGATCGCCGGCTGGCCGTCCGCCTCGACCGCCGCTTCCGAAATCTTGGCGTAATTCTCGACCATGCCTTTGATCTTCGCGTCCACCACGTCGTTCTTCAGGTCCGGCGCTCCGCTCCAAACCGTGCGGTCCACAATCAGCAGCGTGCGGTCGTTCTCATCCGACATGGCGACGATGGCCGAAATTTTTTCGCGCGAGATTTCTTCGTAGAGTTTCCAGTCCAGCGGCTTAAACATGACGAAATGAAATGTATCGGAATAGTAGCTGGTGCCCTGGACATGCTCAGCCAGGCCGGAAGGAAGAGGCTCGTCGAGCGGATGGCTGGGCTCGGGCGGTGGGACGACAGCCTTTGGTGGCGGCGCGGGAGGAGGAGCAACCTTTGCGGCCACCGGCGGCGCAGTCGCGGGCGGCGTTGCCGGTTCGACGGGTTTTTCGGGAGCGACAATCGGTGCCGGTTGCTCTTGTAGGGGCGCAAGGTCCCGCTTCACGGGATCCCGAAAATCGGGGCGTTCGGCCCCTACCGCCTTCGTCGCGGGTTTCGCCGGCGCCGCCTTCTCCCCGCCGCTTGTGATGTTAATGGTTTCGACCTTGTCCTTTCGAACCAGCGCATAGCCGAATTCGGTTTCGACCCGGAACATACCGTTTTCAAAACCCACGATCGTGCCGACGATTTTCTTGCCGCCCTTGAGAACGACTTCATCCGAGACGGCCGGCGTGGCCATGAACACGCCCACAAGAAAGGCCACCGCGCCTGCCGCTCTCCGAAGGCTTGCGCGTCTCATCATGCCATGCCTCGTCAATCAGTATTTTCTCAAGACACCAATCACGCGGCCCTGAATCTTCACGTCGCGGGCCAGAAGGATGAGGGCTTCCATCTCGGAGTTGGCGGGCTGCAAGCGGATGCGGCCGTTCGGCTCGCGGTAAAATCGCTTCAGCGTGGCGTCGGTCCCGCCCGTCAGCGCCACGACGATGTCCCCGTTTTCAGCGGTCTCGGCTCCTTCCACCAATATGTAGTCGCCGTCGCAGATGTGGTCCTCCACCATCGAGTCGCCCTTCACCTTGAGCACGTAGACGCTTGAGCTGCCGTTGGCGAAGTCGGCCAAAGAAATAGTCTCGGGGTTCGAGATGGCTTCCACGGGCCGGCCGGCGGCAATCCGGCCGAGCAGCGGGAACTCGAGCCTTCCGAGCGCGACCGCAGGCTCCGGCCCCGACGCCCGTCCGCTCGCGGATTCGAGCGCCCCCGCGCCCTTCCCCGTCAACCGCCTGCCAAACGGCCGCACCGCGGTCTTGGCGAATGGGACGGAGCCGGGCACGGCAACGATTTCGAGCGAGCGGCTCTGATTGTAGCCGCGCCGGACGAACCCTTTCTTCGAGAGCGTCTGAAGGTGCTTGTGGACGGTGGCGAGTGAGGAAAGCTTCAAGCCTTTGCCAATCTCTTCGAAGCTCGGCGAATAACCGTGTTTGTTGATGAAGCCCATCAAGAAATCCAGGACCTGTTTTTGCCGGCGCGTCAAAGCCATGTCGAGCCATCCTCCGTTCGCGGGTTCGAGGGGCAGGGCGTCCGTCAGCCAACGGATGCCCCTGCTCCTTCAATTTATACCACGCATTGTAGGCGAATGAAAGGCGAACTGGCAAGCGCGTTTTTTTGCCTCGGGGATTACGGATCACCAACCCTCAATACGTCAACTCTTATCGAGTCAAGATGCCGGCGGACTGGAACGCGCGCGCCGCAGGTGGCGGGAAGACGCGACGAAAAAGGAGTGCGGATTTCACGCGGGAAATCTTCGGACGAAATAAAGGCGCCTTGCCTACCGTTCGACTGGCTCATCCCTCGACTTCGCTCGGGACCCTGAGCTTGTGGAAAGGCCGATGAATCGTAGAGCCGGAGGCCAGCCGCACACCGAAGCACGGTCAGGCGAAAAGTGTTTGACCCACCGGACGCTAGACGACAATTTAGACGAAACCTTTGTCATAGGGAATCATAGGGTGTGCTCTGGGGTCTCTTCCCTATTGCGTGCCGTGTGTAACGGCTTAAGGATGATACCTAACCGCGAATCGCATCGGAGGGTGGGCGGCGCGGGACCGAGCATTTCTGCGTGTGCTCTGGCCCGCTGTCTGCTCGCACTCGAAAGGGGACCTCCGATGACAAAACTCATTCAGCTTCGCCGGTTAAGTGTGCCCGTTATTCTGCTGCTGGTTTTCTCCACTCTTGCCATAATTATCCTCGCGACCGGCAATCGAACTCACCCATTTTCGAGGCTGTCCAAGCCTTCAGGACCGAAGGGGGCGAATAGCCAGCAACTGGTCGAGAACTACGGCAAGCTGCCTTTGAGCTTCGAGGCGAATCAGGGCCAAGCCGGCCCGGGCGTGGCGTTTCTCTCCCGCGGGAGCGGCTACACGCTGTTCCTGACCGGCGATGAGGCGGTGCTTGCTTTACGAAGTCAAGAGGCGAAAGTCAAAAGTCAGAAGAGACAGTGGCGAGTGACGAGTGACAAGTGGCGAGCAACCTGGAACTCCGAACTCGGAACTCTGAACCTCCTTCATTCACCATTCAGAATTCATAATTCAGGATTGTCCCCAGCACCTAGCCCCCAGTCCCTAACCCCTGAAGTCCTGCGCATGAAACTGGTGGGGGCGAACCGAACGGCGAAGGTGACCGGCCTCGACGAGCTTCCGGGCAAGGCGAACTACTTTATCGGCAACGATCCGAAGAAGTGGCGCACCGACGTGCCGACATATGCCAAGGTTCAGTACCGCGACGTCTATCCCGGCATTGACTTGGTGTATTACGGCAACCAGGGAAAATTGGAGTATGACTTTGTGGTTGCGCCCGGCGCCGACCCAAATGCCATCGCGCTGGCCGTAGGGGCGGGCCTTGTGCCTGCCCCGGTACCGGCTGGTACGGGGCCTGCCCACGGGCGACCACAAGGGTCGCCCCTACGCATTGATGCCAACGGCGATCTGGTGATTGCGACGGACGGTGGTGAGGTACGCTTTCACAAACCGACCGTTTATCAACCGCAGGCCTCGAAAACCGCCTCAGGCAATTCAGAATTCATAATTCATAATTCAGAATTAGAAGGAAATTACGTCCTAACGGCGAACAACCGCGTTCGCTTCGAAATCCCCAACTACGACAAGACCAAGCCGCTGGTCATTGACCCGGTACTGGTTTACTCCACGTATGTCGGAGGAGGGTCGGGGGTGGATGGTTTTGCCGGGAGTTCCGCGAGCGCGATCGCCCTGGACTCCGCCGGGAACGCATATGTCACGAGCAACACTTGCGCCACCGACTTTCCGACAACTTCGGGTGCCTTTCAGCCCAGCAGCCCCGATACAAACTGCAACGTATTCGTGACGAAGCTGAATCCCAGCGCCAGCGCGCTGGCCTACTCGACCTACTTGGGTGGCGCGACAGGGGGCGGCCGCGGCAACGGCGTCGCTGTGGATTCGGCCGGCAACGCGTATATCACAGGCCTGACCACATCCACGGACTTTCCCCTCATGAATGCCTTTCAGCCAACCTATGCAGGGGGCACGTGCCCCGACGATTGCGGAGACGCGTTCGTAACCAAAATCAACGCGGCCGGCGACGGTCTTGTTTACTCGACATATCTGGCTGGTAGCGTTCAAAACGAGGGTTTTGGCATCGTCGTAGATTCAGCCGGGAGCGCTTACGTGACCGGGTCCACTTACTCGGCGGACTTCCCCACGACGGCAGGTGCATTCCAGGCGACATATCCAGGAGGGGGGGGTCTTTTGTAACGAAGTTCAATCCCGGAGGCAGCACTCTGGCTTACTCCACCTACCTCGGCACGGGGAACGGAACAGGTACAGATGCAGCAGCGATAGCGGTTGACACGACGGGAAGCGCTTATGTCGCCGGAACTACGAATTCCACCAACTTCCCAACGACGCCGGGAGCCTTTCAGACTGCTTGCGGAAATTGCCCCACTTCGGTCAGCGGGACCTACGATGACGGATTCGTAGTGAAGCTCAAGCCTGATGGAAGCGGGCTGGCATATTCCACCTACCTTGGCGGTAGCAACGACGACGGAGTTCGGGGGATCGCAGTCGACTTGACGGGCAGCGCCTATGTTACCGGAAACACAAATTCCAGCGACTTCCCCACACTGAATCCCTTCCACGATAACGGCGGCGTCTTTGTTACGAAGTTTGCGCCCAACGGAGGTTCTTTGATCTACTCCACGTACTTCGGCGGCGGCGGTGAATCGGCGAACGCAATCGCGGTGGACTCGGCCCAAAACGCATATATTGCCGGCCAGGCGGGGGCGGAGGCGAGCGACGAACGACTTCCCGCGGCCAATCCAATTCAGCAGTGCTCCGGTTACTCGTCTTTCGTGGCCGTCTTTGGGTCAAACGGAAGTACCTTGACCTATTCCACGTGCCTCGGTGGAGGCAATTTTGACTCGGCATAGGGCATTGCCGCGGATTCCATGAGCAACGCCTATATTTCGGGGATCACAAGCTCTTCTGATTTCCCCACCTTGAACGCTTTCCAGTCGGTGGCTTCAGGCCAATCTAACGGCTTTGTCGCCAAAATTAGCGCTGCGGACGCCGCAGCCGTCAGTCTTCACCCTGCCGTCGTCAACTTCGGAACTGCGCTCGTTGGCTCAACGAGCGCCTCCGAGACTATCACGCTTTCGGACATGGGCACGGCGCCTTTAACCGTCAGTCAAATCGCTATCACAGGGACCAACGGCGGAGACTTTTCTCAAGCCAACAATTGCGGGAATTCGCTCCGACCGCCACGGGAACCCGGACGGCAACGATCACCGTAACCGACAGCGCCCCGGGAAGCCCGCACATGGCCAGCTTGAGCGGAACGGGGGCGATAGAGCCGGTTGCGAGCATGAGCCCGGCCAACCTGGACTTCGAGAATCAGGAAGCGACAGCCACCAGCGCCGCCCAGACTGTGACCCTTCAAAATACCGGGAACGCCGCGATGTCCATTTCTAGCATCGTCGCGAGCACAAACTTTGGCCAAACCAATAATTGCGGGACCTCGCTGGCTGTGGGCGCAGCGTGCAAGATCAGTGTGACTTTCACCCCCCCGAGCGCGGATGTGTTTTTTGGAACTTTGACGATTACGAACAATGCAACGAATAGCCCTCAAACCGTCAACTTGAGAGGAAGCTCGAATTCCGGCCCCGCCGCACTCTCGCCAAGTTCGCTGACTTTTGGAAACCAGTTGGTCGGAACGACCAGCGCGCCCCAAACTGTGATTCTCACCAATAACGGCACCGCGCCGATGACCATTCAAGCCTTTACCATTCAGAATGGTTATTACACTTCCACGGACTTTGCCGAGACAAACAACTGTCTAGGCCCAAGCGCGACGCTCGCTGTGAATGCCAGTTGTACCATCAATGTCAGCTTCACGCCTACCGCCGGCGGAACCCGTATAGCCGCTCTAGGGGTTTTTGACAGCGCCTCGAACAACGGGCAATGGACCAGTCTGACCGGCACGGGGACATCCCCCGGCGGGGGAACCATCGCCATCGTCACTAGGGCTTCCGTGGCGTTCCACAGCAGCATGAATACGGCGAGCACCATCAAAAGCAACGCTTTCTTGGTGCCTGCGGGCGACCTCGTGGTGGCCTATTGCGGCGCCTCGACCAGCGCTTCCCAAACTCCAGCCATCTCGGATACGGCGGCCAACTCTTTCGTTCAGATCGGCCCGACCGCGGCCGGCTCGGGCGGCGACGCGCTGGCGATGTTTTACGCCGCAAATGCTAAGGGGACTACATCGGACTGGGTAACCTGTAGTTGGCCTTCGGCCCATCATAATCTGGCTGTGATAGCGGTCGTTTACAAGGGGGTAGCGGCCACCTCTCCGCTCGACCAGAGCGCGAGCGGCACGGCGCGGGGCGGCTCGAGCATCACAACAAGCCCGGTATTTTCGACGACCTCCCCAAACGAGATCGCCGTGGCGGGGATGATGTCGGGCTCAGGCTGCATCGCGCCGCCAACCCCCGGGAGCGGCTACACCATGGAGCTAGACCCGGTACCGACCGGCTGCTCGGGCCCGGTGGCTGCGGTGGAAGACGAGATTTTCCCGACCGCCCAAACCGCCACGGCGTCCATCGGCTTCGCCACAGCAACCTGGGCCGACATGATCGCTGCAACCTTCAGGGCCGCTCCCGCGCCCGGAACCATTTCCATCGCCAGTAAGAGCTACGGGGCGTTCCACGACAGCGTGGCGACGGCGAGCAATATTTCCAGCAACGCCTTCGTCCTCCCCGCCGGCGGCCTTCTCGTCGCCTACTGCGGCGCCTCGACCAGCACTTCCCAAACTCCCATCATCTCGGACGCGGCCGGCAACACCTTTATTCAGATTGCCACTTCAAGCATCTCAGGCGGCGACTCGCTGGCAATGTTTTACGCCGCGAAAGCCAAGGGAAGTACATCGGAGACGGTGACGTGCAATTGGCCTTCTGCCCATCATAGCGTGGCTGTGATGGCGCTCGCTTACTCGGGGGCGGACCCCAACGCTCCGCTGGATGTGGTCACGAGCGGGGCCGTCGCAGGCGGCACTAGCGTTCCCATCAACTCTGGAGGGGGTCGGACGAATTTCGCGAATGAGGTCGCCGTCGCCGGGTTTATGGCCTCGGGTTGCAGCCCCGCACCGACTGCGGGCAGCGGCTACGCCTGGGAGTTGGAAGCGGGCGCAAGCGGCTGCGTCGGCCCGCTGGCCGGGGCGGAAGACGAGCCAGTCCCGGTTCAGGGTATGTGGGTCCAGCCATCTATCTCCTTCGTTTCGGAGGCTTACGCGGATATTATCGTGGCAACCTTCAAGCCCGCCCCGTAGCTGCACAGGAGATTCGAGGGCTTTGTACATAAGTCTGGTCAATCTGCCGAAGGCGTGCGGCAATCGCGCATTGCGGCGGCGCGGATAGCCCGGTTCTTGAAAGCATCCAGGGCGCGGTAGGCGTCGCAAAGGCGAAAGACCTTGACTTGAAGTTCGAATAGGAATTTAGGCCGCAGCGCGCTGGCGGTCGGCGCCAGCAGCTCGAACGCGCGCATGGCGATGCAATTCGCCGTCGTATCGTCTGTTCAGAGCAACGCGACGACCTCGATGACCTATAACAAAGGGAACTGGAGCGGCAACATCTTTGCGGCGTTCAAGTGAAGGGGTAACTTCGAAAACCAAATCGCGGGCACGCGCCCAGCGGCGTAGCGCCCTTAAGTGACGCCTTTAATGTGTTTAGATTATTGACCACGGGCGTGAATAACGTTATTCCAGTAATGTTGAAGGTTTAAAATGGCGAGGCCTCGAAATTCGTCGGCTCTGGACTTCCGTGAATACCTCACCACGATTACGGAAGAGTTGAAGGCTCGAATCGAACAGCAGCGGCTGGCCACGCTGGCACTGCTCAATGAGCGTGGGGGAGAGAGTCCTTCGATCGCCTATTGCCCACTGGTGGATTGCCGCCCGAACCAGCGGCTGCGTGAGGCGATTCGCCAGGCTGTCGAGGTGCTCGATGACACGCGCCGATCTTTTAAGTCGCGCCAACTGGAAGAGCTTCGGCGGAGGCTCGAAGCGGCGCTTGTCGAGCACGGGGAATAAGTAAAACAACGCGGGACGTCTGACGGCCTCGATTTGAGATCGGGGAAGTGCGGGCGTAACAGGAGCTCCGATTCCCGATCGGAGTTGCCGGTTACGCCCTTTTTCTTTTTGAGCCGCCCGGGCTTCGGAAGGGGAGAGCGCTTGGCTTCCCGGGGAAAAAGGCAAACCCCGAAGGCCTCTGCGGCTCAATCGAGGAGGGCAAAATGGAAGAAACCAGTCGCGGTCCCTTGCCGATCCGGCATAGTTTTCTCCATGAAAAAGGGATTTTTCACATCAGCTGGATGACCGGCGCGCTGATCTTCCTGGTATTGTCCGGCCTTGCCATCTGGCTCTTTCAGTTCAGCGTGACAACTCAGGTTTCGGTGCTGCTGCACACCGCGCTGGGAATCGCCCTCTTTATTCCGTTCACGCTTTGGCAACTGAGCCATTGGTGGGCGTCGCGAAAAGCGCCTCGGTCTTTCCGCAAGTTCTCGGCTTACGCGGGCGCCTGGACGATGATCGTCGCGACGGCCTCGGGCTTTGTGCTGACCTGGCAGGCGTTTTTTGGTTTCTTCATCAGCCACTTCTGGGATCGTGTTCACTTGTGGAGCGGCATCGCGGCGATTCCTTTCCTTGCCTATCACCTCTATCCGAAGGCGAGAAAGGCCGTGGCGGAGGGCGCCTCGGAAAATGGCGGCAAAAAACCGGCCAACGGCCAAGCTGGACTTCCGTTGCCGGATTTTCGGCCAGGCCGCAGGCACCTGTGGGCGATGGCAAGCGCAACCGCGGGCTTGCTGATCGTTGCCACCGGCGTCTTAGCGGGAATTTACAGCGCCTATGCCCCCGACTTCAGTCATTACAAATTGCCGGATGATTACAAGATGCCGTATGGGCCGAACCCGTTCGCTCCCAGCATGGCAATGACCGCGAGAGGCGGCCCGGTGGCGCCCGAACTGCTCGCCGGCTCGAAGTCATGCGGCAAGGCGGGCTGCCACTCCGCGATCTATCAGGAGTGGTTGGCGAACAGTCACCGCTGGTCCTCGGAAGACGTGTTCTTCCAGGGAGTTCAGGCAGCGATGATCCAGCAGGAAGGCGCGCCTTCAACCCGCTACTGCGCCGGCTGCCACGACCCGGTTTCTCTGCTCTCCGGCTACAAAAACGCCAGCACTTCCATTGAGGCGCCGGGCTTTAAGGAAGGGAGCTCGTGCCTGGTCTGCCATGCGATGCGCCGCGTGGACGTGCAGGGGAACGGCAATTACGTTTGGGCTCCGCCGAAGCCCTACCTGTTCGAATACCGGGAGTCGGGCTATGCAACCGCGATCACTCGCTTTCTCATTCGAGCCTACCCCCAGCAGCACGATCTGGATTACGACTTGGCGCTATCCAAAGATCCCGCCTCCTGCGGCGCCTGCCATAAGCAGTTTATAGATAAAGAAATCAACCACGTGGGTTGGGTGCAACTGCAAAACCAATACGACGACTGGAAGCACGGGAAATGGAATACTGATCCGAACCCGGCGCACCGGCTGCGCTGCCAGCAATGCCACATGTATTACCGCGCGGTGGCTGCAGTCGGCGACGCCGACCCGTACGATATGAAAGCCGGCTTGGGCCTCCAGCACCGCAACCACTGGTTTGCCGCCGCCAATCAGGTTATGCCGGAAATGATTCATTCTCCCGATGCCGCCGGCCAAACGGAGCGCGTCAACCGATGGCTGCAAGGGAAAGAGCACATTCCGGAGATTGCCAGCGTCTGGCCCCAAGGGCCGGTGCTTCCCGTCAAGGTTGTGGCGCCGCCCTCTATGGCACCAGGCCAGCTAGCCGCTTTCCGCGCGGTCGTTTCCAACAACAAGGCCGGGCACAGTTTCCCCACGGGGCCGCTCGATTTGATTCGCGCTTGGGTCGAAGTCCGCGTCGAAGACCGAACGGGCCAGGTCGTTTTCCACTCGGGCGAACTCTCTCCGGACGGCTATGACGAGCCCGGGACGTTTGTCCTAAAGGCCGTGGGTATCAATCCCGAGGGCGAGGAAATCGTCCGTCACGATTTGTGGCACTACGTGGGCGCCAAATGGAAGCGGGCGATCTTCCCGGGATATTCCGACATGTACGAGTACAAGTTTGCCGTGCCTCGGAAAGTTCAGGGGCCGCTGGTGATCACGGCGCGGCTTCGGTACCGGAAAGCGAACCAGTACTTCATGGACTTCGCGTTTCCCGGAAAGCACCTTCAGACGCCCATCACGGACATCCCTTCCGATCAGGTTGAGGTGCCGGTCTCCGTTGCCGCGCGCGGCCCCAAAGGGGAGACGGCGTCTTCCACGAAGACCGCCTCCGGAAGCCGCCGAATAGGCTCACAACCACGCGGGGCGGGACAATGACGCGCCGTGCGGCTCTGCGCGCCGGCATCGGAGCGCTCGCCGGGTTCGCTGCAGGATGCAAGCGGTCCACTCCAGAGCGAGACTCGGCGGTAGTTGACAGCGCGTTCCGTGACCTGCCAGGCGACCACCCGCACATCGTCTTCACCGACGTGACTCGCGAGGCCGGAATTGATTTCGTTCATTCCTCCGGCGCGCGGACGCACCAGCTTCCCGAAGACATGGGCCCGGGCGTGGCCTGGGGCGATTACGACAACGACGGCTGGCCGGATTTGTATCTGGTCAATCAGCCGGGTCCGTGGGGCGAGCGGGCGGGCCCTGACTCACCTTTCAGCCATCTCTACCACAACAACCACGACGGGACGTTCACGGATGTGACGCTCCAGGCCGGGGTCGGGAATCGCGGCGGCTACGGAATGGGCGCCGCGTGGGGCGATTATGACAACGACGGCTTTTGGGACCTCTACGTCACGAACATCGGCCGGTCGGTGCTGTATCACAACAACGGCAACGGCACTTTCACGGATGTCACCGACCGCGCCGGCGTCGCGAACCGCCTTTGGGGCATGACGCCGGTCTGGTGCGATTACGACCACGACGGCTGGCTCGACCTCTATGTAACCAACTATGTGGATTACAACCTCCAGGGCGTTCCTTCCGGCGCCAGTTCCGAGGAGTACGGCGTCAATGTCCCCTTCACGCTCAATCCGGCTTCGTTCGAGCCCGTCCCGAACCGCCTTTTCCACAACAACCGCGACGGCACGTTCACCGACGTCGCGCCGCGCCTGGGCGTGGCCGATCCCAGCGGGCGCTCGCTCTCCGCGGCGTTTGCCGATTTCAGTTTGAACGGTTGGTCGGATCTATATATCGGCAACGACATCTCCTCGAACCGGATGTTTCAAAACCTCGGCCACGGAAAGTTTAAGGACATCAGCGCCGCCTCCTGGACCGAGGAGAACCGCGGAACCATGGGCATCGCGGTCGGTGATTTCGATGGCGACGGCGACCAGGACATGTTCCTCACCCACTGGATCGGCCAGGGCTATGCGCTCTACCAGAACCTGTGGCTCGAGGAAAAGCCAAGCGGCAAGCTGCACTTTTCCGATGTCGCCGACGAGTTCGGTTGCGGCGAGATTGCCATGGGCGACGCGGGCTGGGGAACGTTCTTCTTCGACTTCGATAACGACGGCAAGTTGGACCTGTTCGCCGTGAACGGCTCAACGCTCGAAGACAAGGGCGACAACACGCGGCTCATCTCCGAGCGCCCCTTCCTTTTCTGGTCGAAAGGCCCGGACGGTTATTTCGACCTGGCGCGTTCGGGAACGGCCGGCCCGGCCCTGGCGGCTCCCATTGTCGCGCGCGGCGCCGCCTGCGCGGATTTCGACCGCCATGGCGACCTGGATGTGATCGTCACCACCAATCACGGGCGGCCGATGCTGTTGCGAAATGACGGCGGCAACAAGAACCGTTGGCTCGCCATCCACCTCACGGGTGCGCGCAGCAACCGCTCGGGGATTGGCGCGAACCTCTTTCTCTCCGCAGGCGGCAAACAGCAGCTCCACGAGTACGGCGTTGCCGGGTCGTACCTTTCGCAGTCGGCGCCGGAAGCCTGGTTCGGTCTGGGGCAAGCCGACCATGCGGATACCCCGCCGGCAAGGTGCTCTATTTCACGGAAGGTCGCCCGGATTGGCAGGACCGCCCATCTTCCCCGTCGGCTTGACTCGCCTCGCAACTTACGGCACTCAACCCTTTATCGGAGGGGCACGCCGGCTCGGTTGACACCCGCTGACCGGCTTGTTAGCCTTTCGTTGTGGCTCGGGTGCGTGATGCAGTCATTCCCCCGCACGCGGGAATCCAGCGGCCCGGGTGCTGTTCTCCATGAAGAAGCTCCTCCGGTGGCTTGCCTCGGCTCTGTATGGGCTGGTGATGATCGAAGTCCTGATCATGATCAGCCCCTTCGCCTTTTACTGGTATTCGCTCTACGCGCCGACGCTTCAGGGCTTGCACCGCTGGCGCGCCACGGCCTGGATGGAGGCTTTCTTCCTTCCGCATTCCGTGATCACCACCAGCCCGCTGCTCGAATTTGTCCGCTGGCAAGTCGGCACCTACGCTTTCAGCATCGGTGTTTTGGCGTTCATCCTGCTCGGCCTTCAGGTATATTTTACGAAATACATTCGCAAGAAAGTAGCCCAGTCCTGGGTCTATTCGCGCGTCCGGCATCCTTTCTACTTGAGCTTGGCCGTCGCGGCCTTTGGCCTGCTCACGATGTGGCCGCGCATCATCATCCTGATCCTTTTTCTCGGCATGATGTTCATTTACTACTTTCTGGCGCGCGTCGAAGAGAAACAGATGGAAGCGAAATTCCCCGATTACGCCGCCTACCGCGCCCGCACGGCGATGTTCATTCCCGGAAGCCCGGGCGGCAAACTGTTCCGCTTGTTTTTCGGCTGGATCCCGAACCGCAGAGTGGGGCTGGCCGTCTCTGCGCTCGTCGTGACCGTGCTGGTGATCGGCGGCGGGCTCGTCTTGAGGCAAGTGACCATCGGCCACTCCGCCACAGAATTACTGCCGGAAGACCGCGTTATGGCCATTGCCATTTGGCCGATGCCGGCGGATAAGATCGAACAAATCGTCTCCCTGGCTTTCAAGAATCCGCAGGTTCAGGCCGAGCTCGCGAAGGAATCGGGCGCGGTGTTCACGGCTCATCTTCTTCCCGAAAACTACGGCATGATCAGCATGTTCGCGGATGTCGGGACCGACCATCGGATGTTCCAGCACATCTCGCCCGGCCGCTTCGAGTACCTCTTAACCTTCGTTCTTCCTTTCACGCGCCGGGGCATGAAGCATCGCATCATGGGAACGCCCGAGGACGGTTATTCCGTGGTCTTTTCCCGTGTGGACGAACCTGGCCGGCCGGCGATGACGCTCGACCAGGTGACCGACCTCGCGGCGAAGATGACGCCCGTGGTCATTGCCGAAGTCCGCGGCGGCGATTCGAGCTTGCCCCGATCTGATCGGGGCGCGGACCCGAAGATCGAAAGTGTCACCATTCCGCCCCGGCGCAGCTTCTGGGGCGACATCACCATGCCGATGTTTTAGGGCCGAGCTTCGGCCGTAACGCTTGCCACCCAAACCCGCTTCTTAGGTCCACGCCGTTTCAGCCCTGTAGATACAAGAACGCCCTCCCCCCGCCGAGCATAGCCCACCCGCCGAAGATCCAATTCTTGCTTCGAGGCCTGTCTTGACCAGCTTGTGACAGTTTTGAAACCGTCCCACGGTCCATATCGCGACCGTCTCTCACCGGTTAATCTCCCGCGTGAGGGACAAGATCCATGTTGAATGACACGCCAGCCGCGAGGGAATCGAAGGACCGTGGGCCAACCCCGATGCGAGCGTGCGCCACGACACCCAAGCGAGAAGGGGAACAGAAAATGTCCAAGTCAATCAAGAGGCTTTCTTATGCGGCGGTCTCGGCCACGTTCGCCGTGATTCTCCTCGCGCAGCAGTCATACGCGGGCGCAGGCTCTCCGCCCCCCGGAGAGGGTTCCAATCAACACCCTCCAAGCACGGTTTGGCATGTCCGATACATGGGCGGCCCGCAAATGCTGAAAAGGGGAACACACGTCGAGCTGGAAATCACAACCAGACCATCAGCTACCGTGCCGCGGGCGCCGCTCCGGGGAAGGATTTTCCGATCTCGGTCCAGGCCGTCAGCGGCGTTTCCGACGGAGTCATTCAAGGTGATCGCGCGGATAAGATGTTTGGCACTGACGACCCTGACTTCGTCAGCCCTTGTGAACACGTATGGGAGGATCTTGCCGCCCCTTGCGTCGTCGGCGGCATTGCGCTCACGACCCCCTTCGCAATCGTCAAGGATATTCTTTCAGTGGTCTTCCAGGTCCGCGGTAAGGACTTCGACGCTCTGCGGGAAGACCTGGAGAGCGTCGCGGACACGGGGCGCGAGGCCGCCTCCGCGGATCCTATAAACAAACTCAACCTTGACGAAGCCCCAGTGACAAAGGTCGAGGCGTTCAGCCGGAAGCTCGCCGACCCGCGGTTTGACCGATGGCTGGACGACGAGTGCCAGGCTGAGTCAGGTCTGAAGCACTTGCTGCTGGATAACTCGCGCAGTCTCGCCTCGCTCGGCGCATGCACGCCAGCCGAGCGTCAGATAGCGGATGCGCGAGCCCGGCTGCGCGCTCAATAATATAGAGGGAACCGGAGAGCCGGATGTAGGGGCGGGTATAAAACCTGTCCCTACGGATGGGAAACCTTGCGCTCCGCTCACGGCAATACGGGTTTCTTCACCGCAATCGGCTCTCCGGCGAAAAGCGTGGGCGCGCAGGCCTCGAACGCCGCCTTGTTGTACGCGGCGATATCGCTCTGGATAAGTTCGTTGTATTTCTTCAGATAATCGTTGAGCTGCTTCTCAAGCTCGCCGATCCTCTCCGTTTCAAGCGCTGTAGGCGCCTCGCCGTAGGCGAAGCCGAGCCTGCGCGCCATGCCCGAGAATTGGTCGTGAAAATCCGCGAGCTCGTGGATGTCGTCCTCGGCCACGTCGTGCTGGACCTTCGAGCCGTACACCGCATCCTTCAGATTTTTCAACTTTTCTTCGAGCGGTTTGCCCTGGCTGAGGATTGAGGCGTAATTGCTCTTTTCATCTCCGCTTTCGGAGGTGGCTGTGCGCCGGAAGGCGGCCAGTTGTTTCTGCATGCCGTCCAGGCGGTTGAGCATTTCGTTCAAAGCATTGACTTCATTCTGCATCGCCAGCGCCTCGCGCGTCTGCGCTTCAAACTCCGAATCGGGAATTTTCAGGTTCGGATCGTAGCGGGCTTCCGCCGTCGTCTCTTGGGTTTGGCCCTTGACGGTGACGGCAATGTGGTAAGTCCCTGCGAGCACGCGCGGCCCCATGCCGCCACCGAAGAATTCCAGCAATTCGCTCTCCGGAGGTTTTTCGAAGTCGAGGCGGGTTGGGTTTGAAGCGCAGACGCGCGAGGCGCTGGCGATGCAGAATGAAGTCAATGCTTTGAACGAAATGCTCAACCGCCTGGACGGCATGCAGAAACAACTGGCCGCCTTCCGGCGCGTTCGGCGCGGAATACTCGGCGCCACCTCCGCCGCCAAAGCCGCCCCAATGATGGAACTCCGTTCCCGGGCCGGCGTTGAACAGGTGGAAATCGCTCGACGGGATCTTGGCGTCCATTTCTTCGAGCGGCCGGATGTTGTCAAGCACAAACAAGCCTCGGCCATGCGTGGCGACAATCAGGTCGTGTTCTTTCTTCGCGAAATTTAGATCGTAGACGGGGACCGTGGGGAAATTGGCCTTGAGCTCCTGCCAGTGGCCGCCGGCGTCGCTCGAATAATAAAGGCCGCGGTCGGTACCGAGAACCAGCAACCCTTGTTTGTTCGGGTCTTCGCGCACGACGCGGGCGGAAAAATCCGCCGGCAAGCCTTCCGTGATGCGCGTCCAAGACTTGCCGTAATCCGAGGTCTTATAAACGTACGGGCGGCGGTCGTCGAGCTCGTGGGCGTCGTAGGCGAGGTAGGCGGTGCCCGCGTCGAATGGCGAAACGCCGATTTGATAGACGCGCGCCCACTCCGGCGCTCCCGTAATGTGCGCGGTCACGTTCGTCCAATTCTCTCCTCCGTCCCGAGTCACGTGCACCAAGCCGTCGTCCGATCCCACCCAGATCACCTTCGGGTCACTCGGCGCGAGCGTGATGCACATGATGGTGTCGTAGTCTTCGGCGCTCGAGATGTCGTGCTGCACCGGCCCGCCGGCAATTTCCTGCTTCGTCTTGTCGTCGCGCGTAAGGTCGGGGCTGATGACCGTCCACGACTTTCCGCCGTCCGTGGTCTTAAAGAGCACATTTGCGCCCAAATACACTTCGTTCGCGTCGGTCGCCGAGACGGCGAGGGGCGCGGTCCAATTGAACCGGTATTTCAGATCGGCGGGCTTCATCTCTTCCGGCGAGCCGAGGTACGGCCGGATGTAGTGGGAAACGTGCGTCTTCGTATCCAAACGCACGAGGGAGCCGTCCTGCGAATCCGAGTAGATAATGTCGGGGTCGCTTGGGGCGGGCACCGAGTACTCGCCGTCGCCGCCCACCACGGTGTGCCAGTTGCGACCTGTGACGCTGCGGGCCGCCAGGTCCGACGACGGCCCGCACCAGGCGCTGTTGTCCTGCAAACCGCCGCAGAGGTTGTAGGGCTCCTTGCTGTCGGCGGCGAGCTGATAGAACTGCCCGATGGGCAGCGTGTTCAGGAAGCGCCAGTGCTTGGCGCCGTCAGCGCTGAGAAACACGCCGCCGTCGTTGCCTTGAATCATGCGGTCGGGATTTTTCGGGTCAATCCAGAGCGTGTGATGGTCGGAATGAACGCCGCGGTCGGCGGGGTGGACCGTCTTGCCGCCGTCGTCGGATTCGAGCATATTGAATGAAAGAAAATAGACCTTCATGTCCGTCGCGGGAGAGACGACCATCCGCGAAAAATAAAACGGCCGCACGTCGAGCGCGTGGCTCGAATTCACTTCCGTCCAATGGTCGCCGAGGTCGAGCGATTGCCACAGCATCCCGGTCTTCGCGGCGATGAGGGCGTAGATGTGCTGAGGATTCGTGGGGGCAATGGCCACGGCGATGCGCCCGAGTGGCCCCTTCGGCAAACCTTCGGTCAGTTTCTTCCAGGTGTCGCCGCCGTCGGTGGAACGATAGATCCCGCTCGACTCACCGCCGTCTTCGAGCGTCCATGGAAACCGGCGGGCGTGCCACATGCCGGCGAAGATCACCTTGGAATTGTTGAGCGGCATCGCCATATCTGAGACGCCGGTCTGGTCGTCCACGAAAAGAACTTTGGTCCAAGTCTTGCCGCCGTCCCTCGTGCGATAAACGCCGCGGCCGGCGTTCGGCGCCCAGGCGTGGCCGAGCGCACCGACGAAAACCGTGTCTGGGTCTGTGGGATCAACCAGGATTCCGGCAATTTGTCCCACGTCGGCGAGGCCCATGAGCTTCCACGACAGGCCGCCGTCGGGCGAGAAATAGACACCGCGGCCGTCTATCACATCGTTGCGGATTTTCGACTCGCCCGTGCCCACCCAGATCCAATCCGGGTTCTCGGGCGCGAGCGCGATGGCGCCGATCGAAGAAGTGCTCTCGTGCTCGAAGATGGGCTTCCAACTGAGCCCGCCGTCAATGGTCTTGAAAACTCCGCCGCCCGCCGCGCCGGCGTAATAAATGTTCGGGTTCCCAGGTATGCCTACGACGGCGGCCACGCGGCCGCCCGCCACGGCGGGACCGACATTCCGGAACTTGAGGTTCTTAAGAATGTCGGTATTATCCGAGCCGGTTGAAGGGCTTTCCTCTTCCTGCGCCGCCGCCGGTGCGAGCGAAAAAACAGCGATCAAGACCGCGAGAATGACGCACGACTTTTTCATCGCCGCGCTCCTTTATGAGCCGTAGGGGCGACCCTCGTGGTCGCCCTACGAAATTTCCGGGATTCCCAAATCTTTCGACCCGAGTGGCGACATTTTGGATTCGGGCGCGTACTCCTCGAGCAAATCCAAGGCGATGCGCGCGCGATGGATGCGCTCGCGCCCCATGCGCACGGCCGTCTCCTCCAGATGCAGCCCGCAAGGATAAATATCCGGCGCGTTCCGCAATCCGAACTTGAAATAAATCGGCGCCGCCGCCCGGATGAGCTTCGGCATCTCGTAGTAGCGCACAAAGCCGCCAAAGTTGTCGGGCACTTCGATGTACATATCAATCGGAATGTCCACGGCCTGCCGAATGGCGCCAATTTGCGCGGGGGCGAGGTCGGTCGGGATGTTGAGCGTCGAAACTCCGGCGCGCTCGAAGACTTTCGCGGTGGCGGGATTGGCGGCCGGAAGCGTGACGTAACTCTTGAGGACCAGGTTCTTGGGCAGCTCGCCTTTTTGCTTCATCTCGTGGAGCACCCAGATCAAGCCCAGGTCGGCGGGCAGGACGCTGCGAATGCCGAGGTCCGAGGCGCGGCGAACATCTTCAATAGCATAAACGAGCTGGTCGGCGCCCCGGTGCTGCCAGCCGATCACTTTGCCGCCGACGCTCAGCGCCTGCGCGCCCGTCTCAAACGGCGCGCGCGGGCCGACGAACAGGCACACTTCGATCCGGTGCTCGGCGCCGAGGCGCGCCATTTCGGAAATCTCCGACCGCTGAAGCAGCATGATCCCGCTGCCCTGGCTGACGCGATGAATCGGGACTTTTAGTTCCTTCGCCGCCGCCAGCACTTCCCGGAACACGCGCGGGCCTTCCACGCTCGGAATCTCGATCCGGTACTCGCCGCCGTCGGGAAATGTCTTCTTGCTGGGCTCCAGGTTGTCTTCGGTCGGGAGTTTCAGTTTGGAAAGGAATTGATGTGTCTTTTTCATATCCACCGGCGCGGGGCGAGCGGGTAGCGCGATCCGATATTATCGGACCGCGGCTCGTTCAAGATTTGACAATCAACAACCGCAGGCCTCGACAACGGAGGTCTGCGCTACCCGACACGGCAACGGGCTACTGACAACGGACCGCGGACGTCCTACGCGTATTTCAGGTACACGGTTCGCGTTTCAGTGTAGAAGTCGAGGGCCTGCGGCCCTTGCTCGCGCATGCCGAAACTGGATTCTTTGGTGCCGCCGAAAGGCAGTTGATACTCGACGCCGGCGGTCGGCAGGTTCACCGTAATCAGCCCGGCTTCAATCCGATTGATGAATTCGTGGACGCGCGTCAAATCGTTCGAGACGATGGAAGCCGAGAGGCCGAATCGGATGCTGTTCGCCAGGCGCATCGCGTCCTCAAAATCGTTCGCCCGCATCAAGGCCAGCACAGGGCCGAAGATTTCCTCTTGCGCGATGCGCATTTCCGCCGTCACGTCGCCGAAAATCGTGGGCTCAATAAAGAAGCCGTGGTCGTAGCTTCCTCCGTGCAAACGGGTTCCCCCACAAAGCAACCGAGCGCCTTGCTCGAGTCCAATGTCTATGTATTTCAAGTCCGTGTGGAGTTGCTCGGCATCCACCGCCGGGCCGATGTTCACACCGGCCTCCATGCCGTTTCCCACTCTGAGTCTTTTCGTTTTCGCCACCAGCTTCTCGACCAGGGGCTCGTAAATCGTTTTCTCAATAATGGCGCGGCTGCAAGCCGTGCACTTCTGACCCGTCGAAAAGAACGCTCCATTCACCAGAATGTCGGCGGCGTCGCCGAGATCGGCGTCGCGCAAGACCACCGTCGGGTTCTTGCCGCCCATCTCAAATTGCAGACGAATCTTGCGCCCGCCAAGTTTCTCGTGCAGGCGATTTCCGACGTCGCAGGAGCCGGTGAACGAAAGCGCGCGCACGTGCCGGTTTTCGACGAGCGCGTTTCCCGCCGTGCCGCCAGGTCCCGTAACGTAGTTGAGCGCGCCGGCCGATATTCCCGCTTCGTGCAAAGCCTCGACCAGGCGATAGGCGCTGAGCGGCGCGAGCGAGGCGGGCTTGATGACCACGGCGTTGCCGGCGACCAGCGCCGGCGCCATTTTCCAGGCGGGAATGGCGCTGGGAAAATTCCACGGCGTGATGAGCGCCACCACGCCCAGCGGCTTACGCAGCGTGTAGCAAAAAACATTTTCGCGCTCGGAGGGAATCTGGTAGCTGAACGCCCGCGCGCCTTCGCCGCCAAAGTAGCGGAAGATGTTGATGGCGCGTTTGACCTCGCCTTTGGCCTCGGCGAGCGTCTTTCCTTCTTCGCGCGTCATCTCCTCGCCCAAGTTCGCGAGCCGGCTCTCGAGAATTTCCGCCGCCCTGAAGAGGAATTCCCCCCGGCGCGGCGCGGGCAGCGCCGCCCACGCGGGCTGCGCTTGGGCGGCCGCCTCACACGCGGCCTCAACGTCTTCCGCGCCCGACACCTGAAAATGACCTACGACTTCGCCGGTGTTCGCGGGATTGACGTTCGGAAAAGTCTTTTCCGACCGGGCGGCGACCCACTGGCCACCGATGTAATTCTTGAAGACCTCGGCCATACGCTCCCCACCGATCTCGCTGGCGCTTATCGGACCTGCCTGAGGCAGGAGGCCGCCATTATGAGAACTTGCTGCGGGAGCTGTCAAGCGATGCTGTAGCGGCGAGCTGTGTCTCGCCGCGTTCAGGAGCGGGACATTGAATGGCGGCGAGACACAGCTCGCCGCTACAGCCCGCGAACACGCTCCGTCCGCTCGCCGGGCGAAGACATCAGCGCCACGGCTGCGCCCATCGTGAAGAGCGCGTAGCCCGGATGCGCGGCAATGGCCATGATTGAGGAGGGCATGGCAGTTAACCGTAGGGGCGGGCCTTGTGCCCGCCACGGGGCGACCACGAGGGTCGCCCCTACCGCGGAATCACCGGCAGCACGAGCGCCGTTGGGTGCTCGCGGTCGTGATAAATCGTGTTCGTCGCCTTGACGAAATGTTTGCCCGATTCGGGCTCTTCGCCGGTATTCAAATTTCGGTCGAAGCGCGGAAAGTTCGAGCTCGAGACTTCCAGGCGCAGCCGATGGCCGGCCCGGAAGACGTTGCTGGTGGCCCAAAGGTCGAGCGTCAGTTTGTATATCCCGCCGGGGTTCATAAATTCCGCCTTCTCCTGGGAGTTTCTGTAGCGGGCGCGCAGAATGCCTTCGGTCAAATTCTGGGCGAAGCCGTTGGGCCAAACGTCCACGAGCTTCCCCGTGAAGTCCGTGTCCACGGAGGAAGAACCGGCGTAGAGATCGAGGCTGACGGGGCCGGTGACTTCGAAATCTTTTTCGAACGGCGGCGTGGTGTAAACGAGGACGTCGTCGCGCGCTTCGACGGGCCGCTGGTCGCGCGGGCCGGGCGCCAGGTGCGCGGCGTCGCAGCAGAGCGGGCCGCCGATGGTCGGCACCGGGTCGGCAGGATCGACCGTATAGCGGTCGGGCTTCTCGTCGCCCGGCGTGGCCGTATCGAGCGTGCCGTTTCCGCGAAGCGAATTCGCGTTGCCATCCGAGTGGATGTAATAGCGCGTCGAGACGGCGCGCGCGGGCGGCCAGGCGTCTTCTTCCCGCCAAACGTTTTCGCCCATGACGAAAATCTTGACGGGCTTTTGTTGTTCGACGCCGTGGGCCTTGCCCTTGAGCAAAGTCTCGTACCAATCGAGCATCAGGGCATCGGAATCGAGCTCGGCGGAGGGCCCGAAGTCCAGCGCGCCGATTTTCCGCCCGCTTCCCGCGTGGCCGCCGATCATCATCAGCAAACGCCCGCCCGTTCGCGCGGCTTCCGTGCCGCCGTGCGCCTTGATGCCCAGGTAATTGCGAAGCGTTCCGCCGAGAAAAATGTCGTACCAGGCGCCCACGCTGTACACGGGCACTCGGATATTCGCAAAATGCTCCTCGATGGACCAGCGCTTCCAATAGTCGTCGTAGGCGGGGTGCGCGAGCCAATCGAGGAAGTAAGGAGCGAGCTGGCCAAGACGCGCGTGGCCGCCAAGCCGCAGCAAGGGATAATCCGCGAGTGGCAATATCTCAGCCCAATGCATCGCGTTCGTTCCGTGGGCTACGCGGCGGTTGAGCGTGTCCTGGGCAAGCCCGGAGGTCCAGGACTCGTTGAACCATTGCTCGAACGCCCCGCTCTGGTACGTCCAGCCGTCATGATAGTTCGACGCAGTGTCGAAGGGGAAAATTCCGGCAAGGTGCGGCGGGGAAGCGATGGCGGTGAGCATTTGCGTGGCGCCGACGTAGGAGCCGCCCCACATGCCGACCTTGCCGTCCGAATACGCGAGCGCCGCGGCCCATTCGACCGTGTCGTAGCCGTCATTCGATTCGTTCTTGAAGGGGTACCAGTCGCCCTCGGAAGTGTAGCGGCCGCGCACGTCCTGGATAATCGCCACGAAGCCGCGCGCCGCGGCGCGCAGGCAGAAGTCGCACACGGCCTTGTTGTACGGTGTGCGCTGGAGAAGCACCGGAAAGCGCCCGTCTGAGTTGGGCCTATAGATATCCGCGCGCAGCATAACTCCGTCGCGCATCTTGACGCCGACGCCGCGCTCGATTTCGACGTCGTAGTGCTCCGCCGCCATGAGGTTCGTAGCCAGGAGGAACGCGAACGCAATCACCAGCCGCAAGAATCTGTTATTCATGAGAGAGTTCACCAGATGTCATTCTGAGCGAAGCCCGCCACGGCGGGCGAAGCGAAGAATCCCGGCATTTGTCGAATTAAGCAAATGCCGAGATCCTTCGTCGGTCGCCTAGGCGACCTCCTCAGGATGACGCTTTCAGAAGTCTTTCAGCATCACACTTAAGGCTCCGCTTTCGTGATGCGGGCGGCAGCTTATCAAGAATGGCCGCGGCTTTCCAGGTTGGGAAATGAGAACCTTGTAGGGAGCTTTCCTTGACCGCCTCCGGCGCGTCCGATAGACTCGAATGGAGGCAGGCGCGGCGCGCCTTTGCTCATGAGGAAAGAGACGGTGATCACGGCGGCGGTTTTTCTGGCCGTAGGATTTCTCGCCGGGTACATTTACGATTCGGAGCGCAACTGGAGCCGCCAGGAATTGCCTGCCTCGCCGTCAGGCAGGCCTGCTTCGCTCTCGGCGCAACCGGGGCAGGCCTCGGGCGGGGCCGCGGCGGCGGAAGAAACTCCCGGCGCCGGCGAAGCCGCCCCGCCAGCGAGCGGCCCCGCGGCCCAGGGGAACGGCGTCGAGGAGACGGGCGCCGCCGGCCAAGCATTGCCGCCAGGCCATCCGACGCTCGCGGTCGCCGGCCAGATGAAGGACCTTGAGGATCAGGCGTCGCGAAATCCCGAAGACCCTGGCCCGCCGCTCAAACTCGCGAACCTTTTCTTCGACCAGCGCATGTTCGAGCAGGCAGTCACGTGGTATGAGCACGCTCTCAAGCTCGATCCGAAAAACGTCAACGCCCACACGGACCTCGGGACCGCCTACTTCAACCTGGGCCGCTCCGCCGAGGCGCTCGCGGAATATAAGAAGTCGCTGGAAATTGATTCCACACACGAGCCGACGATGTACAACATGATCATCGTAAACCTGGAGGGCCTGCATGATCCCAAGGCCGCGCGCGCCGCCTGGGAAAAACTTTACCGGCGTAATCCGAATTATGCAGGCCTCGCGGCCTTGAAGGACCGGCTGGGGCCGGGCGTGGAGAGAGGCGTTCACGGGCATCTTCCGCGCCCGTGCGCTCGTCATAAGGGTATGGACAAGTGGAAACTATCGGACGTGCTCGCAATACTCCTCTGCGTCCTCGTGCTCGTGATCCAGTTGCTCGTTGGTGGTAGTCGGTGGGGATCGGGGCCTCCGGGACTTCCAGGCGATTAAGGACTCTCCTTGCTCCAACGCCGTCATTAAAATATGTTGCGCTTATTCGCGATCCTCTTCGAATTCTTCCTGGTCGTCGTGGTGGGACGCCTGCTGGGGCGCTTGGTCCAGGGCCTCGCGGGTGGCAAGCGCACGCGAGTGGACTCCCAGGCTGCGAATTCCTCCGCCCGCTCGCCGCGCCGGACCGTCGAAGGGCAGATGGCGCGCGACCCGATTTGCGGCACGTTTGTCTCGACAAAGCTTTCGCACCGGTTGGAACTGCCCGCGGGGACTCTCCACTTCTGCTCGCGCGGATGCCGGGACCGCTACGAAAAGGCGAATGTCGCGGCCATCTAAATTTTTCTCAAAATCGGAAAATATCGGTTGCCGCCCGATGCGACACGGGGTGCGCGAGTCGAGCCCCGTCCGGGTCTGCCGGGGGCTTGTCCGCCGGCGTGTATTGGCGCTTGTCTCGGCTTTCTTGCAACTTTCGCCGGCAGTCCCGCTCCTCGCGTGGGGCGGAAAAATCAGAATTCGCAGGAAATTTTCACCTGGAGCATCCATCGTCTATGTCGCACACACCCAGACCGAATCGCGGCTTGAAACAGAACCGAAGGGCCTGGAAGCTTTCTTGCCTCCGATTCCGACGAACCTTGTGAGCGATCAGGAAAACGCGATGACCGTTCTAAGCGTCCAACCAGAGAGCGGCGCGGAAGTGGAGAGCCGTTTCCAGCGGTTTGATATCCAATCCCAAATGCCGGAGAACATGACCGAGGCTAATCGAAAGGCGTTTCTCGAAAGCGAAGAAGAATTCGCTCAGAGCCTCCGCGGGCGGTCATTAACTTTGCGTTACGACAGGGCAGGACGGCTTGAGGGCTTGCAGGGCGCGGACGACCTGCTGGAGCAATTCCCGGCGCCTTTTCGAGAGCCGCTCTCCGAGGCATTCAAGTATTTGCTCGGACAAGTCACCGGGGAAGGGCTCTACCCTGACCACGACGTTTCGCGCGGCGAGGAATGGCAGCGCAAGCTCGCGCCACCGCTCTCTCGCGACCTGCCCTTCGACGAGCAGGGGACAAGCACCATGCGATTCACCGGCAAAACGAAGGCCGGGGGCGTCCAAGCGGCTGCGATTGAATATTCTTTCAACGATACGCTGACGCCCCGGCTCGACCAATTGCCGTCCTTCCCTCCCCTCGTTGCCCTCGCGGCCCAGGGGCTGAAGCTTGATATTCAGATCGAAGGGAAGGGCGAAGGGCGAGCCCTGGTGGCTCTTGAGGACGGCCGCATACTCGAAAACCGCGCGACGCTCGAGCAGGTTCTCACGGCGCACTTGAAACCTGAACATCCCACCGCACGGCCCGTCGACCCCATCACCCTTAAGCTCACAACGGACACGGCGGTTGAAGTCAAGGGGAAGGACCGGAAACCTTGATGGGTTCCGAGAAATCCTGACGAGGAGAAACAGCGCCCACCCGAAAACTCCAGTTGACAATCCAGGAGGGGTTTCTATAATCGCCCCCAGATTGACTGGGTGGCGGGGCGGGCTGCTCCATCCATGAACCACCATTCCAATCCGCCGGCAACTGTGGTGCTTACGATTGCTGGATTCGATCCCTCGGGCGGCGCGGGCATACTGGCCGATTTGAAAACTTTCGCCGCCCACAACTGTTACGGCGTGGCCGCCATCACCGCGTTGACGGTCCAAAACACGCAGTCGGTTTCCTCCGTCCACGCGACGAACGCGAAAGTCTTGAAGGAAACCATCCTTTCGCTTGTCGCCGACGGACATCTGAGAGCGGTCAAGATCGGGATGCTCGCGAACCGCGAAAACGCGGAGGTGGTGCGGGAAATCCTGCAAGCGAATCCCTCGCTTCCCGCCGTCCTCGACCCCGTGTGGCGCTCGGCCACGGGCGCCGACCTTTTGAACAAGGCCGGCCTCGAGTATCTGCGCGATCATTTGCTTCGTCACGCCACACTGATCACTCCGAACCTGGCCGAGGCGTCCGCACTGACCGACCTCAAGGTGGAGAATCAGGAAAGCATGAAGGCGGCTGCCCAAAAGTTGGCAGAGATGGGCGCGCGCGCCGTGGTGGTGACTGGCGGCCACCTGGAGAAGGCCGTGGACGTTTTTTACGACGGAAAGGCGATGGAAGTGTTCGTGGGTGACCATATCAAGCCCGATAATACGCACGGAACGGGGTGGACGTTTTCCGCGGCCGTGGCTTCAAACCTGGCTCTCGGCCGCCAGCTCCGCGACTCCATCGTGCTCGCCAAAGCTTATGTCACGGAAGCCATTCGCAAGGCGTATGCGGTTGGCCCGGGCCGTGTGCCGCTCAACCACTTCTACCGCGTCCAGCAGAATCCTCGCCCGGCGGATCTCTCCCCGCCCGTTCAGGAACCTGAAGCGGTCCATTGATCCGTGCCCATCACCGGCCGGCGGGAGTATCCGTCAAATAATTTTTAGTTTTTTGCCGGCCGCCTCGAGGATTTCGAGAGCGAGGGCCAGTTCTTCGCGCGTGTGAGTGGCGGTGACGATGGTGCGGATGCGGGCCTTGCCTTTGGGGACGGTGGGAAATCCGATGCCCTGGGCGAACACGCCGGCTTCAAACAGCTCGCGCGAAAACTGATGGGCTAACGCCGCATCGCCGACGATCACCGGCGTGATGGGCGTTTCGCTCATGCCGGTATTGAACCCCAGCCTCTTCAGCCCTTCCTTGAAGAACTTCGTGTTGTCCCAGAGACTTTGGATCAGTTGCGGCTCCTCATCCAGCACTTCGAAGGCCGCAAGACACGACGCGGCCACGGAGGGCGGATGCGAGGTTGAAAACAGAAAAGGCCGCGCGCGATGGTAGAGAAATTCAATCGCGTCGCGCGTCGAGCACACGTAGCCGCCCAGCGCTCCGACGGCTTTGGAAAGCGTTCCGACCTGAATGTCCACCCGCCCGTGGAGATTGAAGTGGTCCACGGTGCCGCGGCCGTTCTTGCCGAGCACGCCCGAGGAATGCGCGTCGTCAATCATCATGATCGCGCCGTAGCGCTCGGCGAGCGCGACCAGGCCCGGCAGGGGCGCGATGTCGCCCTCCATCGAAAAGACTCCGTCGGTGATGAGCAGTTTGTGCCCCGGCCGCGCCGCAATTTCCTTCAGCACCTTTTCGCAGGCGTCGAGGTCTTTGTGTGGGAACACCTTGATTTCCGCGCGGGACAGCCGGCAGCCGTCAATGATCGAGGCGTGGTTGAGCTCGTCGGAAATGATGATGTCGTCCTTGCCGAGGATCGCCTGCACGGTGCCGGCGTTGGCCGTGAAGCCGGATTGAAAGACCACCGCCGCTTCGACATTCTTGAACCGGGCGATTTTCTCTTCGAGCGCCATGTGGATGGTCATCGTGCCGGCAATCGTCCGCACGGCGCCCGAGCCGACGCCGAAGCGCTCGGTGGCTTCGATGGCCCGCTGACGAAGCTTGGGGTGGGTCGTGAGCCCAAGGTAGTTGTTCGAGGAGAGGTTGATGACCTTGTGGCCGTCAAACTTCGCGACCGGCAACTGCTCGGTCTCCAAGATTCTGAGGCGCTGGTAAAGCTTCTCGTGGCGGAGATGGTTGAGCTCGTCGGTGAGGTATTGGAGCTGCGCTTTGGGCATCTTGAAATCAGTGGCAAGTGGTTAGTGGCAAGTGGCAAGCAGACGGATCAGTCGTTCGAACTTGTCACTTGCCACTAACCACTAGCCACTCTCCTTCGGGGGTTTGCCGTTCGGGAACATCAAAACCTTGGACGCGTTGCCGGAGAGTAGCAACTCCATGCCGTGTTCGAAATCCGCCATGCCGATGCGGTCCGTGATGAGCGGGGCAAGGTCCAGCCGGCCGGACTTGAGCAGCGCTTGCATCTGATACCAGGTCTCGAAAACTCGCCGGCCGTTGATGCCCTGCACGACGGCGCCTTTAAAGATCACGTCGTTGGCCAAGTCCAGCTCCAGCGGCTTCGATGGAATTCCGAGCAGGGAGATGCGCCCGCCGCGGCGCAGCATTTGGAACGCCTGGCGGACCGCGCGCGGATTGCCTGACATTTCGAGCACCACGTCGGCGCCGACGCCGTTGGTCGCGGCCAGGACCTCGGCCACGGCATCGGTCGTTTCGGGGTCCACCACCATGCTGGCGCCCACTTTTTCTGCCAGCTTTTGCCGGAAGGGGTGGGGTTCGGTGGCGATAATCGCTCCAGCCCCCGAGGCTCGCGCGACGGCAATGGCGAACAGGCCGATCGGCCCGCATCCCGTCACTGCCACGCTCAGTCCTGCAATTTCCCCTGCCAGCACCGTATGCACAGCGTTCCCGAGCGGGTCGAGCACCGCCGCGTATTCCACGGCGATCGCCGGATCGATTTTCCAAATGTTCGTCTCGGGGATTTTGACGAATTCCGCAAAGCAGCCATCGGTGTCCACGCCGATGATGCGAACATTCTGGCAGATGTGCCGCTGGCCTGTCCGGCACTGAAAACAACGGCCGCAGGCCAGGTGCATCTCGGCCGACACAAAATCCCCCTCGCGCACGATTTCAACTTCCGCTCCCACCCGAACCACCGTCCCGCAGAATTCGTGGCCGAAAACTAGTGGCGGCCGAATCCGTTTCGCGGACCAATGGTCCCATTTATAAATGTGCAGGTCCGTGCCGCAGATAGACGCCGCGCGCACTTCGACCAGAACGTCGCCTGGGCCAAGGTCTGGGATGCGCACTTCCTCGAGGCGGGCGCCGGGCTTGGGCTCCGGCTTGACAATCGCCTGCATGGTGGCAGAGGGCATGGGAATTCTGGAAGCGTCCAGCATACAAGCTTAAGCCCGAAGTATAAAGGATGAAGTGTGAAGTCTGAAGTATGAAGCCTGAGAAATAATAGGGGCTAGTGGTATGTGGCTAGTGGCAAGCAGACCGTCGGGTTGCTGGGGCTTGCCACCAGCCACTTGCCACTAACCACCGGGTGCCCTGCTCGATCCGGCGGATGGCTTGACAGGCGCCGAGCAGTCCATTACGGTGAGCGCATCCCGGCCCGGGTGATGCGTCGTCGCCCGCCGAAAGCGGGGATCAGCATGGGCAAGGACAAAGTCGCGTTGGGTATTGATTACGGCACGGAGTCCGGTCGTGTGGTCGTGGTGCGGGTGCGGGACGGCGAGCAAATCGCCTCCGCCATTGTGCCTTATGCGGACGGCGTGATTGACGAACGGCTGCCGAAGGGCCCCAGGCTCGAGCCCGACTGGGCGCTCCAGAATCCGCGTGACTACCTCCTGGTGGTCGAAAAAGGCGTCCCCAAGGCGCTCAAGGCGGCGCGCGTCAAAGGCGAAAACGTCATTGGCATAGGCACGGATTTCACGGCCTCAAGCCCCATGCCCACGAAGCGCGACGGCACGCCGCTTTGCTACCTCCCACAATACCGCAAGCACCCGCACGCCTGGGTCAAGTTATGGAAGCACCACGCCGCGCAGGCTGAGGCCAACCGCATCAACGAAATCGGCCGCGCGCGGAATGAGGAATTCATTCGCATTTACGGCGGCAAGTATTCCTCCGAGTGGTTTTTCTCAAAGCTTCTCCAGGTCCTCGACGAAGCGCCGGAGATTTACGAGGCCATGGACCGTTTCATCGAGGCGGCCGACTGGATCGTCTGGCAACTGACCGGAGTCGAGAAGCGCAACACCTGCACGGCGGGCTACAAAGCCATGTGGGTGAAAAGCCGCGGATTCCCCACGCGCGAGTTCTTCCGGGCGCTTCATCCGCGCATGGAAAACGTCGTCGAGGAAAAGCTGACGGAAGATTATTTCCCGCTCGGCGGGCGCGCCGGCGGCCTCGCTCCTGCCTGGGCGCGAAAGACCAGCTTGCCCGAGGGCACTCCCGTCTCGATTGGCAACGTGGACGCGCACGTCGCCGTGCCGGCCTGCGGCGTCACCGAAGCCGGGTCGCTCGTGATGATCATGGGCACCTCCATCTGCCACATGCTGCTCGGGACCAACCGGCAGATGGTCGAGGGCATGTGCGGCACGGTCGAAGACGGCATCGTGCCCGGGTTGTGGGGATACGAGGCGGGCCAATCGGCGGTGGGTGACATCTTCGCCTGGTTTTTCGAGCACGGCGTCCCGGAATACATCTGGAAGGGGGCGCGTCCGTCAGCCGGCGGGCGCGATGTCACCGCGGAACTCGAAAAACACGCGGCGGCGCTTCGGCCGGGAGAGTCGGGCCTGGTGGCGCTCGACTGGTGGAACGGCAACCGCTCGGTTCTGGTGGACGTGGACTTGACGGGCGTGATCCTCGGCATGACGCTCGCGACGCGCGCCGAGGAAATTTACCGCGCGCTCATCGAAGCTACGGCCTTTGGCACGCGCACCATCGTCGAAGCCTTCGAATCGAAAGGCATCCCGGTGAAAAACCTTGTTGCCTGCGGCGGCTTGCCGGAAAAGAATCGTCTGCTCATGCAGATTTTCGCCGACGTCACGGGGCGCGAAATTCGGCTGGCCAAGAATCTTCAAACGTGCTCGGCGCTCGGCGCCGCCATGCACGGGGCGGTGGCGGCGGGGCGAGCCGCGGGCGGCTACGACACGATTTTCGAAGCGACTGAGAAAATGGCGCACACCCAGAAATTGGTTTACAAGCCGCGGCAGGGGCATCGCGAAATCTACGATCGCTTGTTCAAGGAATACCAAACACTCCACGATTACTTCGGGCGTGGAGCAAATGATGTGATGAAGCGGTTGAAAGAGCTGAAGAAAAGCTGTCAGTCGTCAGTTGTCAGTCGTCAGTAGAGGAACAAAGGCCGGGCATCCGTTTGCCCGGGGCTCTTGCCGCGTAGCGAATACTGAGGACCGATGACCGAAAGCTGAAAGCTGACGGCTGACAACTGAAAGCTTGCTACCATGCCAACGCTCGAGCACCTCCGCCGGGAAGTTTGGAAGGCCAACCGCGAGATCTTTCGCTCGGGCCTCGTGACCGTGCACGCGGGGAACGCGAGCGGCATTGACCGCAAGCGCGGCCTCGTGCTGATCAAGCCGAGCGGCGTGGACTACGACTCGCTCCGCCCGGCGGACCTTGTGGTGACCGACCTCGACGGCCGCAAAGTCAAAGGGCGTTACAAACCTTCCGTGGATTTGCCGCACCACCTTTATCTTTACCGCCATTGTCCCGAGGTCGGCGGCGTCATCCACACGCACTCGAATTACGCCACGGCGTTTGCGCTGCTCGGACGGGCGATACCGGCTTATCTCACCGCCATCGCCGACGAGTTCGGCGACGGAATCCCCTGCGCGCCCTACGTGGATAATCAGGGTGACCACATCGGCGAAGCGATTCTTAAGCACAAAACCCGGGCGCCGGCAGTGTTGCTGGCGCACCACGGCGCGTTCACGTTTGGCGAGACTCCGCGCGACGCTCTGAAGGCCGCCGTCATGCTCGAAGACGTCGCCAAAACGTGCTTCCTGGCGCTGCTCCTCGGCAAACCCGAACCGCTGGCCGCCGAAGAGGCGCGCAAGTGGTACGACCGGTATCATTCGACCTACGGCCAGGAGAAATAATGTGGGTACCGGCTCAATTTGTGCCGGAGGCTTCCACTATCTGTGGGCGCTCCAAGGCTAGTCGGGAATGCCCACGTCGCCTCTGAGTACCCCTTCCGCTTCGCGTGATACAATCGCTTGCGTGTTCAGCGACGCCGCCCGCGCCCTATGACTTACGAATCAGTTGACCATCTCCAGAAGGTTTTAGCTGAGAAGGTCTTCCATTATACGAAGGATGCGAAAAAGGCGGCCGGAAGGGCGCTCGGGACGCTCGTGGAAATCATCACGTTCTATGTCCTTAAGTCCTGGGGATTTGAACATTCAGTGGCTATAGAGACGGCCTTGCCCGAGTACGGCAATCCCGAAATCACTCACAACGTCGAGTACTCGCTTCACGCAAAACTTCGAAAGCAAAGGATAAAATTGGTAGGCGCGTCACCCATTTCATCAAAGAGGATTCTGGACGAAGTCGACGAGCGTGGCATCTCGGTGGCGGGCTTCGATAGGTCTGGCAATGTTCTGCTCACCTCGAACGCGGTCCTCAGAAATTCGTGTGTGGTAGCGAGCGGCCCCCGATCCAACCTTGTCGCCACCTTGGATTCGCTAGTGCGAGCGAAGCGGTACGCAATCTTTGAGTGTAAACGAGTTGGCGTCGAAGAGGGGATGAAGAAGGGTCCACAGACGATCGAAAAGGCCAAACAAGGGGCTTACGTGGCCAAGTCCGTCTCGTCCCTCCAGAAGGTACGTACCCCATCCGGCGAGCTTCACGGCCTCATCTACAAATCCACCGGGCTTATGTACTCGAAGGCTTACTTGGAGCTGCTTACGGAGGTTATTGCATCTGACGACAGGGAACTTCTGCGGGACTTCATCCTTACGGTCGGAGTAGTTAGCAATCACGGGAACTGGTTCACTTCGGATGACCATAACAAGGAACTCAAAGTGCTCGCGCAATCGTACGATTGGCTAATTTTCCTAACTGACCAGGGACTGGCCCAGTTCATAACACAACTCCTACTCCGGCCCGAACCGATGCTGATTCCGGCGAGGGAAGCCTTCCTTGCAAGCTATTCGGCCGACAAGAAGAAGAATAAATTCACAAAAGTTCAGATGGGGTACGAGGCGGATCAAGTTTTGCAGACTTACTTCAGGAAAAACCGGACCGTGATAGAAGGATGGTTCAACGTTATTGCGCCCGACCGCGGTACGATGCCAGAATTGAGGTCGCAGCTCTCGCGATTGCGCGGTAAAGGCTGGCGGGCTGTCCACGAACTATGACAGCAGGGAGAAAGGTCGTTGGGCACAGCAGGGACTGGGGTACTCCGAAAAAGTACGTTGAAGCGGTAAGGGAAGTTTTCGGAGGCACAGTCGACCTTGACCCATGCTCCAAACGCTTTTCGGTGGTGAAGGCGCGGGTGGAATACTTACTGCCGGAACATGATGGGCTGAGGGAGTCCTGGAATTTCCCGACAATCTATGTCAATCCACCCTATGGTGCTGACCAAGAGCACGGAACGACCATAAAGAATTGGCTAAGGAAGTGTGATGAGGCGCACAGGCTCCACGGGTCTGAGGTGCTAGCGTTAGTTCCGGTTGCCACCAATACCGACCATTGGAAGAGATATGTATTCGGGAAGGCAGCAGCTATCTGTTTCTTGTACGATACCCGGCTACGTTTCTTAGTAGGAGGCCAGGACGGAGGAAAGGGGGCGCCCATGTCCTGCGCAATGGTCTACTGGGGAGCTAACTTCGAGCGCTTTTTCGAGGTTTTCATGCGTTATGGCGCTGTCGTCGATATCGGCAAGCTGAAGGGCCTGCAGATAGGCCGAGAAACCGATGGCAACGGCCAGCGGGAGTTCGCAGACTTCATTTGAGGACCGGCCCAGCGGGGCCGCGCCAATTGCGTCCCATGAAATGTCGAAACGAGTCAAGCATCAAGGTCTTGACAGTTTCCGGGGGCCGCCGTCATGATGAATGGCCTTGTAGCGGCGGCGTCACTTCGGCTTCGCTCAGTGCAGGCCCCGCCGTCGCGAGCTCGAACAATTCGGCGATGAGGACATCGCCGCTACAGCTTACGAACCCTCGATGAATCCTTCGATCCTTGCGCCCGCGATGCTCGCTGAGTCCGGCGGGATGGTTTCTCTCCACCCCGTGGACCTCGCCATTGTGACCGTTTATTTCGTGATGGTCCTCGGCATCGGTTTTTACCTGAAAAAATACACGAAGAGCGGCGAGGACTTTTTTCTCGCCGGGCGCGAGATGACCGCGTGGGTCGCCGGACTCGCCTTTATTTCCGCCAACCTCGGATCGTTGGAACTCATGGGCTGGGCCGCCAACGCTTACCAATACGGCATTCTGGCCGCGCATTGGTATTGGGTGGGCGCCATTCCGGCGATGCTCTTCCTCGGCATCGTGATGATACCGTTTTATTACATCTCGAAAACCCACTCGGTTCCCGGCTATCTCGAGCTGCGCTACGGCCACGCCACGAGCGGCCTGAGCGCCATCACCTTCGCCGTGATGACGATCCTGATGTCCGGTGTCAACATGTATGCGATGGCGGTGGTGATGCAGGTCATCCTGGGGTGGAACATTCACTTCAGCATCTGGGTTTCATCGCTGACGGTGGGCGTCTACGTCGCGCTCGGAGGGCTTTATTCGGCCATCTTCAACGAGGTGGTCCAATTCTTCCTGATCTGGCTGGGGGCGCTGCTGGTTCCGATCCTGGGGCTGGTGGAGGCCGGGGGCTGGTCGGGAATGGTCGCGCGCATCAAGGAGAATTTTCCAGGAGAAGATTTCACCCACATGTGGGGGCCGATGCTTCACCCTTCACAGAACCCCATGGGCGTGCAGTGGGTGGCCATCGTTTTCGGCCTCGGCGCCGTGCTTTCGATGGGGTACTGGACGACGGACTTTCTGGTGGTGCAGCGCGTCCTCGCGGCCAAGGATATTCGCGCGGCAAAAACGGCGCCCATCATCGGCGCGTTCTTCAAGATGGCCGTGCCGTTCATCGTGATTCTGCCCGGCTTGCTGGGCTTGGCGGTGCTTCCTTTCCATCTTTATCCTGCCAACGTGGCGACAGCCGGGCAGCACGACTATAACCAAGTGCTGCCGCTGATGATGGCGCGGTATCTGGGCCCCGGCTTGCTGGGCCTGGGCATCACAGCGCTCATCGCGGGATTCATGTCGGGCATGGCCGGCAACGTCAGCGCCTTCGCCACCGTGTGGACGTACGACCTCTACCGACCTTTCATGAAGAAGAACGCCACTGACGCGCACTATCTCGTCATGGGCCGCTGGTGCACGATCATCGGTGTTATCGTCAGCATCAGCGCGGCGTACATCGTGAACCGTTTCGGAAGCCTGATGGATTACGTCCAGGCGCTCTTCAGCTTTTTCATCGCTCCGCTGTTCGGCACCGTCATCATCGGAATGCTCTGGAAGCGCGCCACCAAAGCGGCGGGCTTCTGGGGGCTGCTGGCGGGCATTTCGACCGCCATCGGCATCTTCGTGATCATCCGCGAACATCCGAGCAGCGTGGCATGGTTCTGCTTCTATGCCGGGGCCAAGCCCCTCGCGCAACAGATGTGGCAGGCGCTCTGGGCATTCGTCATGGTCGTGGCCGTTTCCGTGATCGTCACGGCGGCAACAGAACCGCGGCCGGAGGGCGAGTTGCGCGGCCTCGTCATGGGCCTGACAGAAGTTCCGAGCGAAGGCCATCTGCCGCTCGTCCAGCGGCCGATCTTTTGGGCCGGCATTTGCTTCGGTATATTTCTAGTCCTCCAGTGGATTTTCCGATGAAAGAGTCGAAGGTCGAGAGTCGAAAGCCGGTGGTTAAGACCTTGGACTCTCGACCTTAGACCATCGACACTGAGGCCTGATAGCTGAGGGCTGACAACTTATGGAAACCGAACCGCGAGGGGATCGAAACCGAGGAGGTGGGCGCCAAGTCGTCGCGGACGTCGAGGAACCGGCGCACCGCGAGCACCACATTATTCCCGTGTGGTTTTTTATCGGCGTCCAACTGCTCATCTATGGGATCTTGATTTTCTTTAGCGGCCTCTCTGAATTTTCCCATCCGCCGGATACTGTCCTCTCGAACCTCCATGCCCCCATTTGGTGGGGCGCGCTGCTGGTCGCCATCGGCGGAATCTACGTTTATCTTTTCCGTCCTGGAAGGAAGTGAACGGGACCGCTCTGGTCCAATGGCACGACCCTAAACATTCAGATCCCTGGTTAGGTTGCTGAAATTTGTAGGGGCGCGCGGCGCGCGCCCCTAGACGCGGACGGCAAGGGGGCGGACGCTGTGCGCCGCCAGAGGGGGGCGAACGCCGTTCGCGGACAGACTGGGGCGAACGCCGTTCGCCCCTACTGATGCGGGCACGGAAGGTTCGTAAGCATCGGCTGGTTTTCGCGAACGATTCTTCGCGCCTCGGAGCGCGAGGCGTTCCAGGATCGCCAGTCAGCCGATTCCGAGCCTGCCTGCGCAGGCAGGCCGGACCAACGCGCGAGCAGCCGCTCGCGTATGAGGCAGCGGTCGCCTGCCGCAAGATCGGGCAGAGCGGCCACGAGCGGCGGGACGGCATCCGCGCCGAGCGACGCCGCGTAGCGCGCGTCAAAGCGCTGGCCTGTGCGCGCCCGAGCGGTGTTGATGTTGGCGATCAGTGCATTCGGGTTGATGAGGTGCAACACCACAACGAGCACGTAGCCTGCAACCAGTGCCCCACCCGCAAAGCGCTGGCGCCGACCACTTAGGACCGTCAGAGCAAACCAAATCAGAACCGCCGCGAGCCATGCCATAAAAGCCGTCGTGTAAAGGCGCAGCTCGGTCATTCCGTATTCGAATTGATAAAGCCGCATCCGCTCGAGCGCCGAGAGCATTACGACAAAGACAAGGGCGAGCAATACTCCCGCAAGTATGCGGAAAAGCCGCCCATGGCGCGAAGAGTTCTTGGCGGACAACCAGTGGCAGCCGAGCAACAGCGGCAGCACCAGCGCCGAAGCGGTGACGAGCTCGAAGAACCCGCGCCGCGCGTATTCGGCGAACGTCAGGCCCGTCGTCGCCTGGACGAGCCCGGCTCCGCCGAAGAAGTAACGAAATTGGACGATCACGAAGGCGAGAAAAGTCAGGTTGACGGCTCCCAGCATCATGCCCAGTTCGACGGCGCCGAGCGTTATTTGCGGCGGTTGGATCTTCGCAGTCCAAGAGAGCTCATTTCCAATCAGCAGGCCTCTGAGGAGTCCGGCTGACGTCCAGGCGAAAAAACCGAGAAGGAAGACATGCGAGAGAAGTGTAAGGAGGTTGAAGCGGAAGATATTCCGGAGGAACGCCGCAAACACCGCGTCGGCGCTCGCTAAGAGCAGGGCGAAGACGATCACCGGCGGAACGGCCAAAAGCAACCCTCGCGCGGCGGCCGGCGCCCTCCCTCGCCACCGACCGGGCAACATGCCTTCCCAACGCCCAGGAAAGCATTGAAAGTCGCGATGACGGCGCCCAAGGCGAAGTGGATTAAGCCGCCGGCGAAGATTTGCCCCCCTTGAGCCCTGAAGACGGCGAGCGACGCTGTCACCCACAGCGCGAACAGGTCGAGCATGGCGAGCGGCTGCGAGTCCCGCCAGATGAAATCCGCGGCGAATAGCAGGCTTGGCAGGAGCAGCCAAAATCCGCCTTTTGTCCAAAGCTCCGCCTTGCCGCATCCCATCCAGACGACGAAGACGACGAGTGCCGAAACCCATAATGATACGTTCAGTCCCCAAGGCAGCGCTCGCAGCAAGGCATCGGCCAATATGCCCAGAATGACCGGCGCGGCCAGCAACCCCCATTTGTCCCGAGCTCCATCTACCACGGTAGTCGCTCCTCTGCAAATTGGCTGTAGGGGCACCCCTTGTGGGTGCCCCTGGAAAGGGCGGGGATAAACCCCGCCCCTACGATGCTTTGAACGAAGTCTTCGATGCTATCCAATTGAGGATTCCGAAGGCTGGAACCCAGTATGGAAAAATGCCGTAGAGCGTGTCCGAAACGGAGTGTGAATGACGGTCTACGGCCAGAAATACGTTCACCGCGAAGGCGAGCGTCAGCGCCACGGCGATCCAGCCGGGCAAAGCCGCCGGGCGGTAAATCCAGCCCCATACTCGAAACCATTCGTTCTTCATCTAATTTCCTCCTGGATTCCCGCTTTCGCGGGAATGACGACATCATGGGAATTGAAACCACTAATAAGTCATTCCCGCGAAAGCGGGAATCCATCGGTCAGACCACATTGAAGGTCAAGTGGCCGCCAATTCCGGAATTCGGCCGAAGCGGCGCTCGCGCCGGCGGAAATCGTCGAGCGCCAGGGCGAGGTCGGAGGCGTCAAAGTCCGGCCACATCCGGTCTGTAAAGTAAAGTTCCGCGTGGGCCGCTTCCCAAAGCGGGAGGTCGCTCAGGCGGCGCTCTCCGCCCGTCCGAATCAAGAGGTCAATATTAACCGACGCTGCCGGCGCGTGGCTCGCGCCAGCAAGAAGGCGTGAGAACTCTTCCGCGGTGACCGGCGAGCCATCGCCAACGCGCTCGGCCGCTCGCAGGATGGCCTGCCGGCCCGAATAGTCAATCGCGAGCCGCAGGTCCATCGCCCGGCCTGCCGCGGTCAATTCTTCGACGTGCTCGATTGCTTCAACAAGCGAATGCGGCAAGCGGTCTCGCCGGCCAATCACGCTCAACCGGATGGCTGCAGCGCGAAGCCAATCGGTTTCTTCCCGGAGAAAATCCTCGAAAAGTTCAAGCAGTGTCGCGACTTCGCCAGGCGCGCGTTGCCAATTGTCTTCCGAGAAAGCGAACAACGTCAGCACGCCGACGCCCAAACTCCGGGCCGCCGCGATCGAGCGATGGACCGCCAGCGCTCCGGCGCGGTGGCCCTCCAGGCGGGCCAGGCCCTGCCGCCTCGCCCAGCGGCCGTTGCCGTCCATGATGATGCCGACGTGGAGGTCCTGGAGATCTGGATTCCGCGAAGAGCTTTGTTCCATAAAGCACCTGAAGAAAAAATTTTGGCGCGGACTACCTTTCCCTCGTCACCCGGATGAGCGCTTCCATTTGATCCAGATATCGCTCGAGCGCCCGCCGGCCGGCGCCCGCGAGGCGAAATTCCGTCTTGGGCAGGCGCCCGTCGAAATATTTCACGCAAGTGATGTACTGGGCGTCCTCGAGCTTGCGCGCGTGAACGCTCAGGTTGCCATCCGTGGTGCGCAACAGGTTTTTCAACTCGTTGAACGTTAGCGAATCGTTGACCGCGAGAGCGCTGAGGATGCCCAGGCGCATCCGCTCGTGAATCAGGCGGTCAAACTCCAAGGGTTTCCGTTCGAGCCACCGGGAAAGCACGCTGCGTACTCCTTTCGCGTCGCCTTTGTATCCGCTCTCGGGCGCTCGAACCGTCACTCGTTGCTTAGCCACCATACCTCTTCGCAATGACCCCTCCGAAGACGATGTGCAGGCCGCCGAAGCCGGCTCCCAAGAACCCATTCTGCCAGCCGGCGGGCGAGAAAAGCGCTGCCGCGCCAAGCAGCATGAAGCAGAGGCCCATCACCGGCACGATCCGCACCGAAAAAGCGCCGCCCGCGACCACTCCGGCACCGTAAAGCAGCAGCCACATGCCGGGCAGGAAGCTTTCGAGGCCCGCCTGGTAGAGGACCAACGTCAAGAGCGCGCCGGCCACGAGCGGAGGCGAAAGACTCAGCGCAAACTTGCGCGATGGGCCGGAGAATAGCCTCAGGTTTGCGGCTCGCGACTTCCGCGCCACGGCCAGACTCCCAATGACAATGGCGGCGGCTGCTTCCACCAGCCAAACGGCGAGCCACCCGCGCGGGGCCGATTCCCGTGCCGCCAAGACAGATGCCGCCACCGCCGTCAGACCAATCAGCACGCCGCCCCAGCCGGGGACAGCGGTAAACGCCGAGGAGCGCTCCATGGTCTCGCGGATAAAGCGCAGGTTCTCCATGGCGTGGGGGTCCACGGCGGGAGATAGAATCGCGCGCGGGGAGTGAGGCGATCGCGTATCCATACTTGCCAATCTACCGTTTTCTTCAAGCCCTGTCAAGTACTTTATGTGATAAAGTTATGCGCCCGCGATCTTTCTCGCCCCGTCGTTGTGAATCCGGCTCCGAGCCCGGCGGGCCGCAGGGACGCCCTCGGGGCCCGGTGTTGTCCTAATTCTGTGTTCCTGGGGGCTGCTCTTGAAAGTCCCTGATTTGCTCGCCAGTTAACGGCACCTCCGTGGTGGCACTCCCGTAGCATTGCTGATTGCACGGCTTGGGAATACGATTCATACAGAGGATCGGAAAATGATGCCCTTCCCTGACGCCTATAGTATCGAGCTGCTCGGCACCATCGTCGTGGTATTTGTGCTGGTGGACCTCTTATGGGCCCTTGGTCGGAGAGGTCGGAATCGGCACCGAAAGAGGGAACGGCCCACGTCGCGCGGCGGCAGGATGTGACGCGCCGTTTTTGCCCCTAGAAAATCGAATTAGGACACTGCCCGGGGCCCGCTTCGATTGAAGCGCTGTCAAAGCTTGTGTTAGGATGCGGGTTTCATTCGCGTCTGAAATTCTCCGCAGGGAGAGCACCTCTCGCGCAATCCGGCCGGGCGAATCCGAACGGGGCGTCGGACGGCGGAGCGATGTCACCCGTCAGCCGACGGGCAGGTCCTTCGAAGGAGCTTTGGGTGAAAATTTACGACGGCACCAACCTTCGCAACGTCGCACTTGTCGGCCACGGCCACACGGGCAAGACGCAATTAGTTTCGGCGCTGCTCTTCACGGCCGGCATGGTCAACCGGCTCGGGAAAGTGGACGAGGGGACCTCCGTAACCGATTACGACGAGGAAGAGATTCAGCGCAAGGTCTCGATCAGCGTGGCGCTCGCCCACGCCGAGTGGGGCAAATCCAAAATCAATTTCATTGATACGCCCGGGTACAACATCTTCTTTCACGAGACGGAAGGCGCGGTGGTGGCGGCCGACGCCGCCCTGCTTTTGATCCACGGCGTGGCGGGAATGGAAGTGCAAACGGAAAAGGCCTGGAAACTCGCGGATAAGCACGGCCTGCCGTGCGCGTTGGTGATCAATCAGTTGGACCGCGACCGGGCAAGCTTCGAGCGCTCGCTCGAAGCCGCCAAGTCGGCCTTCGGACGCGGCGTCGTCCCTGTCGTCTTGCCCTTGGGAGAGGAAAGGAACTTCAAGGGTGTCGTGGACCTGGTCAGGATGAAAGCCTGCCTTTACGACGCCCATGGTTCCGGCAAGGCCAAGGAAGCCGAGATTCCGGCGGAGCTTCGCGCCGCGGCCGATGAGGCGCACGAAGCGCTGGTCGAAATGGTGGCGGAAGGCAACGACAAGTTGCTGGAGGAATTCTTCGAGAAGGGCACCATCCCGCTCGACGACCTGGTGCCGGGCCTCCGGCAGGCGGTCCTCGATCGGCGCGTATTTCCGGTGCTGGCCACCTCGGGCCTCTCGAACATAGGGAGCGAGAACCTGCTGAACTTTATAGCGGATGCTTTGCCGTCGCCGGCAGACCGCTCGGAGGCGGAGGGATTCGCGAGCGAAGGCGGAGAGCCCGTGAAGCGCCGGATCGCCGACGACCAAGCTCTCTCCGTGTTCGTCTTCAAGACCGTCGCGGACCCCTTCGCCGGACGCGTCAGCTATTTCCGCGTCATGTCGGGCGTGGTGAAGAATGAGGCGAATTTGGTGAATTTTACGCGAGGCGGCGGGGAGCGGCTTTCGCACATCGCGGTCGTTCAGGGGAAGACGCAGGTGCCCGTGGCGGAATTGCGCGCCGGGGACCTGGGCGCGGTGGCGAAGCTGAAAGATACGCTTACCGGCGACACGCTGGGGGACAAAGGCGCTCCCATCATCTATCCCAAGCTCCAACTCGCTGAGCCCGCCATCTCCTTCGCCATCGAGCCGAGGTCGCGCGGCGACGAGGACAAACTTTCTTCGGCCATTCATCGCATGCTCGAGGAAGACTCGCTGCTGCGCTTCTCGCGCGACGGGCAGACGAAAGAGTTTCTCATCGCCGGGTCCGGCCAGCAGCACGTCGAGGTCGCGGTCGCCAAGCTCAAGAAGCGCTTCAACGTGGAAGTGACGCTCAAAGCGCCCAAAGTCCCCTACCGCGAAACCATCCGCGCCAAGGCTGACGCGCAGGGCAAACACAAGAAGCAGACCGGCGGCCACGGGCAGTATGGCGAATGCAAAATCAAGCTGGAGCCGCTCGCGCGCGGCGCCGGCTTCGAGTTCGTCAACGATATTTTCGGCGGCGCCATTCCCAAGAATTTCATCCCCGCGGTCGAAAAGGGCATTGTCGAGGCCGCGGCCAGAGGGTATCTCGCGGGCTATCCGGTGGTGGACTTCCGCGTCATTCTCTACGACGGTTCCTACCACGATGTTGATTCCTCGGAGATCGCCTTTAAGCTCGCCGGCTCGAAAGGTTTCAAGGCGTGCATGGAGCAGGCGAAGCCGTGTTTGCTCGAGCCGATTATGAACGTGGAGATCACGGTGCCGGAGACAAACTCCGGCGACATCATGGGGAACCTCAACGGCCGCCGCGGGCGCATCCAGGGCATGGACAATAAGAGTGGCTCTGCGATTGTCAAAGCCCAGGTGCCGCTCTCCGAGATGCTGACGTACGCCTCCGACCTGACCTCCATGACCCAGGGTCGGGGAACGTACTCGATGGAGTTTTCCCACTACGACATCGTGCCGCAACACATCGCAGACAAGATTGTCGGCGCCTCGAAGGCCGCCGGGGTGGGCAAGGAAGAAGAAGAGGAATAGGCGGGCTGTAGGGGCGAACGGCGTTCGCCCCTACCTCCCGCCAAGTCGGCGGACGATTCCAGGCGCACCACGGAGGTTCCGTGCCGGACATCAAACTTGGAAAAATCCACGCCGTCATGCTTGGGGTGAAGGACTTGGCCCGCTCGGTCGAGTTCTATCGCGACAAACTGGGGATGAGCGTCAAGGACCAATCGGCCAACTTCGTGTTTCTCGACGGCGGTGGCGTCACCCTCATGTTAAGCCTGCCGCTGCTTCGAGCGAGCCAGCCGGCGGCGGGTGCGACGGAAGTGGTCTTTTCGGTGGAAGGAGTTCGGCCAGCCTGCGAGGCATTGCGCCAGCGCGGCGTGGAGTTCTTTGTTGAGCCGCGCAACGTCGCCGGCCCTTTCTGGGCAGCTAACTTCCGCGATCCCGACGGGCATAACTTGTCAATCTTTGGCCCTGAAAAATAGCCGGTACCCGCCCGCATCCACGCCATTCGCCCTTCGAATTGGCGCTGGGCCACCATTCTCAATGGAACCATTCAAAAGCCCTTTGCTTTGCCCGTCCCGACCCGCTAGACTGTGCCTCGCTCCTTAGGCAAATGCGACGAGCCACAAGAGGAACCTCGCGCCACATCAGGTCACGATGATCCCTTTCCACTGGTTGCTTCCCACATCTCTTCTTGCGGGGTTTGTAGGCGCCATGACCGGCATGGGCGGGGGGGTTATCCTCATCCCCGCCCTGACACTCCTGGGGATGGACATCAAGCACGCCATCGCTCTCAGCATTCTTTCCATCATCGCTACCTCCAGCGGCTCGGCTTCGGCTTATGTTCGGGATCACATCACGAATCTGAAGGTGGGAATGTTCCTGGAGATGTTCACGATCGTGGGCGCGCTGGC